>JAUSBL010000031.1 GCA_030658975.1 Candidatus Latescibacterota bacterium
AGCAGATCGTACACCAGCGGCACCAGCACCAGGGTCAGGAAGGTCGAGAACAGCAACCCGCTGACCACCGTGATCCCCAGCGGCCGGCGCGACTCGCCGCCGGCGCCCAGGCCCAGGGCGATGGGCAGGATGCCGAAGATCGTCGTGAACGAGGTCATCAGGATCGGGCGCAGGCGGATGGCCGCGGCCTGGATGATGGCCTCGCGCGCCGTTTCGCCGCCGTTGCGGCGCTGGTTGCCGTACTCCACGATCAGGATGGCGTTCTTGGTCACCAGGCCGATCAGCATGATCAGGCCGATCTGGGAGTAGATGTTCAGGCCCTGCTTCAGGAAGAACAGCGAGAGCAGGGCGCCGACCACGGCCAGCGGCACCGACAGCAGGATCGTCAGCGGATGGATGAAGCTCTCGAACTGCGCCGCCAGCACCAGGAAGATGAACACGACCGCCAGGCCGAACAGGAAGTTCAGGCTGCCGCTGGACTCGCGGTACTCGCGCGACTGCCCCTTCAGCTCGCGCGTGATCCCGGCTGGCAGATCGTCGCGCACGATGCGGTCCAGGGCGTCCAGCGCCGTGCCCAGGTCCACGCCGGGCGCCAGGCTGGCGCTGAGCGTGGCCGCCCGCAGGCGGTTGTAGTGGTTCAGCTCCTTGGGCGCGACTGTCTCGCGCACCGTGACCACGTTGGCCAGCGGCACCAGTCCCGCCGTCCCGCGCACCAGCAGGCCGCCGATCGCGTCGGGAGTCGCGCGCGCCGAGGGCCTCATCTGGACGATCACGTCGTACTGCTTCGCGCCGCTCTTGTAGTTCCCGACGACGCGGCCGCCGAGCAGGGACTCGAGCGTCGAGCCGATCTCGGCGACCGAGACGCCCAGCTGCCCGGCGCGCTCGCGGTCGATCACGATGTCGAGCTGGGGCTTGTCCAGGCGCAGGTCCGAGTCCAGGTTGACCAGGTAGCCCAGCTGCTGGGCCTTGGCCATCATGATCTGCACCGCCTGGCCCAGCTGCTCGTAGCTGTCGCCCTTGAGCACGTACTCCACGGGATTGGAGTTGAAGCTGCCGCCGAGGCTGGGCGGGTTGATCACGAAGGCCAACACGCCGGGGATGCCCATCAGCTGCGGGAACAGGCTCTGGACGATCTCCTGCTGGGTGCGATCGCGCTCGTCGGCGCGCGCGAGGTTCAGGAAGACGAAGCCGTCGGTGACCCTGCCGGGGCCGCCGAAGCCCAGGCCCACGGCCGAGAACAGGCCGCGGCGCTCGGGCAGGGGCATGAGCGCGGCCTCGACCTGGCGCATCGCCGCATCGGTGTAGTCGAGGGTCGAGCCCTCGGGCGCGATCACGATGCCGAAGGCGGCGCTGCGGTCCTCGACCGGCACCAGTTCTCGCGGCAGCAGCCGGTAGACCCACGCCGCGCCCGCGATCATCACGGCGGCCGACAGCAGCACCAGCGCGCGGTGCCCCAGGCACCAGCGCAGCGTGGCGGCGTAGGCGCGGTTCAGGCCCGTGAAGAAGGCCTCGAAGGACCGCTCGGCCCAGCTCTGGCGCTTGCCGCTCAGGGGCGTCAGCATGCGCGAACAGAGCATGGGCGTCAGGGTCAGGGCCACGAAGCCCGACAGCAGGACGGCCACGGCCACCGAGATGCCGAACTCGCGGAACAGGGTGCCCACCGTCCCGGTCAGGAACGACAGCGGGATGAACACCGCCACCAGAGTGATGGTCGTCGACACGATCGCGAAGCCGATCTCGCGCGTGGCGTCGAGGGTGGCGCGCCGCCGGGACTTGCCCATCTCGAGGTGCCGGTAGACGTTCTCCAGCACCACGATGGCGTCGTCGACGACCAGGCCGATGGCCAGCACCAGCGCCAGCAGCGTGAGGATGTTGATCGTGAAGCCCAGGGCCAGCGCGACCGTCGCGGCGCCCACGATCGAGACCGGGATCGCCAGCACCGGGATCAGCGTGGCCCGCAGGCTCTTCAGGAAGACCAGGATCACCAGGATGACCAGCGCCACGCCGATCAGCAGCGTGTCGCGGACCTCGTGGATCGACTCGCTGATGAACTGCGAGGAGTCGAAGGCCATTTCCAGGCGCATGCCCGGCGGCAATTCCTCGCGCAGCGCCGGCAGCGCCGCGCGCACCTCCGCCGCCACGTCGAGCGTGCTCGCCTTGCCCTGCTTGACGACGCCCATGCCGATGGAGGGCAGGCCGTTGAAGCGGGTGACCGTGCGCTCGTCCTCGGCGCCGACGGCCACGTCGGCGACGTCGCGCAGGCGCACCACGCCGCCCTCGCGCGTGGCGACGACGACCGCGCCGAACTCCTCGGCCGAGTATAGCTCGCCGCGGGTCCGCACCGCGAACTCCCGCTGGTCGCCCTCGACGCGGCCGGCGGGGATCTCGGCGTTCTCGCGGGCGAGGGCCGCCGCCACGTCGCCGGCGGTCAGCCCGCGCGCGGCCAGCCGTTGCGGGTCGAGCCAGACGCGCATGGCGTAGCGGCGCTCCCCGCCGATGAACACCGAACCGACGCCCGGCAGCCGCTGCAGGCGGTCCTTCAGCACGCGGTCCGCGAGGTCGGACATCTCGAGCGTGCCGTGCGCGTCGCTCTGCAGGGCCAGCCAGATGATGGGCTGGGCGTTGGTGTCCACCTTCTCGACGACGGGGTCCTCCGCCTCGTTCGGCAGGCTGCCGCGCGCGCGCGACACGCGGTCGCGCACGTCGTTGGCCGCCTCGTCGACGTCGCGGTTCAGCTCGAACTCGATGGTGATGGTCGAGCCCTGCTCGCGGCTCGAGGAGGTCAGGGACTTGACGCCCTCGAGCGTCGAGAGCGTCTCCTCGAGCACGTCGGTGATCTCGGTCTCGACCACGCTGGGGCTGGCGCCGCGGTAGAACGTGGAGACCGAGACGATCGGCGGATCGATGTCGGGGTACTCGCGCACCGGCAGCCGCGTGTACGCGATCACGCCGAGCAGCACGATGGTCAGGCTCATCACCGTCGCGAAGACCGGCCGCTTGACGGAGACCTCGCTCAGCTTCATCGGGCGCCTCCCGCGGCGGCCTGCCCGTCGCCGGCCGCAAGGGGGATCACGCGCGCGCCGGGGTAGATCTTCTGGTGGCCGGCGCGCACCACCAGCGCGCCCGGCGCGAGGCCCTCGAGCACCTCCACCAGCGAAGAGGTGCGCAGACCCAGGGTGACCGGGACGGGGGCCACCGTGCTGTCGGGCTGGATCACGTAGACGAGCATGCGGTCGCCCTGGGCGACCACGGACTCGCTGGGCAGGGCCAGCGCCAGGGGCTTCTCCTCGAGCACGACCGAAGCCTCGGCCGACATGCCGGGCCGCAGGCGGCCCTCGGCGTTGTCGACCAGGGCCACGACCCCGACGGTGCGGGTGGCCGCGTCGATCACCGGCTCGACGACCGTGAGCGTCCCGGACAGCGCCAGGTCGGGGTAGGCGGTGGTCCGCACCGCGACCGCCGCCCCCGGACGCAGCGCGCCCAGGTACCGCTCGGGCACCGAGAACAGCAGGCGCAGGCGGTCGAGGCGGGCCAGTTCGGTGATGGCCTGGCCGGTCCGCAGGAAGGCGCCGCGGTTGACGCGGCGGGTGCCCGCGGTGCCGTCGAAGGGGGCGACGATCCTGGTCTTGGCCAGGCTGGCGACGGCCACCGCCAGGTCGGCTTCCGCCACCTTCAGGGCCGCCGAAGCGTCGTCGAGGTCCTGGGGGGCGCCGGCGCCCTGGTCGACGACGGAGCGCACGCGGTCGAACGCGGCGCGGCTCTGCGCGACGCGGGCCTCGGCGCGGTCCGCCTCGGCGCGGGCCTGGGCGTCGTCGAGCCGGGCGATGAGGTCGCCGCGGCGCAGCGCGGCGCCCTCGCGGAAGGGCAGATCCACGACCAGGCCGTCGATCTCGGTGGACACCACGACCTGTTCGGTCGCCTCGAAGGTGCCGACGGCCGTGTAGCTGTCGAGCATGGCCGTGGGCGTCGCGGTCGCGGTGACGACCGGCATCGGCGGCATGGCGAAACCGCCTCCCGCCTTCTCCCGCGCGCAGCCGGCGGCCAGGATCAGGACGAGGACCGGGAGGATCGCGCGCGCGGCGCGCGAGGGAACCGCGTGTCGGTGAGTCACTGCCCGCTCTCCTTGGTGATGGAACCGTCCGCCGTGAGGCGGCGCAGATCGGCCGCCGCACGGGCGGCGCGCACCAGCGTCTGGGAATGCCGCTGCTGCGCCGCGGCCAGGTCGGCCGCCAGACGCACCAGTTCGAAGGCCGTCGTGCGCCCGTTGCGGAACTCGACCAGGCCGATCCGCACCTGCTCGCGGGACGCCGCCACGCCCTCGTCGGCCAGGACGAGCCGGTCGCGGTTGGCAGCGAGCTCGCGGCAGTCGGCGCGGACCCGCCGTTCCAGGTCGCGGCGCGCGGCCTCGAGCTGCAGTTCGGCGCCGGCCGCGACGGCCCGGATCCGGTCGCGCTCGCCGCCGCCCGCGCGGCCGCCCAACGGCAGCGAGAAGCTCACGCCCACGCTCCAGTTCGGATAGGTCCGCCGCACGGCCTGGTCCAGGCTCTCGCCGAGGCCGCCGATGTCGGCGGTCCGGATGGTCTCGGGATCGGCGCCGAACGGCGAGACGATCTGCCGGCCCGATCCGGCCAGGCCCACGCCGCCCAGCGACCCGAGCAGGTCCAGGCGGGGCCGGGCGTTGCCGGCGGCGGCGTCCGCGAGCGCCTGCAGGGCGGCCACGCTGCGCTCGGCCGACCGCAGGCCGAGGTTGGACGACAGGGCGGCGCTGACGGCCGCCTCCTCGTCCGGCACCGCGTGGGCGAGCGGCGGCGCGTCGGCGGTCAGGTAGCGGTTCGCCCCACCCTGCGGGCGACGCCCGATGAGCGCGGCGAAGCTGTCCGAGACCTGGTCCAGGGACTCGCGCCGGTCCAGCACCGCCTGCTCCTGCTCGGCCAGGAAGACGCGCGCGCTGGCCACCTGGCCGGGACCGATCAGGCCGGCATCCGCCCTGACGCGGGTCTCCGACAGCAGGGAGGCGGCCTGGTCGCGCAGCAGCTGCTGCACGGCGAGATCGCGCAGCGCGCCGTGGAGCTGCCAGTAGGCCGTCTCGATCACGGCGCGCACGCCCAGGACGGCGTCGTCGTGGGCGGCGAGCGCGGCCTCGTAGCTCCGCTCGGCCGCGGTCAGGTTGCCGCCCGCCGCCGCGCCGAACCCCTTCAGCAACGGCTGGCGCAGCTCCAGGCGACCGGCCGCATCGTACTGCGGCCGCAGCGAAGCGTAGGCGTTGTTGGTCTCCAGGCGCACGGCATCCAGCGAGGCGGTCAGTTCGGTGCCCCAACGGGTCCGCAGGCGCAGCCCCGCGCCGCCGGTGGTCTGCTCGGACTCCAGGACGCTGGCCCCGGCGAAGAGGGAGGCGGTGGGCTGGTCGGAGGCGCCGCGGGCCAGGTCGCCGAACAACTCGGGATCGAAACCGCCGCGCTCGCGGCGCAGGGCGCTACGCGCGGCGTCCAGCTCGGTCCGTGCGAACTGCGCGTCGGTGGAGCCCGTGACCGCCGTGAGCAGCGCCTGCTCCAGCGTCAGGGGCTCGCCCGCGATCCGGGCGAGGGCCCGCGCCAGGGCGCTGTCGGGCTCCGCGGCGGCGTGCGGGGCCGCAGCGGCCGGCGAGCCGGCCAGGCCCGCGACGGCACAGGCCGCCAGGAACGCCAGGACGGGCGGCAGCCGGCGCCGGCACGGTGTGCAAATGATCGGCATGCGAAGGATCCTCCCGGGATCTGATCTGGTCGCGAAAGGCAGCGGGCGCCGTCGGCGCCCGCACCACGGGGTCAGGATAATCGCGGCGGCGGCGATCCGCAGCCGGCATCAGGCCTGGGGACCGAAACCATCCTTGTAGCGCAGGAGACGCGCGGGGTTGCCGGCGACGACGGCGCCGGGCGGCACGTCCTTGGTCACCACGGAACCCGCGCCGACCACCGCGTCGTGGCCGATGCGCACCGGCAGCAGCGTCACGTTGCTGCCGATGGAGGCGCGGTCCTCGATGGTCGTGGACTTCCACTTCTCCTTCTCGGGCTGCGGCGGCATCGTGTCGTTGATGAACATGACGCCGTGGCCGACGAACACGTCGTCGCCGATGGTCACCAGCTCGCAGACGAAGGTGTGGCTCTGGACGCGCGTGCGGTCGCCCACCTTGACGCCGTTCTGCAGCTCGACGAAGGTGCCGATCATGCTGTCGCGGCCCACCTCGCACTCGTACATGTTGACGAAGTTCCAGATTTTGGTGCCCTCGCCGATCTTGCAGTTGCGGATGATCTGCTTGTCGTTCACGGGGTAGCTCATCGCCTCTCCTTGGTTGTGGACGTGGTGTTGACGTCGATCAGACGGACGCGTCGCCGCCTCCGGCGGCAGGACGCAGCAGTTCGCGGAAGTACGCTTCGACCTCGTCGAGCATCCGCCGGCTCGAGTACAGCTCGCCGGCCCGCCGCCGGCCGGCTTCGGCCAGGCGGCCGGCCAGCGCGGCGTCCTCGAGCAGGGCCGCGACGGCCTCGCGCCAGCCCTCCCCGTCGTCGGGGTCGCGCAGCAGGCCCGCCTCGCCGTCCGGCACGATCTCCGGCAGGTTGCTCGCCCGTGCGACGACGACCGGCTTGCCGGCGGCCATCGCCTCGACCACGGCGTAGCCGAAACCCTCGCGCCGCGCGGGGTGGCAGAAGACGTCGATTCCCTGCAGGAGGCGGGGCACGTTGTCGCGGAACCCGAGCAGCCGCAAGACATCGCCGGCGCCGGCCGCGCGGGCCGCCTCCAGCAGGGCGCCGCGCTCCGGCCCCTCGCCGACGATCCACAGCTGCAGGTCGGGATACGCCGCGCGCAGGGCGCCGAGCTGCCGCACGACCACGAGGTGGTTCTTGCGCGCCGTCAGTTCGCCGACCATCCCGAGCACCGGCGTCCGCGGCCCGGCGCCGGCCTCGGCGCGCACCGCGGCGCGCGCGTCGGGATCCGGGGCGTAGCGCCCGACGTCGATCCCGTTGGCGATGACGCGCACCTTGCCTGCGGTCAGCCAGGGGGCGCTCGCCAGCAGGGTCGCGCGCGTGGCCAGCGAGTTGGCGATGACGCCCGTGGCGACCTTGAGGTACGCCAAACGGTGCGAGACCTTGCCGCCGAGCGGCGACTCGCTGCCGCGCCGCGGCACGACCGCCGCGCCGGCCAGGCGCGCGGCGGGACCCGCGACGCGCAGCACCTTGTCCATGTTCAGGCAGAGCAGGTCGATCCGCCGGCGCCGGCACAGCCGCCAGTAGCGCCAGGAGAGCAGCGGGTCCAGGTCGCCGTGGAAGACCAGTTCGGTCACCGCGAGCCCTGCTTCCCCGGCGCGGCGCGCCAGTTCGCTGCCACGGGCGCACGCCAGCTCGACGTGGTGGCCCCGCTCGCGCAACCCCAGGGCGGTCGACAGCATCCAGTGCTCGCCGCCCCCCCACTCCCCCAGGCAACTGCTGAACAGGATCCTCATGGGCCGCGCCTCGCGCCTCCGGGTGCCGAACTCCGCGCCGTCGCGGCGCAACCACGAATGAAACTTGTAATTCTTTACTATTCAACGAGAATATTCCGTGAACGGCTGCGGACAGGAGCGGACCAGCACGACGAGGCGCGACTCTGGACACCCTGGCGGCATTCCTGATCGTCAAGAACGAGGAGCGGCTGCTGCCGCGCTGCCTCGCCAGCCTCGCGGGGCTGGTCGACGAGCTGGTCGTGCTGGACACCGGCAGCGACGACGGCACGCCCGGCATCATCGCCATCGCCGCTGCGGGCGGCGCCTTCCCCCGGGTCGTCGCCGACCAGATCGAGTTCCGGGGCTTCGGCGAGACCTGGCAGGCGGCGCTGGACCGCGTGAGCGCGGACTGGGCGCTCTGCATCGCCGCCGACGAGGAACTGTCCCCCGCCCTGCGCGAGCATCTGCGCGGATTGAAGGCCGACGGCGGTCTCGGGCGGCACGACGGCTGGGTGCTGCACCGCGTCAACACCGTGCTGGGACGGCGCATGCGCGCGCGTTGCCTGGCCCGCGACCACACCCTGCGGCTGGTCCGCCGCGGGAGGGCGCGCTTCACCCCCTCACTGGTCCACGAGAGCCTGCAGCTCGCGCCGGGCGCCACGACGGGGCGGATCGAGGCGCCGCTGCTGCACGCGGCGATGGACGACTGGCGCGCCTACCTGCGCAAGGTCGACCACTACACCACGCTGGACGCCCAGGGCGACAAGTACCGCTTCCGCTGGTGGCACCTGCTGACCACCGGCCCGGCCACCTTCTGGCGCCAGTACGTGATGCGCACCGGCTTCGTGGACGGCTGGCCCGGCTTCGTCTGGTCGGCGACCTCGGCGATCGGCGCCGTGATGCGCGACTGGAAGCTGCTGCGCCGGACGCGGGGCCACGTTGACGCCGCACCCCACGGCGGGTAGATTCGCATCCGACCCGACGACCCGCATCCCGGGAGGGACCATGGGCAGGATCATCGTGACCGGCGGCGCCGGCTTCATCGGCGCCAACGTCGTGCGCGGGCTCAACGCCCGCGGCATCGACGACATCGTGGTGGTGGACCGGCTGCGCGACGGCGCGAAGTGGCGCAACCTGCTGGGCCTGCGCGTCGAGGACGTCGTGGACAAGGACGACTTCCGGCTGGACGTGCGCGAGGGGGCGCTGACCGCCGACATCGACGCCGTGATCCACCTGGGCGCCTGCAGCAGCACCACCGAGACCGACGCCGACTACCTCCTGGACAACAACTACCGCTACAGCCGCGAGCTGTGCGAGTGGTGCCTCGAGGAGGGGATCCGCTTCGTCTACGCCAGCAGCGCCGCCACCTACGGCGACGGCTCGCTCGGCTACAGCGACGAAGACCAGGCGACGCCCGGATTCGCGCCGCTGAACATGTACGGCTTCTCCAAGCACCTGTTCGACCTGTGGGCGCTGCGCAGCGGCCGGCTGGACCGCGTCGCCGGCCTGAAGTTCTTCAACGTCTACGGCCCGCACGAGGACCACAAGGGCGACATGCGCTCGGTCGTCCACAAGGCCCACGGCCAGATCCTCGCGAAGGGGCGGGTCGAGCTGTTCAAGTCCTACCGCCCGGAATTTTCCGACGGCGGCCAGGTGCGCGACTTCGTCGACGTCCGCGACGCCGTGGCGGTCGTGCTGTGGCTGCTCGACAACCCCGCGGTCAACGGCCTGTTCAACTGCGGCACCGGCGAGGCGCGCAGCTGGAACGACCTGGCGACCGCCGTCTTCGCGGCCCTGGGCCGCGAACCCCGCCTCGACTACATCGAGATGCCCGACCACCTGCGCGGCAAGTACCAGTACCACACCCAGGCCGACCTCGCGAAACTGCGCCGCGCCGGCTGCGACCTCCCCTTCACCCGCCTCGAGGACGGCGTCCGCGACTACGTCCAGGGCCACCTGTCGCCGCAGCCCTGAGGGCGCGACGGATGGATACGAAAAGGGACCGCCGTGACCGGCGGTCCCCATATCCAGCCCAGGAGCAGAGCGGACTAACGGTACAGCGCCTTCAGCGAACCGAAGCTGAGGTCCTCGTTGGCGACCGTGCAGTCGGTGTCCGCGGTCGTGAAGACCTTGAAGATCCACATGTCGCCGAACCACTGGTACATGCCGTAGGCGTTGTTGTAGCAGTCGCCCAGGTCGACCGTGGCGTAGTCGAAGAAGTAGTCGTCGAAGATCACGCTCAGGCCGGTCTCGACCGAATCGGCGCGCCACATGCCCTCGGGCAGCATCTCCTGGACGATCAGGCCGTCGGTGATCGTCACGACCTGGCTCTCCCACGCCTCGGGATCGGCCTGCAGCTGCGTGGTGGTCAGCTGGATGTTCGGCACCGGGCTAGCTCCCGTGACGGTGACGTGGGCGTCGCCGGGGTACAGCAGGTTGATCTCGGCGCGGCCGTAGAAATCGCGGGTCAGGCCCTTCACTTCCACGACGTCGCCGATGGCGACCGCGGGCGCGGCGCCGACGTAGACCCAGATGGCCGTGTAGGGACCGGCGGGCAGCTCGGTCATCGTGAAGCTGCTGTTCTGGACGGCGGTCACCACGGCGCCTTCGACCACGACCACGGTGCCGTCGGGGATCACGCCGGTGCGGATGTCGTTGATGACGCCGGCCTGCGCGACGGCCGCGAGGCTCAGGATCAGGAGGGATACGATCGCAAGCTGCTTCATAGTCTTTTCTCCTGTAGGCTGAAGGCGGCGACCATCGCCACGTTCGACTCTTGTACCCGTCCCCATCGGATCTTCTTGAGATCCGCGGTGAACATCAATACTATAGCACAAAAAGACGGATGACGGCACAATTTTTATTTGCCCAGTTTCTGACCGTCCACCGGGCATATTGAGATGACTATATGAAAATAAATCAGTTACGATATTTTTTGGGGGCGTGGGGCTACGAAAATAAGACTTGAATACGGTTTTAAGATGACCGTCCGGAAAGGCAATCACTCTTCCGCGCCTGCCTCCGGTCTTCTCGACGTGATCGTCCATGTGGGTTCCTCCTCTGAAATTGCCAAACTTGCCATCCATCTCCGGAACCCACGGGAAGGCAAGTTCTGAGCCACGGCTTAACTCCATGTTTCATAAGGAGTTTTCGCGGAATGGCTCCTCCGGGGAGGTCATCCATGGCGATCATTATGAGCATACGCCGTTTCATTCGGGAGGAGGATCCGGCACGATCAGCGGGTGCAGGCGCCGGACTCTTGCCCTGATCTCCCCAAAAAAAGCCCGGAGCCGCAGGGCTCCGGGCTCGTTCCGGGATCTTCGCGAGGATCAGCGCGAGTAGAACTCGATGACCAGCGGCACCTCGCACAGCAGGGGCACTTCCGCCCGCGGGGGGTCGTAGAGGAACTTCACGGTCATGGACTTCTTGTCGCGCTCCAGGTAGGGCGGCACCGTCTGCGACGTGTCCAGCGCGATCTGGATGCAGTCGAGGTTGCGGCTCTTCTCGCGGATGCCGACGACCTGGTTGGGGCGCACGCGGTAGCTGGCGATGTTGACCTTGCGGCCGTCGACCAGGATATGGCCGTGGCTCACGTACTGGCGCGCGGCGTAGATCGAGCGGGCCAGGCCGCCGCGCAGGACGACCGTGTCCAGCCGCGACTCCAGCTCCTGCACCAGCGAGTTGACCATGTCGCCCTTGCGCGAGGCCTTCGCGTAGTAGTTGCGCAGCTGGCGCTCGTGGATGTTGTACTGGGCGCGCAGCTTCTGCTTCTCCAGCAGCTGGGTCTTGTACGGGGACATCTTGCGGCGCCGCATCTGCTGCAGCTTGCCGTGCTGTCCGGGCGGGTAGGGCTTGCGGTCCAGGTAGCGCTCCGCCTTGGGCGACAGGGGGATCCCCAGCGCTCGGGACTTCTTGATCTTCGAACCGGTAAACTTCACGTCGATGCCTCCAGGGCGTCTCGGGTTCGCGAAGGCCGTCGTGCACGATCGGCAACGATCGTCAATGGATTGACGGCGTCTTCACCTGCGGGCCGGCGGGCGTGCTGCCGGTCCCCGCGGGGCGCCGCTCGCACGCATCCATCACCTAGGTCCGTATCGGCCCGGAACAGGCAAGGGTAGGCGTTTGACGGCGGAATGTCAAGACGACGGAGTCGGCGCGGGCCTGTCGCGACGGGCGGCGGATCAGGCGAAATCCCGGTGTACGCCCCGGAATTCGGGCAGTCGCGCCAGCCCGCGCAGCGCCTCGAGGTCCCTCAGGACGACACGGCGCCCCTTGACCTCGATCAGGGTCTGGTCCTGCATCTGCCTCAGGATGCGCGAGAGGGAGGGCTGGTTCATGTTCAGCATGGTGGCGAGGTCGCGCTTGCGGGTCGGCAGCTCCACCTGCGCGGCGGTGACGAAACCGGAGTAGGGGTTCTTCTCGTGAAGACCGACGAGGTAGCGGGCCAGCCGCTGGGCGCCGTCGCAGAGGGTCAGTTCGTCGATCTTCTCGATGAGCTGTTCCAGCCAGCAGGCCATGACCTCCAGGACGTATCCCTGCAGGACGGGCTGGCGGGCCATGTATTCGAGGAACGGCGCCCGGGGGAAGCGCAGCAGCGTGCTGGGCTTCAGGGCGACTGCGGTCACGGGGTGGTTCGACAGGAAGAGCGAGGCTTCCCCGAACATGGCCTGGCGCTCGGCGAGGTGGACGATGTGCTCGCGGTAACCGGGACCGGAGCGGATCAGCTTGACCTGCCCCGCGCAGACGAAGTAGACGCCCTGCGGGGCGTCCCCCTCCTCGAAGAGCGGCGCGCCGGCCGCGAGGTCGACCGTCTCGGCCATCCCCAAAAGGAGCCCACAGATGTCGGGCCCGACCTTCCGGCCGAATGGGCTGTCCGACAACTGGTCGGTGTGTTTCGTGACGCTGGTTGCGTCCATGGTCGCCATCTCCCTCACCCCGGGTCGGCGCGTGTCGGCACCATCATCCATTAAAAGCGGACAAGAATCAACCCCTCCGGTCGGCCGGTGGATCAACAGAGGGGGGTGCCGCTGCCGCGGCACCCCCTTCGCACGTTCGGCCCGTCGCGGGAGGGTCGCTCAAACCCCCGCGGCGTGCTCCACGCGGATGCTCACCGAACCGTCCATCTCCGAGCGGAGATCGGGCTTGGCCACGGCCTCGACCTTGATCCAGTCGTCGGAGAGCAGCATGCACCCGACCAGGAACTCGGCCACGACCTTGGCCCGGTCCTGGGCCAGCCGCTTGTTCTCGGCCTGAACCACGACCTTCAGCGGCGAATAGGGGTGGTCCTTGCGGATCTGGTCCGCCGCGCGGGTCAGCCAGCCGCGACCGCTGTCGCGCAGGAGCGTGCCGCCCTTCTGGAAGACCTCGTCGCCGGTGAACTCGAGCCGGCGCTCGTTCTTCTCGCGGTAGTCCACGGCCGGGATGCGGAAGCTGATGCCGGCGTAGTTGTAGGTGTTGGTGCCCTTGTCGGTGACGCTGAAGACGTAGCTGTAGGGGTAGCCCACCTGCAGCATCTCGTTCAGGTCGCCGCGGCCGTCCCAGGCGACCTGGCCCGGCGGCTGCCCCTTGTCCTCGAAGTGCCGGAACGGGGCGCCCCGGAAGTCGGTCACCGTCAGCGCCCAGCGGCGGGCCTGGTGCCCCTCGGGGTCCTCCGGGTAGAACGTCACCACCGGCGGCTGCGCCGGATCCCGCAGCCAGCAGTGCGGGACCTGGTCGCTGTGCAGGTCGCGGGGGTTGTTGAGGAAGGGCTGCAGGCCCTCGACGGGGCTGATCTCCAGGACCGCCTCGTCGAAGTCCGTGAAGAACGTGTCGATGATCGCGGCGCTGAGCGCGACCTCGAACGTGCTCTTGACGATGTTCTGCAGGACCTGGTTCTCGGCCTCCACGACCATCTCGGGCAGGCCCTGGGCGACGGCCGTCTCCTGTTCCGTCACGGCGGGGGCCGGGGCGCTGCCGAACAGGAGGCAGACGCCCGCGGCGATGGTCAGAAATCCCCTGAAGTCGTTGCGAGTCATGATGTGTGTCCTTTGACTCAGGTTCGTCGGCTATGGAGTTGTCGGGGTTCCGCTCAGCTGAGGCGGAAGACGATCGTGATCACCCCCCACTGCTCGACACGATCCGCGCCCGAGAGGGGCTCGAAGCGGAACTGCTTGACGGCTTCCATCGCGGCCCGGTTCAGGTCGCGGTGGGCCGAGGTCTGGTCGAAGTACATGTTGTCCTTCACGCGCCCGTCGGGCAGGACCGTGAAGTGCACGGCCACCACGCCCTCCCAGCCGGCCTTGCGGGCCGCCTCGCTGTAGACGGGCATGGCGCTGGCGGTGACCTTGCGGTCGCTGATCTGGCCGCTGATGGTCATCGAGACGCCCTTGCCGCCCATGGCCTTGGCCTGCGTTTCGGCCAGCTGCGTCTGCGGCGGGGCCGTCGGCTTGCTGGTGGCCTCGGCCACCGCCGCGGCGGTCGGCGTCTCGGCCGGGGCCTGCTGGCGGCCGCGCAGGCTGGCCTGGCCGGTGGCGCCGGTCGAGCCGCCGGGGCCGTAATCCAGGATGGTGGCGCGGCCCTGCGTGGAGGCGGAGCGCGCGGGCGCCGCCACGTCGATCGCGGCCGCGGCCCGTCGCTCGTTGTCCTTCGCGGTCTGGACGAGCGCGGCGACCGAGCCCTGGTAGGCCGTCTGGCCTTCCTCGAGCCTGCCGCCGACCAGGCCGGCGTGGCCGGTTTCGCTGCCGCCGGTGGCCAACTGCAGCGCCATGCGCCCGCCGCCGGACGAAGCGCCGCCCTGCCCGACCTCGAAGTCGACCTCGGAGAGGTCCACGCTGCTCTTGCGCCCGACCAGCGCCACGTCGTTGCCCTGGAACGCGGCCTGCGCCTCCCGCGACGTCAGGCGCGGCGCGTTCGCGTCCGCGGCCAGAGCCGAGGGATCACGCAGGTTGCGCGTGTCGAGCCGCGGCGCGGCGTCGGCGAACGTGCGGGAATCCAGCTGGCGCGAGGTGGTGTCCAGGAACTGCCGCTGCTGGGCGGACGTCAGGCGCGGCGCATCCACGTCCGCGGCCTGCCGGCTCTGCAGCAACGGCCGCGTCGCCAGCTTGTTCGGCAGGGTCTGCAGCAGCGGGCGACTCTGCAGCGCGGGCTGCGGCGTCTCCGGCTGCGGGACCGGCGTCTCTTCGAGCTTCGACTCGGCCGGCGTCTCCTGTTTCGGCTGGACCACCGGCTGCGTCTTGACGCGCACCTGCTGGGCCACGTCCTCGCCGTAGCGGGCCTCGATGTAGGCGATCTCGGTCAGCTCGTCGAAGGTCTCGCCGGCCTGGCGGGCGCCCTCGCGCATCATCAGCGCGAGCAGCAGGAAGATCGCGGCGTGGACGACGACGCTGGTGGTGAAGCCGCCCGTCGTCGCCGCGCGGCGGTTCATCTCGTGCCTCATCATCACGAGCCCACCCCCTCGCCACCCTTTTTGCCGGTGGAAATGGCGATGCGGGCCGCCTTGGCGCCTTCGACCTCGGCGATGAGACGTTCGACGTCCCCGTACATCAGACCCTTGTCCGCCTTGACGACGGCCACGGCGTCGGGGTTGTTCTCGAACAGGGGCGTCAGCAGGGCGCGCACTTCCTCGAGCGCGATCTGCTCCTCGCCCACGAAGATCTGCCCCTCGAGGGTGAAGATGATCTCGGTCTTGTCGGTGTCGTCCATCTGGCTCGCGCGCGCCTCCGGCAGTTCCACCTTGTGGGTGGTGTCGTTCAGGAACGGCGAGATGATCATCAGGGTCAACACGACCACCAGCGACACGTTGATCATCGGCACGACGTCGGTTTTCGTTTCGTAACGGTAGACCTTCAACGCGCCTCCTCCTTGCGGTTGAGGAGCGCGAGGCTGCTGGCGCCGCCGCCCTTGGCGGCGTCCATGACGTCGACCACGTCCCCGAGCTTCACGAAGTCGCTCGGCACGATGACCACGGTCTTGTCGGTGCGCGCGGAGAGCGCGTCCGTCAGCCTCTGTTCGAGGTCCGCCAGCGCCACCATGTCGCCGTTGAGCTTGATGCCCTCGGGAGTGACGCTCACCATCAGCATCTCCTCGTCCTGGTGCTCCCGCGTCGTCACCACGGTCTCGCTGGCTTCGGCGCGCGTCGCGTTGACCTGGATGCCGTTGCCCAGGATGGCCGGCATGGTCATCAGGAACACGATGATCAGCGTGGTCGTGACGTCCGCCAACGGGGTGATGTTGGGGGAGTTCTCCTCACGCATCCGCGATCGACTGGATCGTGCCACGTCGGCCTCGCTTCCTACCGGCCGACCGCGGCGGGTTCCTGGGCCGTGGTGACGACGGCGTCGCACAGGGCGTTGACGTCGCGCTTGTCCGCCTTGACCCGTGCGGCCGGTCGGTCGTCCTGGCGGGCGAGCCCGCGCAGCACGTTGAAGAACTCCTCGCGGACGTCCTCCAGCTCGATGATGCGCGTGCGGATGCGACGGACGAAGAGGTTGAAGCAGACCGTGGCGATGACGGCCACGATGATGCCGGCCGCCGTGGTCAGCAGGGCCTCGCTGACGCCCATGGCCACCACGGCGCTGCCGCCGGACCCGGTGCGCGCGATGTCGGAGAAGGCGCGGATGATGCCGACCACCGTGCCGTAGAGGCCCAGCAGCGGGCCGATGTTGCTCATCGTGCCCAGCACGCTCAGGTTGCGCTCCATCTCCACCTGCTCCATCTCGATGGCGGTGTCGAAGCGCTGCTTGAGCTCGGAAGTGGGGATGTCGGTGTGCGGCAGGCACTGGCTGACGACGCGGGGGGCCGCGCCCTTCTGCTGGTCGCACCACTGGCCGGCGGCCTTCATGTCCCCGCCCTTCATCTTCGCGGCGAGAGCCTTCATGAAGCTGCGCGAGTCGGACCGGGAACGGTAGAAGTACAGGCTGCGTTCGATGGCGTAGCCGACGGTGACGACGGAACAGACGATCAGCACGATCATCGACAGTGATCCGAAAAGAGTCTTGGTGAGCGACATCCCCATCATGAGCGGGTTCCCCTCTCTCTGTGTTGTCCGGCTAGTTGCCGGCTGACATGGCCTGGATCTCGGCGAGCCGGCCCTCGGCCATCGCCGTCCATTCCGGCTTGCCGTTGGTCTGCACGATCCGGTTGTAGGCCTGGACGGCGGTGCTCCAGTCCCCGCGCTCCTCGCTGATCTGGCCGATCTGGGCCAGGCTGGCGATGCGGTGCGGGGCCGCGGCGTCGGCGCCGCTGGCGGACATCTCGTAGCTGGCCACGGCCTGCTCGATGCGGTCGAGCTTCTCGTAGCACTGTCCCTGCCGGTAGCCGATCTCCTCGATGCCCGCTTCGCCCTTCTCGAGCGCCTTGCTGTAGGTCTTCGCGGCGTTCTCGTAGTCGCCGAGCTCGTCCTGGTACAGCGTGGCGATCTGGAAGGAGAGGCCCTTGGCGCGCTCGTCGCCGGGGTAGTCCGCCTGGAAGCGGATCAAAGCCCCGATGGCGGACGGCCAGTCCTCGAGCTCCTGGTAGCAGAGGCCGGCATTGAACAGGGCCAGGGGCGAGTACTCGCCGCCGGGCATGGTGTCGACCAGGTACTCGTAGGCCTCCGCCGCTTCCTCGTACTGCTCCGTCTTGTACAGGACGGTGCCCTCGCGGAAGCGCGACAGCCCGACCAGCTCGTGGTCGGGATTCGTCTTCAGGAAGCTGCGGTAGCCGGCGAGCGCCATCGGCATCTGCTCCAAGCGGTAGTAGCTCTCGGCCAGGTAGAAGAGGGCGCCCGGGGCGCTCTCGCTGTCGGCGTAGTCCAGAGTGACCTTTTCGAACGCCTTGGCAGCGGCCTCGTAGTTTCCTTCGGCAAAGAGGTTTTGACCTTTAGTCCAGTAATAGTCCCCGGCCAGGGGGCTGTCCGGACGGTTGCCGAGGTACTCCTCCATGTCCTTGCCGCTGCGGTAGTAGCAGCTCTGGATGCCGAGTTCCGCATCCTCGACGCGGGGGTCCTCGGGGAAGGCCTCGACGAAGGCCTGGAAGGCCGTGATCGCCGCCTGGTCCTGCTGCTGGTTGTAGTGGCAGTTGGCCAGGCCGAAGGCGGCGTCGGCGGCGTGCGGGCCGTCGGGGGCGCGGTTCTGCAGCGTCAGGTAGCTGGCGCGCGCCTGCTCGAACTGGGCCAGGCCGAACTGGGTGTCGGCCAGGCGGTAGAGCGCCTCTTCGGCCTCGCTCGCCCGCGGGTAGTTCGTGACGAGCTTCTGCCAGGCCTCCACCGCGTTCTCGTAGTACTGCAGGCGGTAGAAGCAGTCGCCCTGGTTCAGCAGCGCGGCCGCCACCTGCGGTCCCTCGGGGCTGCGCTCCAGGAACTTGGTGATCTCCTCCAGCGCCTTCTGGTAGTCGTGCTGGTTGAAGTACAGCGAGCCCAGGGCCAGCGAGTTGCCGCCCTCCTCGCTGTCGGCGTTCGCCAGCTCGAAGAGGAACTTCTCCTGCTCCTCCAGGGCCAGGTCGTACTCGCCGATCTGGCTGTAGCTGGCCACCAGGCCCTGCAGGCTGGCCGCCGCCACCTCGCTGCGCGGGTAGCCCGTCAGCACCAGCCGGTACATGCCGCCCGCCTCGCGGAAGAGGCCCTCGTGGTAGTAGGCCTCGCCGAGCTGGTAGTAGGTGCGGGCGCGCCAGGGGCTGGGCGTCGGCAGCAGGCGGTTGGCGATGAAGTGGTAGTTGGTGATCAGGCGGTCGTACTGCTCCAGCTTCAGGTAGGTGTCGGTCGCCAGGAACAGCGCCCGCTCGCCGGCGTCGGTGTTGACGTGGCGGTCCATGACGTTCTGGAATTCGCGCACCGCGAGGTCGTACTCCTGCAGTTCCTTGTGGGCGTAGCCCAGCAGCACCTGGACGCGGGCCGCCAGGGGGTCGCCGGGGAAGATGTCCAGGAACTCGTGCGCCATCAGCACGGCCTGGGGGTAGTTCTTCTCGGCGATGTAGGCGTAGACGACCTTGTGCATCGCGCCGCTGGCGAGCTCCGAGTCCTGGTAGCCCTTGACCACTTCGGTGAAGGCGAAGATGGCGTGGCTGGTCCGCCCGAGCGCCATCCAGGCCGAGCCCATCAGGTAGTTGGCGGGCGCGCAGATCGGCTCGCCGCCGAGGTCCTTGCAGAGGTCCTCGAGCTTGCGCACGCACTCGTTGTACTCGCCGGAGCGGTAGTCCACGCAGGCCTGCTTGTAGCGCGCCATCGGCACGAACTTGCTCTCGGGGTACCCCTCGAGGAAGTCGCGGTAGCTGCGCGCGGCGACCTTGTTCTGGTTGCTGTTGTAGAAGGCCTCCGCGACGCTGAACGCGGCGTCGTCGGCCAGCGGGCTCTCCGGGAAGAGCCGCAGGGCCTGGCGGTAGCGCTGCACGGCCAGGATGTACTGGCCGGTGGCCTCGAGACAGCGGCCGAGGTAGTAGAGGCCCAGGTCCGTATCCACTTTTTCGAAATGCTGCGTGGCCTCTTCGTAGTCCTCCTTGACGAAGGCGAACAGGCCCAGGACGAACTGCACCTGCGGCAGCTTCTGGTAGCCGGGCCGGTCGGCCAGCAGCTGCTTGTAGGTCCGTTCCACGCTGCGCCAGTCCTGCAGGGAGGCCTGGGTCTGGCCCATGGCGAACAGGGCTTCGCCGGCCAGGAAGCTGTCCCTGCTCTGCTGGAGCAGCTGCGTGAAGGTCTCCAGGGCCCGCTCCGGCTTGCCCAGGTTGTACTGGCACTCGCCCCGGCGCAGCAGCGCGCTGCCCACGAGGAACGGGTCGCCGCCCTTGAACTTCCCGACGCGGTCGTACTCGCGCAGCGCCGTGTCGTAGTCGCCGTTGCTGAAGTAGCACTCGGCCACCATGTACTGGGCGCGGGCCGCGCGGTCGGTCTTCTTGTAGTGCGTCAGGTACAGCTGGTACTGCTGCAGCGCGTTGCCCTTGTCCGCGTCGCGGGCGAAGGTGTCGCCGGCGGCGCGCCAGAGCGCGTCCTCGTTGGGAACCACCGAGTCGTCGTCGCCGGCGAGAGCCGGCGGAGCGGCGAAGGCCAGCAGGGCCAGCAGGGCCAGCAGGGCCGACAGATCCAGCAGGGCCGGTCGGGCCGGCCGCCGGGTGGCAGCAAGTCGTTTCATCGGTCGTCCTCTCGCGATTTCAGGCTCTCGGAACCGTCGACGTCGATGCGGATCGGGGTGCGGGTCCGGTTGCGGAAGCCCATGATCTCCACCTGGACCACGTGGTCCCACTCCTGGCCCAGGTCGTCCAGGATGACGACGGTGGCCTTGTAGACGCCGTCGCCCACCAGCCGGCCGTTCTCGTCCTCGCCGCCCCAGACCACGGCCTCCGGCGGCGGGCCCTCCTCGAAGATCCGGCGGACCAGATCGCCCTGGTCGTTGCGGATCTCGACGCGCCACTCGGCCACCTCGCCGCGCAGCGCGGTGTTGACGCCGAAGGAGACGCTGCGGTCGTTGCCGGACGGGCTGAAGCGCAGCCGGTCGCTGTGGATCTCTACGCCGTCGGTGATGCCGAAGCGCATCGTGGCGCTGACCACGGTCGTGGAGCCGAGGTCGTGCGCGACGTGGGCGTAGTCGAGCTGCCAGTTCTGCCAGCGCACGCCGGCCCCGAAGCTGGTCTGGTCGCGGACCGTGTCGTAACCGCCGCGCAGCACCAGCTGCCGCAGCGGCCAGGCCTCGATGCCGCCCTGGAAGTCCAGGTCCATCAGGTCGGTGCGGACCACGTCCGTCAGCACGAGCATGCGGTTGTTGAAGAAGTGCAGGCCGGCGCCGGCGCGCAGGGTCCGGGCCAGCTTCTCCGGCGTGTCCAGCAGCGTGATCTCGGGCTGCAGGGCGTTCTGGTAGGAAATGCCCAGGCTGAGCCGCCGCTCGGGCCGCAGGTAGAGGCCCACGTCGGCGCCGTAGCCCGAACCGGTGAAGCCGGCCACGTCCTGGGAGATCGACTTCAGGGTCACGCCCCAGCCCAGGCGGCTGCTGCCCCGGGCGTAGGTCAGCGCGAAGATCCCTTCCTTTTCCTGGAAGGTGTCGTCCATGTCGACCCATTCCGACGCGCGCTCGAACTCGCCGCTGTTGGTGAAGGTGCCGCTGAAGGCGAAGGTGCCCCGTCCCTCGCTCGGCAGACCGAACGCCACGTAGGAGTAGCGGGTGTCGCCGAAGAGGGTGGCTCCCATCGCCGTCACCTCCATGGTGCGCAGCTGCGAGAGGGCGGCCGGGTTCCAGTACACGGTGGCGACGTCGCCGCCGAGCGCGCCGACGGCCCCGCCCAGGGCGAGGCTGCGGGCGCTGCTGCCGAAGCGCAGGAACGCGCCGGGGGCGCCGCCGTCCTGGCCGGCGAGGACCGGTCCGGCAGCCAGCAGCGCCGCCAGGAGCAGGAGCGCGGGGTATCGTCTTTCCGCCGCGCCGAAGGCGCGTCGGGGGTGCTGGCGCTGGTTGTTGTCCGCGTGGCGGATCATGGCCTCTCCTACTTCACCACCGCGATCTTGCGGCGGAAATCGAAGCCCTGGCCGGTCACCCGGCAGATGTAGCCGCCGTTGGCCACCAGATCGCCCTGGCCGTTGCGGCCGTCCCAGGCGAACTCGGTGGTCTGGTCGGCGGCGGCGTTCTGGTGGTGGTTCAGCACGATCGTCCCGTAGAGGTCGTAGATCGTGATGTTCACCGTGCCGGCGGCCGTCGGTTTGAACAGGATCCGGGTCAGCTCGTGCACCGGGTTGAACGGGTTGGGGCGGTTGGTGATCTCCCGGTCCCCGTCCAGAGCCTGCGTGGTGTAGAGCACGATCTGCCGCAGCGCCTCCTTCACGCCCGTATTCTCTTCGGCAAAGAAGCGCAGAACATGAACCCCCGATTCTCCCGGGATCAGGTCGCCCAGGGTGAAGGGCTCCTGGTAGGCGGTCAGCGGCTGCACGCCGTCGGACTGGTCGACGTCGAAGCGGATCGTCGTGACCGCCTCCGGGATGCCCGGCACCGCCGACAGGGTGATCTGCGTGTCGTCGCTGACGTACCAGCCGTCGAGGTACTCGCTGGCCACGCCCGTGAACGACGGGGTGGTGACGGGCGGCCCGGCCACGGCCAGCAGGACCTCCTCGGGGTCGAGGGCGTCCACGCCGGCCCGCAGCAGGACGTCCGTCGTGCCGAAGGCGCCGACGCGCAGGGTCGTCTCCGCGGTGCCGTCGCTGCCGGTCATCAGGTGGACCGCACCGGCGCGCACCGACCCCAGCGTGGCTTCGCCGGCGCGGATCTCGAAGACGACGGCGGCCCGGGGCGCCGGGTTGCCACCCTCGTCGCGCGCCGCGACGCGGACGCGGATCTGCTGGTCGGGCCGCAGGACGCGGTCGAAGGGCGAGCCGTCCGACTCGAGCAGGGTCAGGGTGAAGGTCTGCGCCGGGGCGGCCAGCACGGTGATCAGACGGCTGAGCACGTCGCCGCCGGCGGCGTCGGTCACGCGCAGATAGATCGACTCGGCGCGGTCGTAGGCCTGGTCGTCGAGCCGCGCGCGGCCCTCGACGGTGGCGCCGTAGGTGTAGCGCAGCACGCCCGCCGGGAAGAGCGCCGGGTCGGGGCGCACCGCGCCCGACCAGGCGTTGATCGCCGAGATGCTGAAGGTCTCGTCGTAGCCGGTGACCAGCCGGCCCGTGGTCACGTCGACGCGCGTGACCGACAGCGGCCAGGGCTCGCCGGCGACGACCGTGTCCGGAGCCGTCACGGCGTAGGTCACGCCCACGGGGATGACCGTCACCACGGCGCTGTCGGTCGAGCGGCCGCGCTCGTCGGAGACGCGGATGATGATGCGCTCGCTGACGCCGTAGCTCTGGGTCGCGATGTCGGCCGCGCCTTGCAGGAGCGTCCATTCCGTCACGCCCAGCTGCCCGTCGGCGGCGCCGAAGTCGTAGCGCAGCGCCTCCAGGGCGATGCGGTTGCCCGCCGGCACCGTCGCGCCGGAGGCCGGGTTGACCAGCCGCACGCCCACGGCGAAACGGGAGGGCGGGCCCACGAAGGTCGTGTCCGGGACGGTGACTTCGTAGACGGCCTCCGCCACGGGGATGGTCACGTGACCATGGCCGGCCTCGGGGTGCTGGGTGTCGTCGGCGCTGAGGGTCAGGTTGCCGGCGCCGTCGAGCACGACCCCGACCTGCCGGCGGCCGCCGATGAAGGGAGCGTGGTAATCCGCGGGGTTCTGCCACGCGAACAGGTCGGGCTCCGAGCAGGCGAGCTCCAGGGCGCCGCCGTCCAGCGACGCGACCGGATTGAAGAACTGGTCGACCGCGCGCAGCTCCACGACGAAGGGCTCGCCCGCCGTCTGGACGACCGGCGCGCCGGTCTTGCCGGTGCCGACCTCGGCGCCGGGTTCCGGCGTCTCGCCGGGCGCGACGATCTGCAGCTGCTTGAAGCCGTCGGCCGCGAGGCGGCAGCTGTTGGAGAAGCCCTCGTTGCCGTCGCCGTCGATGACGCGGAAGTAGACTTCCTCGGCCAGCGTGTAGGTCTGCTGGACGTCGGCATGGCCGCTGCTCAGCATCTGCTGGACCGTGCCCAGCACGCCGCCACCCGCTTCGCCGGTAGCGGCGCTGAGCACCGAGATCTGGATCAGGCCGCTGTGGGCCGTGACGCGCTCGCCGGTGTTGCTGTCGATCAGGTCGACCGCCAGCGGGAAGGTGGCCGGACCGCCGACGGTCGCGACCGCGGGCGCCGCGACGTCGTAGTAGAGGCCACCGGTCTGCATCGTCACGACGCTGCTCGTGGCCTGCCGCCCGAAGTCGTCGGACACGCGGATCCGCACGTCCTCCAGGGCGCTGTAGCTCTGGTCGCTGATGAACGAGACGCCGTTGATCAGGTAGACCTCGGTGGTGCCGAGCACGCCGTTGCCGGGCGCGAAGTTCGCCCGCAGCGGCGTCAGGGTGACCCGGTGGCCGGCGCCGGCGACGGGTTCGCCGGTGTCGGGATCGACGAGCCGCACCGTCATCGCGAAGCCCGGCATGCCGCCGGTCTGGGCCGCGGCGGGCACGGTGATCTCGTAGACGTAGGGCCGGCGCACCGGCACCTCGACGGTCTGTCCCGGCAGTTGCGGCGCGTCGAGGTCGCCCACGGTGACGCCCACCGCGCCCTCGGCCACCAGGAAGGCGCCGACGGCGCGGCTGCCGAGGAAGAAGGGCGCGTCCTGCGGCGCGGGGTTGTCGGGCCAGGAGAACGAGCCGTCGGTCGCCGAGACGTGGATGCGGCCTCCCGAAGCGTCGCCGATCGGGTTCCAGTACTGGTCCACGGCCCGCACCACCATCGGGAACGGCTCGCCCGAACGCTGGGTGTCCGGCAGGGCGGACTTGCCCGTGGCCGCGAAGGCGGCCTCGCCCGGCCGCGCCGTCTCGCCCGGGGTCAGCAGCTGCAGCCGCTGGTAGCCGGCGGGCCGGACGGTGAACAGGGGACTGTCGCCGGCCAGGCCGCTGGGATCGAAGGCGCGCACCGCGAATTCGCCGGCCTGCGTGTAGGTCTGCTGGAAGGTGACCTGGCCGTCGACGAGGCGGCGCGAGGTGACGCCCACGGCGCCCGCGCCCAGCGTCCCGGCGCCGTCGACGACCGCGACGCTGAAGAAGCGGTCGTCGTCCACGAGCGACCCCGTCTCGGTGTCGCGCAGCCTCACCGTCACCGGGAAGGCCGCCGGCGGCCCCGCCACGGGCGCGGGCGTCGTGCCGACGACGACGTCGTACCACAGGCCGTTGGGATCCATGCGGATGATGTCGCTGTAGCCGAGGCGGCCGGAGGAGTCGCTCACCTCGATGACGATGCGGCTGGCCACGTCGTAGGCCTGGCCGGGGATGGCGACGACGCCGGCGGTGAGCAGGGCTTCCGTCACCAGCAGCACGCCCGGCGCGGGCTGCAGCGTCGGCGTCAGGACGCGCAGGGTGACGGGGTTGTAGGCGTTGGTCATGACGGTCCCGGCCTCGTCCACCAGCTCCACAGTCATCGCGAAGCTGCTCGGCGGTCCGACGAAGGCCGTGTCGGGGGTCGTGATCCGGTACTGGGCGCCCGCGGCGACCTGCACGACCACGTCGTGGCCCAGGATCCCGGCGTCGGTCAGGTCGTAGGCCGTCAGCGTGGCGTAGCCGAGGCTCGAGAGCGCCACGGGGAACACGATCTCGCCGGCGGCGAGCGCCTGGCCGTTGTTCAGGGGATTACCCGGCACGACGGAGCCCTCGTCGCTGTCGAGGTGGATGTTGTGGAAGCTGTTGTCGACCCGGTTCCAGAAGCGGTCGACGGCGTCGACCGTCAGCGGGAACTGCAGCGTCGCGGTCTGCACCGCGGGCGTGCCCGTCTTGCCGTCGACCTCGGGGCCGCCCGGGTTCGGCGTCTCGCCCGGCGCGACGGCCAGCAGGCGGTAGAATTCGCCGGGATTCACGCGCACGGCGCTGGAGTCGCGGCGGGCGGACACCGCCAGGTCCCGCGCGCGCAGCGTCTGGGTCGTCGCCGTGCGGAAGGACAGCGCGAAAGCCGTGGAGCCGTCGGGCTCCAGCGGCACGTCGTTGGCCGTGACCAGGTCGGCGTAGCTGCTGGTCGACACCCTGACGATCGGGCTGGCGGGCACCGGGTTCCACCACGCGTCCAGGGCGGTCACCGCGGCGGTCACGTCCGCGCCGGCGACCACCGGCAGCGGCTCGCCGAACTTGCCGGGCGCCTCGCCCGGCGTGGCCGTCTCGCCCGGCAGCAGGACCTGCAGGCCCGCGTACGCGCCGGGGAAGACGGTGAAGGGGTTGCTCTCGCCGGTGCGTCCGTAGACGTCGTCCACGGCCGACACGGTGATGCCCTGGCCGGCGCGCGTGATGCGCATGCTGCCGCGCCACACGCCCTGGTAGATGCCGCTGCCGTAGCCGTCGGCGAGGCTGACGCGCAGCGGCGCCAGCACGTCGCCGCCCACGTTCAGGCGCAGCGAGACGCTGTCGGTGAAGGTGCGGATGTGGTTGCCGTAGGCGTCGCGCGCGATCACGGTGAAGTTCGGCAGCCAGGCGCCGGCCTGGTGGTCGGGCACCGGATCGAGGATATCGGTCGGGTCGGGGTTGACGCCGTCGTTGACGCCGATCTCGAAGTGGTGGATCACGCCGGCCTCGACCGGGATGAGCGCGGACGCGGTGCGGGAGCTCACCGGATCGGTGGCGGTGACCAGCTGCTGGTTGGGATCGGCCAGGGTCTCGAGCGTGATCGCGAAGACGCCGGTCCCGGCCTGCAGGCTCTGGGGCGCTGCGGGCAGGGTCGCCTGGGGATCGGTGCTCGTGAACTGCAGCGGGATCGGCAGGGACGGGCTCGTCGCCTGGATGGGGTTGAAGTAGTAGTCCGTGGCGATGACCTGGACGTTGAAGGGTGCGCCCGCGTCCTGGGGGGACGGGGTGCCGATCTTGCCGGGCGCGTAGATCGTGCCGGCGTCCAGGGTCTCGCCGGGCGCGATGACCATCAGCCGCTGGTAGACGTTCGGCGAGACGCGCATCGGGCTCGAGAAGCTGTCGGCCAGCCCGCCGACGCTGGCCTGCAGCAGCTGGTCGCCGTGCGTCGCCATCAGGGCGCTGTAGACGCCGGTGCCGTTCAGGGTGATGACGCCGCTCTCGATCAGGGTGCCGCCGCCGTCGAGCAGCAGCAGGTGGCCAGTCGGGCAGGTGATCGCGACGGTGCGCGAGCCGGACACGAGGTTGCCGTAGCGGTCCACGGCCCGGATCTCCAGGGTCTCGAGCATCTGCCCGGCGATGATCGGCGTGGGCAGGCCGATGTTGCCGCCGAAGGCCGGGTCGTTCAGGCCCGGGGTCCAGGTCTGGCCCGGCAGCGTGAACAGGACCTTCTCCATGGGCCCCGCGTTCACCTGGAAGTCGCCCGAGAGCGTGACCACGCCGGTGTTGCTGTCGACGATGAGGCGGGCGCTGAACGCGCGCTTGGTCACCTGCACCGAGGCGTTGAGCACGCCGTTGACGAAGTTGTTGCTGGTCGTGATCAGGTAGTCGGCGCTCTCGTCGCCGGCGCCGATGCGCACCCGCATCGAGACCGGGCCGTTGTACGCGAAGATGTTGTTGAACGAGTCGTAGGCGCGCACCCGGATCTGGAACGGGGTCGTGGTCGCCTGCACGGCGTTGGTGTCGAGCACGGCGTAGTCGAACGAGAAGTGGTGGAGACCGGCCGGGTTGACCTGGACGTTCGCCGAGCTCGAGGTCGAGATGGGTCCCGAGGCGGTGACGGTCACCTGGCGCAGGCCCGAGGTCATCAGCGTGGCCGACTGGTCCTGGACCGTGTTGCTGCTCATGGCGCCGCCGGGGGGCAGCGAGACGCCGGGGGCCGCGTCGTTCGCGCTCCAGGCGAGGGTCGGGAAGGGAGCCGACGCCACGGGGTTCCAGTACTGGTCGGTCGCGTAGACGTCGATACCGGTGAACGGGAAGCCCGAGATCTGGGCGATGGCCGTGCCGCTGCGGCCAGGGCTGACGCCCGGCGTGAGGGCCTGCCCCGGCAGCAGCAGCACGACGCGGCTCAGGGCTCCGGGATAGAGCGGCGCCACGAGCCCGCTGCCGGCGGCGGCCGCGGCCTGGGTCGGGTAGACGACGGTGTTGCGGGCGTTGACCGTGTTCTGCTGCAGCGCCGGGTCGGTGCCCTGGAAGACCACGCCGACCGAGGCGACGCCGAAGACGAACGAGCCGCCGCCGACGGTGATCGACGGTCCGGCGGTGAAATGCCCGAGGGCCGGCGACAGCACCACGTCGTCGTCGAAGTTGCGCACGGCCACGTTCATGAGGTCGCGGGCGGTGACCGTCAGCGAGACGGTCTGGCCGACGTACTTGTCGCCGGCCGGCACGCCGATATCGAAGTGGTGGACGAAGTTGTAGCAGTTGATCTCCACCTGGGCGAACGGCACCGAGCCGTCGTCCTGGTCCGCGACGCGCAGACGCACCGGCTGCCCGTCGTCCAGGAAATCGATCCCGGTGAAGATGCGCTCGCCGTTCTGCAGGTAGGCCGAAGCCGGCAGGGTCGCAGCTACGTCCGGCGAGGACAATAACGCGCGGATGTAGTCCGCCGCGGTGTCGGTCGTGCCGTCGGTGTTCACCGCCCGCACGAGCACGCTGAACTGCTCGTAGATGGTCACCGAAGGCCGACCGTCGACGATCTCGGGGTTGATCACCGTGATCTCGAGGTGGTCGAACGCCAAGGCGGCCGACGGGGCCAGGGCCAGCAGGCCCGCAGCCAGGACGGTGGCGAACTTGGCGATGGCGAACCTGCTGCGCGTGCGCTCGTTCATGGTCATCCCGCCGTGGAAGGGATCCAGAGACGTCCGGGGCGCGGACGGCCGTGCAGAATGCAAAGCCGGACATGGATATCCGGTGTTGCGGCACGGGCCAACGGATCCAGGTGCAAGCGATATGCCACGGGTCGCAGTGGGCGACGTTTACGTAACGCCCTTTTGCACATGGGATTGCAGATGTCCCGCCATGATGCGGCAAGCGCCGCGTGGATGAAGGGTTGGCGTTCGGAAGCAGCGGTTGCCGCGGGCCCGGAACCGGTCGGTGGGCTGCGGGTGGATGGATCTCTCGACGGGAAATCGCTGTTCATTGTCGGCCGGCGGCCCGTCGGGGCAGGGCAATTCAGGCTCCCGGCGTCGGAGATCGTGCAGGAACGCTGCGCCACGGGTGCCCGGTCGGAAGCGACCGATTGGTGGTTGTTCGCAGTCGCCGCGTGTGATTATGTTCCCCGGCGTCGGCGGCCCGCGCGGGGTCGCCACCGGAAGCCGTACGATCGGGAGATAACACCTTGCCCAGGACAGCCAGGCGTCCGCGGCTGACCGCCGCCACCGCCGATCCCCACTGGCTCTACGAGAACGCCGTGCAGAACCCCGAAGCCGAGGTCGAGTTCATCGATCGCGCCTTCGTCGCCGTCTACGGGCGCCCCCCGCGCGACCTGCGCGAGGATTTCTGCGGCACGCTCAACCTGGGCTGCTGCTGGATCCGCCGCCGCCCGGACAACACGGCGCTGGGCGTGGACCTCGACGGCCCGACCCTCGACTGGGGCCGCGAGCACAACGTGCTGCCGCTGGGCGCCGACGCCGCGCGCGCCACGATGGTGCAGGACGACGTGCGCCGCGTCTCGGGTCCGCCCGTCGACGTCCTGGCCGCCACGAACTTCTCGTGGTGGTGCTTCCACGAGCGCGCGGAACTGAAAGGCTACCTGGAGAACTGCCGGCGCTCGCTGCGGGACGAGGGCATGCTGATGCTGGACATCTTCGGCGGGGCGGAAGCCCAGGTGCTCCAGTTCGAGGAGCGCGACTGCGAGGGCTACACCTACGTCTGGGACCAGGACGCCTTCAACCCCATCACCCACGAGTACGTCTGCCGGATCCACTTCCGCTTCCCCGACGGCAGCGAACTGACCGACGCCTTCGTCTACCACTGGCGCCTGTGGTCGATCCCCGAGGTGCGCGACCTGCTGCTGGAGGTCGGCTTCTCGCGGGTGGAGGTCTACTGGGAGGGCGCCGACGAGGACGGCGAGCCCAGCGGCGACTTCCAGATCGATGACGGGGGCGACAACTCGCCGGCCTGGGTGGCCTACATCGTGGCTTTCCGATAGGTCGGACCGCGCAGCCGGAACGCGGAGCGGGGAGGGTGACCCCTCCCCGCCTTCGTTTTTCAGATTCCCGGCAGTGATCAGCCGCAGCCCCCGCTGCCGCAACTGCCGCCGCCGCACTCGCCGCCGAGGCGGTCGGCCAGGTTCAGCGTGTAGCCCCTGCGGGCGCCGTCGTCGACGTAGTCGATGACGATGCCGCCGCCCTGTTCGATCACCGAGACCACGTCCGGCGCCATGATGAAGTCCAGCGTCCGGGTCGAGACCGTCTTGTCGTCATCCTTAGGCTCATCCAGAGCCATGCCCACTGAGGGACCGCCTCAGCCGAAGCCCTGGAAGTAGAGTCGGATGGCCCGCGGGCCGTCCGGCGGCAGGTCGAGGGCGCCGAAGGCGTCCGCCGCCGCGTCGGAGATCCGGATCAACTCGTTCACGTCCCACATCCTCGCTGGAGTGTCGCAATCGGTCGTTCCACGGTAATCAACAAAGATCGAAACTGCAAGGGAAAGCCCCGGCCGCGGGGCCGGGGCTTCCGTGCGTCCGGGAAGCAGTCGGGAACCGGCTACTTCACCAGCATGAGCTTGCGGACCTGCAGCACGTCGCCGCCGATGCGCAGACGGGCGAAGTAGGTGCCGCTGGCCACCTGCTGGCCCGCGTTGTCGGTGCCGTCCCAGGTCGCGACGCGCTCGCCGCCGCCCTGGAGCCGCTCGTTGACGAGCGAGGTGACCAGCTCGCCGCGGATGTTGTAGACGTTCAGCTGCACCAGGTTGTCCCGCGTCAGGACGAAGCGGATCTCCGTCTTGGGGTTGAACGGGTTCGGCATGATGCTCGAGAACCCGCCCGCGGGCAGGATCTGGGGCAGTTCGTCGCCGACAGCCGTCGCGCCGACGGTGATGTCCTCATCGCGCAGCGGGACCAGCTGGAACTCGCCGAAGGCGTAGTCCATGAAGCCCTTCACCGTGACGGTCTGGCCCAGGATCGGGCTGTACACCATGTCGAAGGCGGCGTTGACGACCAGCGAGTCGGCGCGGGCGCCGGTGTCGGAGATCAGGAACTCGCTGTACTGGGCCGAGCCCAGCGTGTCGATCACCGTCGAGGCGAAGGTGCGCACCAGAACGCTCTCGTAGGCCTCGCCCAGGTAGCCGCCGGGCGACGTGTCGTCGGACAGCACGACGGTGTGCACCTGGTTGTAGGCGGGCAGCGCGTTCTCGAAGGAGATCAGCTCGACCGCAGTCCCGTTGTGCGGGAGCATCTCGGTCAGGCCGAAGTACTCGTCGATGTAGCCGCCGACCTGGACCTCGTCGCCGGGCAACAGGAAGTTGGCGGCGGTGCCCTCGTAGCAGAGCAGGCCGCTGAAGGTGCCCGAGCCGTCCTGGATGATGAACTTGCTGGCCGCGCCGGCGTCGCCGGTGCCGGCCGTCACGATGCCCTGCACGTTGACAACGCGGCCCGCGAACGGCGAGTTCTGCGGGGTGGTCGCGGGGTCGACGTACTGCACGTCGTGGATGGACGTGATGCCCACGGCGACCTCGTACCAGCCGGCCGGGGCGTCGCCCGGGTTCAGCGAGATGTTGCCGTTGCCGTCCAGGGCGCGGACGTAGAAGTCGACCTGACGGCCCAGGAAGCCGCCGGGGATGGTCGCCGACCACGTGTCGACGCCGCTGGTGTTGGTCATGGCGACGCTCAGGAAGACGCCGGTGCTGTCGCCGGAGTCGTCGCGGTAGTAGAGCGCCGCGGAGGTCACGGCGACGTCGTCGGTGATCGTCGCGGTGACGGTGATCGGGTCGCTGGCCAGGGGGGTCCAGTCGGTGCAGTTGACGGCGTCGATGATCGGACCCGTGCCCTCGATCAGGTCGGCCTGGCGGCGGGGCTTCAGCTCCATGATGCCGCCCGTGAAGTTGACCAGCGGGGCGATGATCCGGTAGCTGTCGCCGACGGCGACGCCGCCCGTGTTGATCCCCGTGTCGGTGTCGACGTAGACGATGATGGTGTCGGTGCCGGCGTGCATCTTGAACTGGTTGGAGGCCACCGGTGTCGAGATCGTGCCGGAGACCGAGACGAACTTGCCGACGTTCTCGTAGTCGGACTTCGCCTGGGCGATGGTCATCGTGACGGGCGTCGGGACGGCCTCGGCGCCGAGGAAGGTGATCGTGGGCGCCGGGGAGAGCTGGATCTCGCCCTGGAAGACGCCGACGGTGCCGGTGACCGAGACCCGGTCGCCGTAGGTCAGCGGGGGAGCCGCCGAGTTGAAGAAGGCGATGCCGTTGCCGGAATCGTCCAGGATGTAGTGGGTGCCGGCGTTGTAGGTGCCCTTGATGACGTAGATCCGACCTTCGACGGTCTGGGTCGTGCCGTTGTAGGGGCTGGCCGGAGCGCCGGTCGTCGGATTGTAGTACTGGATGTCGTCGATCGTCTGGGCGGCGGCAAAGCCGGCCACGCACACGACGACGGCGAGCGCCACGGCGCTCTGAATCGATCGCTTCATACTGTCTGTCTCCTCTGCTGCGGACACACGTTTCCCGTGCGGGGCACGAGTTGGGAGTCGGATCCAGGCGTCAAGTTCAGGATTATGAAGCGTGGAAAGTGGATCGCGGCCCATGACTCCGTGCTCGCAAGATGATACATCGGAGCCCTTGATTTGTCTACAACTTCGCAGGTTTTTCACACCATGTGACAAAGGGGCCGCGTGAACGGCCCCTTTTATTGAATTTAGGAGTTCGGAATCAGGGCGCCAGGAGGGACCGGCCGGTCATGGCGGCCGGCCGGGGCAGCCCGAGCAGGTCGAGCATGGTCGGGGCGATGTCCTTCAGACCGGCGTCGTCCCGCGCCGCCAGGGCGCCGCTGCGGCCGGCGAACTCCCGGCCGACCACCACGAAGGGCACGTCGTTCAGGGTGTGGTTGGTCAGGACGCGCCCGTCCGGGGCGATCATCTGCTCGCAGTTGCCGTGGTCGGCGGTCAGCAGCAGGACGCCGTCGCGCTCCAGCACCGCCGGCACGATCCTCGCGAGCAGCCCGTCCAGCGTCCGCACCGCCGCGGCCGCCGCCTCCAGCACCCCGGTGTGGCCCACCATGTCGCCGTTGGCGAAGTTCACCACGATGACCTCGTGCCGGCCGGCCGCCAGTGCGTCCAGGACGATCCCGGCGACTTCCGGCGCGCTCATCGCGGGCTGCAGGTCGTAGGTGGCGACCTTCGGCGAGGGAACCAGCCGGCGGTCCTCGCCCGCGAAGGGCTCCTCGCGCCCCCCGTTGAAGAAGTACGTCACGTGGGCGTACTTCTCTGTCTCGGCGATGCGCAGGTTGGTCACCCCGTGCGCGGCGAAGACGTCGGCGAGCAGGTCGCGGGGCGCCTCGGGATCGAAGACGACCGGCAGGCCCAGGCTCTCGTCGTAGACCGTCATGCAGAGGTAGTCCACGACGGGGCGCAGCGGCCGCGGGAAACCGTCGAAGCCGTCCACGTTGAACGCCCAGGTCAGTTCGCGGGCCCGGTCGGAGCGGAAGTTCCAGAAGAAGACGGCGTCGCCGTCGCGGACCGTCGCCAGAGGGGCGCCGCCGCCGTCCACGATCACGGTCGGCAGCACGAATTCGTCGGTGACCCCCGCCTCGTAGGAACGGCGGATCGCCGACGCGGCGTCGAACGACTTCTCCCCCTCGCCGTGGACCATGGCCTGCCAGGCCTTCTCGACGCGGTCCCAGCGCTTGTCGCGGTCCATGCCGTAGTAGCGGCCGCCGACGGTCGCGATCCGGCCGGCGCCGATCCCGGCCAGCGCGGCCTCCAGGTCCCGCACGTACTGCAGGCCGCCGTGGGGATCGGTGTCGCGCCCGTCCAGGAAGGCGTGGACGTAGATCTCGGCCACGCCCTGGCGGGCCGCGGTCCGCACGATCTCCACGAGGTGGTCGACGTGGGAGTGGACGCCGCCGTCGGAGACCAGGCCCGGCAGGTGCAGGCGCCCGCCGCGCTCCTTCAGCCCCGCGACGAGGCGCCGCCAGGCGGGGTGCTCGGCGAACGCGCCGCTCGCGAGGCTGCGCGTCACCAGGTTGAGGTCCTGGTCGATGACGCGTCCCGAGCCGATCGTCAGGTGCCCCACCTCGCTGTTGCCCATCTGGCCGGCGGGCAGTCCGACCTCGAGCCCGTGGCAGTGCAGGGTCGTGTGCGGGTAGCCGGCCAGCAGGCTCTCGTAGAACGCCGGCTGCGCCAGTGCGATGGCGTTGCCGAACTCGGAACCCGGGCCGCGGCGCCAGCCGAAGCCGTCGAGGATGCAGAGGACCAGCGGGGTGTGGGGGCGGCGGCGGTCGGTCATCGGTACTCCTCGACGGTGTGGTCGGCGCTCGCGTCCAGACGCCCGAGCGCACCGGTGGGCAATTGCCAGAGTTCGGCCTCGCCCAGGGCCATGAGCACGCAGGCGCCCAGCGCGGTCCCGGTCCGTCCGACGGCCGCCGGGGCGTGGATCGTGTAGCAGAAGCCGGCCTGCAGGATCGCGCGGCAGACCTCCCGACCGTCCGGCAGGAACTCCGACAGGCGGATCCGCCCGTGCCGGACCACGAAATCCCCCGGGACTTGCGGGTGGTGGATCTGGTCCGGCGCCAGGCGGAGCCGGGCCGACCTTTCGCCCTCGAGCCGGGACAGGGCGCCCGGGCGTCGCACGAACAGGCGCGCATCGCGGATCAGTTCCAGGGTCGGCTCGGACATCGCGGTCGTCACCTCGCGCCGTGCAGGTCTTCGTCTGTGTCGCCGTTGCCACGCGATGGTCGCGCGGGCAGACGTTAACACGGTCTCCCCCGCCTCGCCAGCGGCAGCCGGCGCTCCCTTGACACGCTCCGACAGCGGACCTATGGTGGGCTGGTCAACCGTTAGGGGTGGCCTTCGAGGCCTGAGAGAGACCCTTGGAACCTGACCCGGGTCATGCCGGCGTAGGGAAACGGGAATCTGCAACGACCGCCATGCGGCCGGCCCCCTCGACGGAGCCGGCGTTTGTTTTATCGCCGCCGGTTCCAAGACCCTTCAGGGAGGAACCACCATGGCGCGCTTCCCCGTCGCGGCCGGCCCCGGCGCCGCGGCCATCGCCTGCCTTCTGATCGCAGCCGCGGCTCCGGCGGCCGAACCCGGCGCCGCGCTCTCCGACACCGTCGGCCTGGGCTGGGCCCCCGAAGTGGTCGTCACGGCCTCGCGGTACGGCGAGGAAGTGCGGTTCAGCCAGCACAACATCACGGCCGCGGAACTGCAGGACCGCCTCGGCGCCGCCGACCTGCCCCTGCTGCTCGAGGACACCCCCGGCCTGCACGCCACGTCCGACGCCGGCAACGGCGTCGGCTACACCTACCTGAACATCCGCGGCTTCGACCAGAAGCGCGTGGGCGTGATGATCAACGGCATCCCATTGAACGATCCCGAGGACCACCAGGTCTACTGGGTGGACGTGCCCGACCTGGCCGCGTCGCTGCAGGACGTCCAGGTCCAGCGCGGCATCACCAACTCGCTGGGCGCGCCGACCGCCATCGGCGGCACCGTGAACCACGTCACCGAGGAACTCGGCGACGAGCCCTCCGGCCGCGTCGCCCTGCAGGGCGGCAGCTTCGGCACCCGCCGCGGGTCGGTCGCCTGGCAGACCGGGCTGATCGGCGGCGGCTTCAGCAGCGCCGCCCGCTGGTCGCGGATCGTCAGCGACGGCTTCCGCGACCGCACCGGCAGCCGCCTGTGGGGCGTGTTCTGGAGCGGGCGCTGGACCGGCGGGAGCCAGTCGCTGCAGGCCAACGTCTACACGGGGCACGAGGTCAGCCGGCACGGCTGGAACGCGGCCGCCGAAGCGGACCTGCTCGTCGACCGGCGCGCCAACCCCGAGACCTACCCGCACGCCGTCGACGACTTCCGGCAGCCCCACTACGAGCTGCACCACCGCTGGGTCCTGTCCGACCGCGTGACCCTGGTGCAGGCCGCCTACCTGATCCACGGCGAGGGGTTCTACGAGAACCTGAAGGAGGGGGTGCGGGCCGGCGACTACAGCCTCGACCACAGCCTCGACCTGAACGCGGACGACGAGGTCGACCTCGTGCGCCGCAAGCTCGTGGACAAGGACCAGCTCGGCTGGGTGCCCCACCTGGAGATCCGCCACGCCGGCGGCCGCACCATCCTGGGCGGCGACCTCTACGACTTCCACAGCGACCACCACGGCGACGTGCTGTCGGTCGTCGGCGTCGCCGACGGCCTGCAGGGCGTGGACTACTACCGCTACACCGGCGACAAGCAGGCGCAGAGCGTCTTCGTCAACACGATGTTCGAGGCGGCGCCGGGCCTCACCCTCATCGCCGACCTGCAGCTCCAGCACAAGCAGTACGTCTTCCGGCAGGCCGCGCTGGGCAACTTCACCGGCACGGACCGCCACGCCTACGAGGTGAGCTACGACTGGTTCAACCCCAAGGGCGGCGTGCACTGGGAGCTGCCGTCGCGGCCGTGGGGCGGGCGGGCGACCGCCTACCTCCACGTCGGCGTGACCCGCCGCGAGCCGACCGACGGCGAGCTCTACGACACCTGGTACGGACCCGACGACCTGGGCGTCGCGCCGCTGTTCCGCACCAGCCGCGGGGTGGACGAGGACGGCGACGGGGACACCGACTACCTGCAGTGGTCCGACCCCTACGTCCGCGAGGAGAAGGCCGTCGACTGGGAGCTGGGCTGGTCGTGGCGCGGCGAGCGCCTGAGCTGGACGCTGAACGGGTACTGGATGGACTTCACGAACGAGATCGTGCCCTACGGCGCGGTCGACGACGAGGGCGCCGCGATCCGCGGCAACGCCGAGCGCACCCTGCACCGCGGGGTGGAGCTGGGCCTGACCGCGCGCCTGGCGGACCGTCACGAGCTGCGGGTGGCCGCTTCGCGCAGCTGGGACGAGTTCGACGCCTACGTCGCGACCCTCGATCCCGAGACCTGGGAGAGCGGCAGCTTCGACTACGGCGGCAACCCGATCCCGCTGTTCCCGCGGCACCTCGCGAGCCTGACCCTGGCGTCGGACTTCGGCGCCTTCGACACCCGCGTGCGCCTGCGCAGCGTGGGCCGCCAGCACCTCGACGCCACGGGGCGCGGCGAGCGCACGATCGACGGCTACGCGACCCTGGACCTGGGCGCGGGCTGGGATCTCGCGGACCTGGGCGGGGGCCTGCGCGGGGCGCGCCTCTCGCTGGACGTGCGCAACGTCCTGGATGCCGAGTACGAGACCAACGGCTACTGGTTCGGCGGCCGCTGGCTGATCCCGGCCGCCGGCCGCAACCTCGAGGCGGGCGTGCGCTACGACTTCTAGGGGGACGATGACCGGGCTCGACCTGATCCTGATGCCCCGGAGCGGCCGGCGCGCGGTCGTGCTGGCCGACGGCGAGCCGCCGCCGCCGCGCCTGCTGGCCGCGCACCTGGCGATCGCCGACCTCTTCCTCTGCGCGGACGCGGCAGGCCGGCCCTACGACCGGTTGCCGCGCCTGCCGGACGCGGTCGTGGGCGACCTCGACACCCTGGGCGGGGAAGTCCGCGACGTGCCGGCCGGCGTGCGGGTGGTGCGCGACGCGCAGCAGGACACGACCGACGCGGAGAAGGCCCTGGACTTCGCCGCGCAGGCGGGCTGCCGCGAAGCCGTGCTGCTGGGTGGAGGCGGCGGCCTGCTCGACCACGCCCTGCACAACGCGCTGCTGCCGGAACGCTGGGCCGGCCGGCTGCGGCTGCAACTGGCGGACGCGCTGACGGCGGCGGTGAGGGCGGGCGCGGGCGAGTCGTTCACGTGGGACCTGCCCGACGGCGCCGCGATCTCGCTGCTGCCGCTGCCGGGCGGCGCGCGCGGCGTCACCTGCGACGGCGTGCGCTTCCCGCTGCGGGACGCCGCGGTGGACGGCCGCGGTCCGGCCACCGTCTCCAACACGGTCGCCGGCGGTCCCGTGCGGCTGTCGGTCGCCGGGGGATCGTTGCTGGTGGTCGTGCGGCGCGGCGGCGCCGCCCCATGATCATCGTCGCCGCCTACGCCCTGTTCCTGACCTACGCGGTGATGCGCCTGTTCCGCGCGCCGGCCCGCGACGAGACCGACTACCTGCTCGCCGGCCGGCGTCTGACCTTGCCCGCCTTCGTGGCGACCACGGTCTCGACCTGGTACGGCGGCATCCTGGGCGTCGGCGAGTACGCCTGGACCTACGGCGTTTCCAACTGGCTGGTCTTCGGCCTGCCCTACTACCTCTACGCGCTGGTCTTCGCCCTGGTCCTGGCCCGGCGCGCGCGGCGCGGCCGGGCGCTGACCATGCCCGACCTGCTGCAGGAGCGCTACGGCACGCGCACGGCGGTGCTGGGCGCGACGGTGATCTTCGTGATGACGGTGCCGGCGGCCTACGTGCTGATGCTCGGCGTGCTGTTCGAGATGGCGACGGGCTGGCCGCTGTGGCTCGGCGTCGCGCTGGGGACGGCGCTGTCGGTGGGCTACGTGATGCGCGGGGGCCTGCGCGCGGTGGTGGGCACCGACATCGTGCAGTTCGTCCTGATGTTCCTGGGCTTCCTGGTGCTCGTGCCGGTGTGCGTCGCGAAGTTCGGGGGCTGGGACTTCCTGCGCGACGCCCTGCCGCCGCAGCACCTGACCTGGCACGGCGGCCGCGGCTTCCAGGCCGTCGCGGTCTGGTACGTGATCGCGGCGTCGACGCTCGTCGAGCCGGCCTTCTACCAGCGCTGCTGCGCCGCGCGCGACGAGCGCACGGCCCGGCGCGGCCTGCTCGTCTCGATCCTGTTCTGGATCGTGTTCGACTTCCTGACCACCACGGCGGGGCTCTACGCGCGCGCCGTCCTGCCCGGCCTCGCGGAGCCGGTGGCCGCGTTCCCGCGGCTGGCGGCGGTCGCCCTGCCGCCGCTGCTGCAGGGCCTGTTCATGACGAGCCTGCTGGCGACGATCATGTCCACGGTCGATTCCTACGCCTTCATCGCCGCGATCACCGGCGGCCGCGACGTCTGGCTGCGCCTCAGGACCGGCGGCTCTCCGGCCGACGACCCCCGCTCCATGGCGGCGGTGCGCGCCGGCCTGCTCGCGACCTCGGTCCTCGCCGTCGCGCTGGCCCTGTGGTCGGGATCCGTGGTCGGCCTCTGGCACCACCTCGGCAGCGTGGGCACGCCCGTCCTGCTGCTGCCGATCACCCTCGGCCACTCGCGCTGGCGCCCGCGGCCGGGCCGCGCCACCGCCTCGATGCTCGCCGCCGGCGGCGTCGCGCTGGTCTGGCTGGCATTGGGCCGCGGCGGGCCGTGGCTCGGGATCGAACCCATTTTCCCGGGGCTGCTCGTCTCCGCAGCGGTGCTGCTGCCCGGACTCCGGCGCCAGCCAACTCCATGACCTAGAATAACTTGTAGGTCACGCCGAATCCGAAGATCTCCCGCCACCGCCCCCGGTCGGAGATCTCCCGGTCGTAGAGCCACTCCAGGAACAGCGTGGTCTGGATGTACTTCGAGACCTGCGCCGAGAACTTCGTCTCCAGGGCGGCGTCGGTGCCCTGCCAGTCGTCGCCGTACGTCTCGTCGAGGTTGCTGGTGACGGCCTGGAAGACGCGCAGCTTCGAGACGACGTTCAGCTGGGGGTTGAAGGTGTGCGTCAGGTCCGAGACCCACTCCAGACCGGCGTCCTGGACCGTCGCGACCCGGTAGGCCGTGCGCTGGCGCACGCCGAGTCCGACACGGGTCGACAGGTCGGTCGTCTCGCTCTTGACCAGTTGCCGGCCGAGACCCGCGGACTCGGTCAGCAGGGCCGGCGTCAGCGGATGGTCATTGCCGTCGTGGAACTGGGTCTCGGCCGCGAAGGCCACATACGGCGTGATCGGGTGCTCGAGACCGAAGCGCAGCAGCGACTCGAGGAAGATGCGGTCGGTCGACTTCAGCGGCGAGGACCACACCTTGCCGGACGCGGTCTCTTTCTCCTGGTGGGTCTGGCCGTAGGTGAGCTTCAGCGTGTTCTTCCAGTTCGTGGAGACGTTGAGGTCCTTCTGCGCCGCAACGTCGCCGCTGAAGGTCCAGACCACCGTGCCCAGCTCGCTGCCGGCCCAGGATCCGCTGTACCCGCTCTGGCTGAACATCAGCCCCAGGTCCGCCGACTTCTGCCATTCCCCGGCCGACGCGCCGGAACAAACTGCGACCAGCGCCGCCACTATCAGGGCATGTCTCGACTTCACACCGAACCTCCGGATTGCGGTTCACGAACCAAGCGATTGCCGGCGCCGATATTAACGACGACGGCGGCGCTTCGCAACCTGACACGTTCCATCCTCAATCATCGATGGCGTCTCAGGGTGCCGCCGCGTTCCCGTTCCATCGCCCCCCACAGCGTAATTCCCCGGCCGCGCGCCCCTGGATGTGTACTATAATTCCGCGGGGTTTCCGTCACGCCATGATGAAGAATCGCCGGAACGAGGGGGTTATTCATGCGTCCATTCACCAGGATCGGCGTCGCGTTTCTGTTGCTCACGATCGCCGTCGGGCCTGCCGTCGCGCAGGAGTTCACGCCCGACGAGCACACTCTTTTGCTTCTCCACGGCAACGGGAACCTGCTGGGCGCGGCCGGCGAAAGCCCGGCCTCGGCGTCGGGCATCGGCTACACGGCCGGCGTGTTCGGCCAGGCCATCGATCTGCCGGAAGGGTCGCAACTGCGCTACGCCGCGGCCAACAATCTGGTCATGGCGGCGGGAACCATCGAGTTCTGGCTCAAGCCGCACTGGGCCGGCAATGACGGCCAAACCTACCTGATGCTGACCTGGGGGACGTGGGGCGGCCTGTTGCTGGCCAAGGACGGCGCCGACAACCTGCGGATCATGATCAACCGGTGGAGCGACCACGGCCTGCCCGAACGCGGCGCGAGTTGCAACGTGGCCGGCGAGTGGGCGGCCGAACAGTGGCACCATTGCGCGTTCACCTGGGACAGCGACTTTGCCCGCGTCTACATCGACGGCGTGTTGCGAAGCGAAGAGGGCGTGGGCTTCACGCCGCCGGCGATCTCGGCCACGCAGTTCCAGATCGGCGGCGAGGGCGTCGACGGCACGCTCAAGGGCGCGATCGATGAATGGCGCATCAGCAACGTCGTGCGCAGCGCGGCGGAGATCGAAGCGTCCTTCCTGGCGGGGCTGGCGGTCACCGATCTGGCGGCGGCGCCGCGCACGGCCAAGCTATGGGTGACCTGGCCCGTGTACGTGACGCTGACGGCCACGACGCAGGTCGGCGAGGTCGGGATCCCGCAGAGCGCCGCCGTCTGGTCGACCAGCGACGCGAATGTCGTGAGCGTGCAGCCCGGCGGCGACCTGCGCGCCGTGGGCGAAGGAACGGCCACGCTGACGGCGACCTACCGGGGTCAGTCGGCGTCGTGCGAACTGCAGGTGCGGGCGCCGGTCCTGGCGCCGACGCACGAAGCGCTGCCGAACGACCTGTCGACGCCCGCGGCCGACGCGATCTGGGAGGTGCCGGTGCTGGTCATCAGGTACTTCGCGACGGCGGACGGGGTCAACCTGGACACGTCCGTCTCGCCGGACTTCTGGTGGTTGAACCCGCTGACCCTGGCCCAGCTGGATGCCGACGTGCTGGCGATGAACCGCCGCACGAAGTTCGCCCTGGAGCAGGGCAGCCGGTTCCGCGCGTACGGCGACCCGCAGGCGCGGCCGTCGCTGGGTTACCGGGTGGTCGACCAGATCACCGTGTACGAACAGACGCCGCCCGGCAAGATCATCGGCTACGACCAGGGCGACCCGTTGTGGGAAGCGGACTGGTTCGCGATCTTCGATCGCCTCGACGTGCGCCACTACGTGGAAGACCTGGGCGTCAAGGAGATCTGGGTCTGGACGGGTGGCCTGGGGCGTTTCCCCTGCTTCGACCCGGTCATGCACGACGTGGCCGATTTCCGCGCCGGCTGGGAATCGAACATGTCGAGCCCGCTGACGGGCGACATCTCCAACAGCAACCGCGACCCGTCCGACCTGCCGGTCTACGACAAGTCCTACGTCGTCTACGGCTACAACTTCCGCCGCAGCCAGGCCGAGGCGATCCACGACCACGGGCACCAGCTGGAATCGCAGTTCGCCTGGGTGAACGAGCAGCAGGACGGCAACACCGATCTCTTCTGGAAGCAGTGGCGCGGCCAGGACCAGGACGGCAACAAGGTGACCGGCCGCTGCGGCGACACGCACAGCCCGCCCAACACGCTGGCCGACTACGACTACGAGAACCAGGCGGTGGTCCTCAGCGACATCGCCGACTGGACCGCCGACGGCTCGGGCGCCTACGCGCCGGTGAACGTCGACACCTGGGGATCGCTGGTGTGGCCGTGGCCCGACGGCGTGACGGACTTCAGCCAGCGCGTCGAAACGCAGTGGTACATGTACTGGATGATGAGCATGCCGGGCTTCGACAACGGCCTGGCGTACGGCGGCGAGGCGCTCGGCAACTGGTGGGAATTCATCGGCGACTGGGACCAGGCGGTCGCGGCGGGGCACGGGCTGCACGGACCCGACAGCCTGACCGCCGCGCCGCAGTCGGGCGACGAGGCGGCGCTGCCGATGATCCGCTTCCTGCTGGCCAATCCGTCGCCGGGGACCTCGTCGTTCGAGGTGATCTCCTCCGGGCGCGGCCGGCTCGAGGTGGGCGTGTACGACGTGCGCGGCCACCTGGTGCGGCAGCTCCACCGCGGCGCCGGCAGCGCGCTGCCGATGTCGTTCACCTGGGACGCGCGCGATGAGGCGGGCCGCGCCGTGGCGGCCGGCACCTATCTGATCCGCGTGCGCGACGAGGCGCGGCTGGCGACGCACAAGATGGTGATCGTCAGATAGGCGAGGTCAGGAAACCGGCGCCCGTCGCAGGGGCATCGTCATGCAGCGGGGCCCGCCGCCCCCGCGCGGCAGCTCGGAGCCCGGCAGCGCGATCGCACAACGGCGGTAGCCCGCGGGATCGACGCGCCCCTCGGCCACGTCGCGGGCCTCGACGACCGCGAAGCCGTGGCGGTCCAGCTCCTCGACGGTGTGGACGTTGCGCGCGTAGACGATCACGCGCCCCGGCGCCAGCGCGAAGCTGTTGGTGCCGGAGTGCCACTGCTCGCGCTCCTGGAGCCAGGGGTCGGTGTGGCCGCCGCAGGCCACCGGCTCGAGGTCCAGCCCGAGCCGGCGCAGGCAGTCCAGCAGGTGCTCGTCCTCGCGGATCGAGACCACGCGCCCCCCCTCGACGCGCAGGTGCACCGTGCGCAGGCGCGACGGCCCCGTGATCACGGGCTCGTAGACCAGGCAGGCGTCGCGGTCCAGGATGGTGAAGACCATGTCGAGGTGGATGAACGACTCCGGCGCCGCCGGCAGCTCCTGGACCACGACGTCGAAGCGGCCGCGGGTCTCGCGCAGCCGCTCGACCACGAAGTCGACGGCCTGCGGCGAGGTGCGCTGGCCGAGGCCGAAGATCAGCAGGTCCTCGCGCGCGACCAGCACGTCGCCGCCCTCGAGCTTCAGGGAGGGACCGGCCTGCGGGTCCGGCTCGACGGTGCGCGCGCGCAGCGCCGGGTGGCAGCGCAGCACCGCCTCGAGGATGACCGCCTCGCGGTCGCGCACCGCGCTGGCCATGCGCCCGACCAGGACGCGGTCGCCGACCGCGGCCGCCGCGTCGCGCATGAAGAACAGGTTGTGCAGGGGGCGCAGGGCGTGGCGCTCGGCGCTGAGGTGGTCGGTCAGCGACGCCGGCTCCAGGGCGATGCCTTCCACGAGGCGCCGCGCCAGCTCCCCGGCGGGCAGCGCCGCCAGGGCGCCTTCGAGCCGGTCGACTTCTTCGCGCGCGCAGATGCGGCGCAGCAGCGCGGCGCGCGCCGTCTCGTCCCCGAGCACGTCCGCCAGCAGCTCGTCCACGTGCAGGACCCGCGCGCTGCGGGCCAGCACCCCCTCCAGCACGGCGTACTCCGCCGCGGCCTCCGGCAGGTTGAGGATGTCGCTGTAGAGCGCGCGCTCGGCGTTCTGTGGCGTCATGTTCTCGATCTCGGGGCCCGGACGGTGCAGCAGCACCGCCTCCAGCCCGCCGATCTCGGAGTCCACCGCCACCTGGATCCTGTCGGTCATCGCGGTCTCCCTTCGGATGGTGCCAGAGTAAGCCGGAGATGCGTGACGGCCTACAGAAATGCGGAGCGCCGGCCCACAGCGACCGGCGCCCCGCTTCCTTCACCTGCCGGGAACGATCTATCGGTAGAGAACCTTCACGCCGCCCCAGGTGGCGTCCTCGTTGCCGACGTAGGTGCCGGCCTCGATGGCGGCGGTGTCGAGCCGCGCCTCGGGCCAGGCCACGATCTCCATGTCGTCGTCCTGGCTGGCGATCAGGGCCAGGCCGACCTGGACGGGCCCGTCCAGCAGGAAGGCCCAGCTCGCCACGGCGCTGCCGCCGATGGTCAGGAACGGCGTGCTGAGATCGAAGGCGCCGGTCAGCGGCATCGCCACGGCCCACAGGAACCCACCTTGGGGGTCGGGCACGAACGCGACCAGTTCCGCAACCCAATCCACGAGGTTGCCGCCGCCGTCACGGCGCTGGCCGTTGAAGGCCTCGCCGGTCCAGTGGATCGACAGGTCGTCGATCGAGCCGACCTCGGGCGCGAGGGTGAAGGTGGTGGAGCGGGCGCTCTCGCCGAACCGCGCGACGTACTGGCCGTCGACACCCGTCAGGGGGATGACCAGGGGGTCGGCCAGAGCGGGGACGGCGGCGATCAGGCAGAACAGCAGCAGCAGGCGCAAGGTTGTCATGTCAGTCTCCCGGTTCGCGGCGTGTCGATTACAGGATTCACGTTCGGCCCTGCCGCCCGTTGAAGGGGCGGGGGGACGCGACCGGCTCGTTCGTCCGGTCTCGATGTCAATAATTATACCATCGTCATTATTATTGATCAATAGTGATTATTGCAACGACACCCTGGAGTTTTGCCATGCGGGGGGCGGGGGGCGGGAGGCGGTCGGCGTCGGCCAACAGATCCAGCAAGTTCTTCCATGCCAATGGGATGTGACTGCGGAAGGCCTTCTTGCCCTTGACGTTCGAGAGGAAGGCGAAGGCCCCGAGCGCCTGCATGACGCGCTGCAGACCGGCCAGGGTCGCGTCCCGGTGCAGGTCCTTCGATCGGCTGGCAGCCGGCCCCCCGGCGGCGGCGCTCGCCCGGACGAACCTGTCCAGCAGCGCCTCGCGCAGGCCGCCGTCGAGGTCGACGTAGGCGTCGCGCAGCAGGGACATCAGGTCGTAGGCGCAGGGACCGAGCCGCATCCCCTGCACGTCGACCAGCCGGACGCGGCCGTCGCGCACCAGGATGTTGCGCGACTGGAAGTCGCGGTGCATGAGCGCGCGCGGCTGCGCCGCCACGGCGTCGGCCAGTGCGGCGAACTCGGCGTCCAGGCCGGCCAGCGCGGCTGCGGGCAGGCCGCGGTCCTCGAGCAGGAAGCGGCGGCTGAAGTAGGCGGTCTCGGCCAGCAGGTCGTCGCGCCCGAAGACGCGGTCGCGGGCCGCGGGGCAGGCGGCGCTGCGGGCCGTGCCCCGCGACTGCAGTTCGGCCAGCAGGTCGACGACCGGACCGTACAGGGCGGCGCGGTCGGCGCCCGGGGCGTGCGCGAGGCGGTGCAGCGAGTCGTCGCCGAGGTCCTCGAGCAGGGCGGCGCCGTCCTCGCGGTCGGCGCCGAACACGGCGGCGCCGCCGAGGTCCTGCGCGTGCAGGAAGGCGGCGACCGCCACCGCGCGGTCGAATTCGGGATCGCGGGGGCGGTCCTTCATGAGCACGGCGCTCTCGGCGCCGCGGCGCAGGCGCCAGAAGCCGCGGTCGGAGCCCTCGGGCGCGAGACGCGCGATTTCAGCGCCGCCCCAGCCGCAGGCCCGCACCACCGGCAGGGCCGCGACGGCGGCGGCGGCCGCATCGGCGTCGGCGGGGTCGTCCAGCGCGAGCAGCGCCTCGAGGTAGCGGCCCGGCGTCCCGAGGTCGGACCAGCGCAGGCCGGCCGGCGCGACGCCGCGCACCGCGCCGGTTTCGCGCCCGATCCGGGACAGCAGCGCGTCGGCGAGCGCGCCGGGACCGTCGGGCAGGTCGTCGAGGAAGCGCGCCGCCAGCACCGCGACGCCGGTGTAGGTCAGGGACCGGTCATCGTCGCGCGCGGCGGCGCCGGCGCGCCCGCCGACGTCGCGCACGATCCCGTCGCCGCCCAGCAGCACGGTGTTGACGGGCGGCCAATCGGCGAGCAGCAGGGTGGCGGCCGCGCCCGTCGCGAGATGGTCCGCGACGAGGGCGCCGAGGTCAGTGTCGGCCTCCACGTCGCCGTTGTGCAGCAGGACGTGGGGCTCGCCGCGGAAGAACTCCCGCGCGTTCGCGATCCCGCCGGCGGTGCCCAGGATGTCCGGCTCGAGGAAGACGCGGATCTCGTCGAACCCGGCCAGGGCCTGCGACGCGTCCGCGATCCGCTGCGGCAGGTGGTGGGCGTTCACGGCGAGGCGCCGCGCGCCGGCGCCGTGCAGCCGCGCGGCGATCCGCGCCAGCAGGGTGCGGCCGCCGAGCTGCACCAGGGGCTTGGGGGTCGTGTCGGTCAGGGGGCGCAGGCGCGTGCCGAGCCCCGCGGCCAGGATCATGGCGCAGCGGACGCCGGACGCGCGCTCAGTCATCTTCGCGCAGCTCCCGCAGCTCGTCCCCGAAGCGCCGCAGCTCGGCGTCCCAGCCGCCGACGAGATCGCGCGGGGCGGCGCCGGCGTCGACGCCCTCGCGCAGCCCCCGGCCGCCGGCCAGGATGTCGATGGGCGGCTTGACCGTCTCGTACTCGTACGGCGGTTCCTTCCAGCGGAAGTCGTCCGGCCACAGGGCGCGCGCCGCGCAGAGGACCGCGACCGCGGTCAGGACCGGCCGGAACGCGCGGCGATCGGTCACGTGCAGCTGCAGGCCGCCGCAGAGGCGGCCATGGTGTTTCTGGAAGGTGGGCTCGAAGTGCAACGGCCGCAGCCGCACGCCCGGCAGATCGTCGTCGGCGAGCCGGTCGGCGAGCCGCTCGGGCACGAGCCACGGCGCGCCGAAGATCTCGAAGGGACGCGTCGTGCCCCTGCCCTCGGACAGCTCCGTGCCCTCGAGCAGGCACATGCCGGGGTAGACGGCCGCGGTGTCCAGCGTCGGCATGTTCGGCGACGGCAGGACCCAGGGCAGGCCGGTCTCGTCGAACCAGGCGCCGGGGTCGAGCCCGCGGCAGCCGATCACCGTGAGGTCGACGTCCAGGCCGCGGCGGCGGCGGAAGAGCCGGGCCAGCTCGCCGATGGTCAGGCCGTGGCGCATGGGCAGCGGTTCGAGCCCGACGAACGAGCGGAAGGCGGGGTCCAGGACGTTGCCCTCGCGGGCGTCGCCCAGCGGGTTCGGGCGGTCGAGCACCAGGACCGCCTTGCCCTGCTCGGAACACGCCTCCAGGCACAGCAGCATGGTCCAGATGAAGGTGTAGTAGCGCGCGCCGACGTCCTGCAGGTCGATCACCAGCAGGTCGAGGTCCGCGAGCATCGCCGCGGTGGGCTTGCGGTGCTCGCCGTAGAGGGAGTAGGCCGGCAGGCCGGTGGCCGGGTCGGCGAAGCCGCGCCACTCGACCATGTTGTCCTGGGTCTCGCCGCGCAGGCCGTGCTGCGGGCCGAACAGGCAGCGCAGGTCCGCGCCGGGAGCGGCGCGCAGCAGAGGGGCGGCGTGGCGCAGGCGGCCGTCCACCGACGCGGGGTGGCAGAGCAGGCCGACGCGCCGCCCGCGCAGCGGCGCGAAGTCGCGCTCGACCAGAACGTCGAGACCGGTCAGGATGGTGTTGCGGGACATGGCGCCGCCTCGGCTGGAGTTCGGCGCCAGTGTAGGCGGCGGCCGCGCAACTGTCGAGGCGCGGTTGCGTAACCACGCGGTCGGCGGCGATGCCGGCCCGGACCGGCCCCTTCCACTCCAGCGAGAGGCGGCACCCATGCGCACCCCCCTGCTGCGGACCCTGTTCATCGTTGCGTGCTGCGGCGCCGCCGGCCTCGCCGCCGCCGCGGATCGCGTCACCGCGCCCGCGCCTCCCGTCGCGCGCGTCGAACCCCACGTATTGCGGGAGTTCGGCGGCGAGCGCGTCGACGACTACTACTGGCTCAACCGGCGCGAGGATCCCGCGGTGATCGCCTACCTCGAGGCCGAGAACGCCTACGCCGAGGCGGTCATGGCGCCCACGGCCGCCCTGCAGGAATCGCTCTTCGCCGAGATCACCGGACGCATCAAGAAGGACGACGACACGGTCCCCTTCCTCGACCGCGGGCACTGGTATCACACACGCTACGCCGAGGGACAGGAATACCCTGTCTTCTGCCGCCGGGCGGACGCGCCGGGCGCGGTCGAGCAGGTGATGCTGGACGTGAACGTCCTGGCCGCGGGCCACGCCTTCTTCCAGGCCCGCAACACCGCGGTCAGCTCCGGCAACGGCATCCTGGCCTGGGCCGACGACGCCGTCGGCCGCCGGCTCTACACGATCCGCTTCAAGGACCTGGCCACCGGAACGGTCCTGCCCGACGCCATCCCCAACGCCAGCGGCAACCACGTCTGGGCCGAGGACGACCGCACCCTCTTCTACACCAAGAAGGACCCGGTCACCCTGCGCTCCTACCAGGTCTGGCGCCACACGCTGGGCGAGGATCCCGCCGGCGACGTCCTGGTCTACCAGGAGGACGACGAGACGTTCGCCGTCGGCGTCGGCAAGACGAAGTCGCGCCGGTACGTGCTGATCGGCTGCTACCAGTCGGTGAGCACCGAGTACCGCTACGTGGCGGCCGACCGGCCGCGCGACGATTTCCGGGTCTTCCAGCCCCGCGAGCGGGACCACGAGTACTCGCTCGACCACCTCGGCGACACGTTCTTCGTGACCACCAACTGGCGGGCCCGCAACTTCCGGCTGATGACCGCCGCGGCGGCGGCCACCGACAAGGAGAGGTGGGTCGAACTGCTCCCCCACCGCGAGGATACGCTGCTGCAGGGGATCGAGGTCTTCCGCGACTGGCTGGTCGCGAGCGAGCGGCGCGACGGCCTGACCCGGCTGCGGGTGCGGCCCTGGCCCGGCGACGGGGTCTGGGAGGACCTCGACTTCGGAGAGCCCGCCTACGTGGCCTACGTCGGCGTGAACCGCGAGGCCGGCACCGACGTCCTGCGCTTCGGCTACGAGTCCCCGACCACGCCCTTCTCGACCTACGACTACGACATGCGGACGCGCCGCAAGACGCTGCTGAAGCGCGACGAGGTCCTCGGCGGCTTCGACCCGGCCGATTACGCGTGCGAGCGTCTGGCGATCGGCGCCCGCGACGGCACGCAGGTGCCCGTCTCGCTGGTCTACCGGCGCGGCTTCCCGAAGGACGGCACGCGCCCGCTGCTGCTCTACGGTTACGGCTCGTACGGCTCGAGCACCGAGCCCGACTTCGACTCCGCGCGGCTGAGCCTCCTGGACCGCGGCTTCTGCTTCGCCATCGCGCACGTGCGCGGCGGGGACGAGCTGGGCCGCCGTTGGTACGAGGACGGCAAGCTGCTGAACAAGATGCACACCTTCGAGGACTTCATCGACTGCGGCCGCGGCCTGGTGGCGGCCGGCTACGCGGACCCGCGGCGGCTCTACGCCATGGGCGGCAGCGCCGGCGGCCTGCTCGTGGGCGCGGTGGTCAACCTGGAGCCGGAGCTGTTCGCGGGCGTCGTGGCGCAGGTGCCGTTCGTCGACGTGGTCACCACCATGCTCGACGAGTCGATCCCTTTGACCACCGCCGAGTACGACGAATGGGGCGACCCCCACGACGAGACGGCCTACCGCTGCATGCTGGCCTATTCGCCCTACGACAACGTCGCGGCCGTGCCGCGACCCCACCTGCTGGTCACCGCGGGACTGCACGATTCCCAGGTGCAGTACTGGGAACCGGCGAAGTGGGTGGCCAAGCTGCGCCGGCTGAAGGCCGACGACCGCCGGCTGCTGCTGGTCACGAACATGGAGGCGGGCCACGGCGGCGCTTCGGGCCGCTTCCAGCGGCACCGCGAGACGGCGCGGGAGTACGCCTTCCTGCTGGACCTGGCGGGGATCGGGAAGTAGCGGCGACGGTCAGCTCGGGACGTTGACCCTGACTTCCGTCTCGACACGGTTGCGCCCGGCGTGCTTGGCCCGGTAGAGCGCCCCGTCGGCGAGCCGGATCAGTTCCTCCGGCGCGTCGGACGGCGCGGGGGTCAGCGCGCCGCCGCCCACGCTGACGGTCACCGGCACGCGGCGCCCTTCGACCAGGAACTCCATGTCGGCCACGGCCTGGCGCACGCGTTCGCCGAAACCGGCGAGCCGGTCGGGCGTCGCGTCCGGGATGATGACCGCGAACTCCTCGCCGCCGTAGCGGGCCACGAAGTCGGTCGTGCGGCGGGCGGCGTGCTCGATCGTCATCGCCACCGCCTCCAGGCATTCGTCGCCGACCAGGTGCCCGTACGTGTCGTTGAAGTTCTTGAAGTGGTCGATGTCCACCATGAGCATGGCGACCGGTTTGCTCTCGCGCAGCGCCCGCCCGAACTCCAGATCCAGACGATCGTCGAAAGCGCGACGGTTGTAGCTGCCGGTCAAACCGTCGGTGTGGTTGCGCTGCTCCGACTCCTCGTTCGCCTGGGCCAGCAGGCGCATCATGTTCTGCATCTCGGCCGTGCGCAGCTGGACCTCCTGCTTCAGGACGCGGTTGGCCTCCTGCTGCATCCGCAGCACCTCGGCCTGCGCGGCCCGGCGCGCCGTCTTGTGCTCCCGGTACCGCCCGGCCAGCGCGAGCGACAGCAGCGCCGCCTCGGCCGCGAGCCCGAACAGGGGGCCGTTCTCGGTGATGAACGTGCGCGGCAGCAGGCCGAACTTGCTGGTGATCATCAGGAACGTGCCGAGCAGGAACGTCAGCCAGGCCGCGATGAACCAGCGGGCGGACCGTCCCCCGTCGCGCCACTGCCTCAGCCCGCCCCAGGCGATGACGCCCGCGCCCAGCACGGCCGTCACCAGCACCGGGCGCATGGCCTGCGCGTAGGGCAGCAGGCAGGCCGCGGCCAGGCAGGCCGCGCCGGCGTACATCCCTGCGCGGAAGAGCCGCGAACAGCGGGGCGAACGCTCGCGCAAGCCCAGCAGGTCGTGCGCGAAGACGAAGGCGCTGCCCGTGGCCGCGGCCACGAACACGGCCGGCGCCTTCTCCTGCAGCCACGGCCAGTTCGGCCACAGGTACTGGTAGCCCAGCCCCTGCAGGCCGGCCATCAGGCCGAGGAACGAACCCGTGTGCGCGACGAAGGCGAGGTGCACGCGTTCGCGCAGCACGGCGAACAGGAACGCGTTGTAGAGGACGACCAGCACCATCGCGCCGTAGAAGAAACCGTAGAACGCGTAGCGGTCGGTCTCGGCCCGGAAGTACGGGTTTGCGTCCCACAGCGACAGGGGCACCTGCAGCGAACTGCTCGTGCGCACGCGCAGCAGGTAGACGGTCGGCTCGGCCGCCGGCGGCGCCAGCGGGAATAAAAAGTGCCGGTGCACGAGCGGGCGCCGGGCGAACGGTTCGCGATCGCCGGCCCTACCCACCGAGACGGGGAGGCCGGCCACGACGGTGTACAGTTCGATCTCGTCGAGCAGGGGGTAGGAGATCGCGAGCAGGGCCTCGTGCCCATTCTCGCCTTCCGGCGCGATGCGGAAGGCCAGCCACCTCTCCCGGTCCGTGTAGCCGAAGTTCGGGATCCCGTCGGCCAACTGCAACCAGGCGCCGGAGCCGGCGTCGTAGGCGAGCAGACCGCGGTCCATCTCGACGTGGTCGGCGCCGGCCCCGATCCTGAATGCGGCCGTGCCCCAATCGGCGGGCACGGGAGGCACGGCGGCGACGGCGGGCATCGCCAAAACCAGTATCAAACACAGCAGCGCGACACGAAACGACATTGGGGACCTGCTAACCGTTCGGGCCGACAGTCGATGCAGGCTGATGCAATGTCGTTATCGGCCCGAAAGGGGCGGAGTTGAGCGGGATCGACGCCACTCAACCCGCGCCCCCGTCCACCAGCTGCCAGAGGTACCAGGCCGCCAGCGAGCGGTAAGGGGCCCAGCGCTCGCCGATCGCCGCCATCTCCCTGGCTCTGGGCGTCTCGGCGAGACCGAGGTGCTTCTGCACGCCCTTCTGCAGGCCCAGGTCGTCGACCGGCCACACGTCGAGCCGGCCGAGGTGGAAGATCAGCATCATCTGGGCGGTCCAGACACCGATGCCCCTGACGGTGCAGAGCGCAGCGGTCGCCTGCGCGTCGTCGCGGCGGCGCAGCGCGCGCAGGTCGAGCCGGCCGTCGTCGAGGCGCGCGCCGAGGTCGCGCAGGTAGCCGATCTTCTGCGAGGAGAGGCCGGCGCCGCGCAGCTCCGCGTCGGACAGCGCCGGCAGCTCCTGCGGCGTGGGGAACGCGTCGCCCGGGGTGAGCGCGCGCACGCGCCGCGCGATGGTGGCGGCGGCCTTCAGGGCGAGCTGCTGGTGCACGATGCTCGTGACCAGCACGTCGTAGGGATCGCGCTTGTCGCCGAAGGCCGGCAGGTAGGGGCCGGCGCGGCGGATCACGCGGCCCAGCGCGCGGTCGCTGCGCGCGAGGTGGTCCATGCCCGCCTGGTGGCGCGGGCTGAGCACGACCCCCTCGCGGTGCAGCAGGCGGACCTTCAGGTCGGTGCCGCCGGGGGCCGAGAAGCCGCCCAGCGCGCCGTCCGCCGCGAGCACGCGGTGGCAGGGCACCAGCAGGGGCAGCGGGTTGCGGGCCATGACCGTGCCGACGGCGCGCGAGGCCCCCGGCGAGCCGGCGCGTTTGGCGAGTTCCGCGTAGCTCACCGTCGCGCCGGGCGGGACCCGGCACAGGGCGCGCGAAACCTTGCGCGCGAAGGGCGGCAGACGCTCGAGGTCCAGGGGCACGTCGCGGAAGTCGTCGGGCTTGCCGGCCAGGTGGGAGCGCACGCGGCGCGCGAGGTCGCGCACGGCGGCCGGGGGCCGCGCCGGGTACTCGCGGCCGGGCGCGGCGCGTTCCAGCAGCTCGCGCACGGCGCTCTCCGTGAGATCGGGCAGGGCCAGGGAGTCGACCCCGCGACGCGTCCAGGTCAGGCCCCAGGGGCCGAGCGTGGAGGCGAAAACGGCGGCGCCGGGGGCGAGATCGCGGAACATGACGGCCTCCGATGCGGGACACGGCGCGGTAGCCCGGCCACGGCCGATGGGTTAGCTTGTGGGTCAGCTCGGCCGCGCGCATCGTACCCCGGCGGGCCGCGCGGACGCAACCCGGACCCCGCAGCGTTGGAGTTCGCAGATGATCGCGACGACGGCCCCCCACCTGTTCGCACGACCGCCGCACCGGCCCGGACTGGCTCCGGCCCCGGTGCTGCCGATGTCGCGGTCCGAGATGGAGGCGCTCGGCTGGGACAGCTGCGACGTCGTGCTGGTGTCCGGCGACGCCTACGTCGACCACCCCAGCTTCGGCATGGCCCTGGTGGGGCGCCTGCTGGAGGCGCACGGCTTCCGCGTCGGGATCATCGCCCAGCCCGACTGGCAGACGGCGGAACCGCTGCGCGCCCTGGGCCGGCCGAACCTGTTCTTCGGGATCTCGGCCGGCAACATGGACTCGATGGTCAACCGCTACACCGCCGACCGCAAGGTGCGCAGCGACGACGCCTACAGCCCCGGCGGCGAGGGCGGCCGGCGGCCCGACCGCTCGGTGCTGGTCTACGCCCAGCGCGCGCGCGAGGCGTACAAGGACGTGCCCGTCGTGGTCGGCGGCATCGAGGCCAGCCTGCGCCGCATCGCCCACTACGACTACTGGTCCGACAAGGTGCGCCGCTCGGTGCTGCCCGACGCCAAGGCCGACCTGCTCGTCTACGGCAACGCCGAGCGCGCCGTCGTGGAGCTGGCGCACCGCCTGGCCGCCGGCGAGCCCGTCGCGACGATCACCGAACTGCGCGGCACCGCCCACCTGCGCCGCGGGATCCCCGACGGCTGGCTGGAGCTGGACTCGACCGAGATCGACGAGCCGGGCCCGCCGTGCGTCCATCCCGATCCCTACGCCGCGGAGCCGGACTGCGCGAGCGCGCCGGCCCCCGGCACGGCGCCGCGCCCCGAACCGCACCGCGGCCGCATCGACCGCGCCCGCACCGTCATCCGCCTGCCCTCCTTCGAGCAGGTGGCTGCCGATCCGGTGCTCTACGCCCACGCCTCGCGCGTCTTCCACCTGGAGACCAACCCGGGCAACGCCCTGTCCCTGGTGCAGCGGCACGGCGACCGCGACGTCTGGCTGACGCCGCCGCCGGTCCCCCTGGAGACCGACGAGCTGGACCGCATGTACGAGTTCCCCTACACGCGCCGCCCGCACCCCTCGTACGGGAAGGCCCGGATCCCGGCCTGGGAGATGATCCGCTTCTCGATCTCGATCATGCGCGGCTGCTTCGGCGGCTGCACCTTCTGCTCCATCACCGAGCACGAGGGGCGCATCATCCAGAGCCGCTCGGAGGCCTCGGTGCTGCGGGAGATCGCCGAGGTGCGCGACCGGACGCCGGGCTTCACCGGGACCATCTCGGACCTCGGCGGGCCGACGGCCAACATGTACCGCATGCACTGCCGGACCAAGGAGATCGAGAGCGCCTGCCGGCGCCCCTCGTGCGTCTACCCGGGGATCTGCAAGAACCTGCAGACCGACCACGCCCCGTTGATCAAGCTCTACCGTCAGGCCCGCCGGCAGGCGGGCGTCAAGCGCGTGCTGGTGGCCTCGGGACTGCGCTACGACCTGGCGGTGCGCGACCCCGACTACGTCCGCGAGCTGGTCACCCACCACGTGGGCGGCTACCTGAAGATCGCGCCGGAGCACACCGAGACGGGCCCGCTCGCGCACATGATGAAGCCGGGGATCGGCTCCTACGACCGGTTCAAGCAGCTCTTCGACCGCTTCTCGAAGGAGGCCGGCAAGAAGCAGTACCTCATCCCCTACTTCATCGCCGCCCACCCCGGCACCACGGACACGGACAT
>JAUSBL010000063.1 GCA_030658975.1 Candidatus Latescibacterota bacterium
CGTCCTTAGATCGTTCCGTGTTCCCAGGCGTTCAGGTACGCCGCTTGCTCTTCCGTCAGGGTGTCAATTTCTACGCCCATGGCAATCAGTTTCAGACGCGCAATCTCGCGGTCCAGTTCCTCGGGCATGGTATAGACCTGATTTTCCATATGCTTGGCGTGCTTCAGCATATATTCGGCGGCCATGGCCTGGTTGGCGAAACTCATGTCCATCACCGCGCTGGGGTGGCCCTCGGCGGCGGCCAGGTTGACCAGGCGGCCCTGAGCCAGCAGGTAGATGCGGCGGCCGTCGCGCAGGGTGTATTCCTCGCAGTTGTCGCGGATCTCGCGCTTGCCGGTCGACAGCGCGGCGAGGTCGCCAATGTTGATCTCGCAGTCGTAGTGGCCGGTGTTGCAGACGATGGCGCCGTCGCGCATGACCTCGAAGTGACGCTTGACGATGACGTCCTTCATGCCGGTCGCGGTGATGAAGATGTCGCCGACGGCGGCCGCCTCGTCCATGGTCATGACCCGGTGCCCGTCGAGGGTGGCCTTCAGGGCGGCCGTGGCCTTGATCTCCGTGGCGATCACGCTGGCGCCGAAGCCGGCCGCGCGCATCGCGCAGCCCTTGCCGCAGTGGCCGTAGCCGGCGACCACGAAGTTCTTGCCGGCCAGCAGCACGCTGGTCGCGCGGATGATGCCGTCGAGGCTGGACTGGCCCGTGCCGTAGACGTTGTCGAAGTCCCACTTGGTCTCGGCGTCGTTGACCGCCACGACCGGGTACTTCAGCGCGCCGTCGGCGGCCATCGCGCGCAGGCGGTGGATGCCCGTGGTGGTCTCCTCGGTGCCGCCGACGATGCCCGCGATCAGGTTCGGGTGACGGTTGTGGACCGAGAAGATGAGGTCGGCGCCGTCGTCGAGCGTGAGGGTGGGCTTGAAGTCGAGGGTGCGGTCGATGCACCAGTAGAACTCCTCGACGTTCATGCCGTGCCAGGCGTAGATCGAGACGCCGGCGGCGGCCAGCGCGGCGGCCACGTCGTCCTGCGTGGACAGTGGGTTGCAGCCGCTCCACGAGATCTCGGCGCCGGCGGCGCTCAGCGTCTCGATCAGGACGGCCGTCTCCTTGGTCACGTGCAGGCAACCGGCGATGCGCATGCCCTTGAGGGACTGCAGCCGGGAGTGCTCCTCGCGCAGGGCCATCATCACCGGCATCCGGCTCTCGGCCCAGTCGATCTTGCTGCGCCCGCGCGCGGCGAGACCGGGATCGGCCACCTTGCTGCGGGCGGCGTCTGCTTGTTTGCTCGTCATCTTCGTCCTCCTCTTGCGGGTCAGCGCGGGTCGGTTCCCGCATCGTCGGTCACGGAAGGGGCGGCCGCGGCGGGAGGCTTCTCCCCCACGGCCAGGAACACGTCGGGCCAGACCGCGCCGCGGTCCTGCAGGCCGGGCGGCAGGGAAACCCGCGCCAGGTCGATCTGCGCCGGTCGGCGCACGAGGTAGCGGCGCGGGACGAGGCCGTGGCGGCCGAAGAGGACCAGCATCTCCTCGCGGGAGAATCCCAGCCACTGGTGGGCCAGCTCCTCGCGCATCCATTGCAGGTTGTGGCGCGTGAACGCCACGACCACCACCCTGCCGCCGGGGCGCACCACGCGGGCCATCTCGCGCACGGCCTGGCCGGGGCTGGCGACATGGTGCAGCACCATCGAGCAGTAGGCGGCGTCGAAGCTCCCGTCGGCGAACGGCAGGGCCTGGACGTCGGCGCTGCGGAACGCGACGCCGGTGAGCTGTTCACGCTCGCACAGCAGGCGGGCGCGTTCGAGCATCGCCTCGCTGGTGTCCACCGCGGTGACGGTCGCGCCGGTGCCCGCCAGCAGGGGCAGCAGGGCGCCGGTGCCGGTGCCGATGTCCAGGACCGCGAGTCCGGGCGGGACCAGGGCCGCCACGGCGCCGGCCTGGATGTCGGGGGCCTCAAAAGCTGGCCGGATCTGGTCCCAGGCGCCGGCGATGCCCGCGAAGAACTCGCCGGTGCGGCGGTCGCGGTCGGCCAGGGTCCGGCGCAGCGCCTCGTCGTCACCGGCGGCCTCGGGCACGCCCTCGGCCAGCGCGAGCACGGTGTCCCGCAGGTCCGCTGCGTCACCGAGGCCGGACCGGTCGGCCAGCCCGTACCAGCCCCAGGTCCCGTCCTTGCGGTGGCTCAGCCAGCCGGCCTCGCGCAGGATCGCCAGATGCTTCGAGACGCCCGGCTGGCTCAGCCCGAGGACCTGCACCATGTCCTGGACGGTCAGCTCACCACGCCCGAGCACGCGCAGGATCCGCAACCGCGTCGGATCGCCCACGGCCTGGAACAGGGCAGCCGGATGCTGGAATTGGGTGGCCACGTTCCCCGCTCGTCCGTCAATGAATCGCTACATAACGATGCAGTAATGTATAATCGAATCGCACCTGCGGCAAGCATCAATGCTGGATTCTGGCTGCTGAATTGTCCCGCCCCTGCCCATACTGCTGTGATGCGACTTGGATCCCCACATCCTGCCGAGACAGGGGACGCACTCCGGGCACCTCGTGTGCCCGGAGCGCTTGGCCTTCCGGCCCCTCCGCCATCCTGGCTGCGGGGCCTCCAGGACACCCCTGTCTCGGCAGGATGTGGGGATCCAAGTCGAACAGCAGTATGGGCACGGACAATTCAGCAGTCAGAAGCCAGTCACTGATGACTGGAAATTCCCAGCGCATCGTGAACTGCTTCCATTAGTCCCTCGCTGAGCGTGGGATGCGGGTGCACCACCCTACTCCAGGTTTCCAGATCGCCTCCGAAGCCCAGGGCGGTCACCGCGGCCGCGATCAGGTCGGTGGCGTGGGGGCCGACCATGTGGACGCCCAGGACCCGCCCTCCCGACTCCTCGGCCACGACCTTCACGAAGCCGTGCAATTCGTTGAGGATGGAGGCTTTGCCCAGCGCCGACATCGGGAAGCGGCCCAGGCGAACCTGATGGCCGCGGGCGACCGCCTCCTCTTCGGTCAAACCGACGGAAGCGACCTCCGGCGAGCAGTAGGTGCAGGAGGGGATCAGATCGGGATCGATGGGCGTCACCTCGCGGCCGGCGGCGTGGCCGGCGGCGACGAGCGCCTGGGCGCTCGCGGTGTGGGCCAGCTGCGGCGCCAGCGTGATGTCGCCGATGGCGTAGACGCCCGGCGCCGCCGTCTGCTGGTAGGCGTCGGTCTGGACGAAGCCGCGCTTGTCGACGACGGCGCCGGCCTCGGCCAGGCCGAGGCCCTCGGTGACCGGCCGGCGGCCGACCGCCAGCAGCAGGTGCGACGCCGAGCGCGACGACGTCTCGCCGGTCGCGAGGTTCTTCAGTTCGACCCTCACCTCGTCGCCGGTGCGCTCGACCTTCACGGCGCGGTGGCCGCAGAGCACGCCGATCTTGCGGCGCACGAGCGCCTGCTCGATCTCGCGCGAGCAGTCCGCGTCTTCCAGGGGCAGGACCCGCGGCAGCATCTCCACGAGCGTCACCTCGCCGCCGAAGGCCGCCACGACGTCGGCAAACTCGACGCCGACCGCTCCGGCGCCCAGCACGATCAGCGACGGCGGCACGGACGGGATTTCGAGGAGGTGATCGCTGGTCAGGATCCGCTCGCCGTCGGGCTGCACGCCGGGCACGGCGCTGGCCGCCGAACCGGTGGCGACGATGATTTTCGGCGCCAGCAGGACATCCGGGTCCCCGCCGTCCCGTTCCACGACGATGCGGCCGGGGCCGTCGAGCCGGCCGCGGCCGCGCACGACCTCGACCCCGGCGCCGTCCAGCAGGGCGGCGACGCCCAGGGCGCCCTTGCGCACGACCGTCTCCTTGCGCTTCTGGATCTTCGTCCAGTCGAAGGCGGCGGCGGGCACGTCCACGCCGAAGGTCTTGGCGCCCTTGCGGCAGAGTTCCCAGGTGCGCGCCGACTGCAGCAGGGCCTTGGTCGGGATGCAGCCGCGCAGCAGGCAGGTGCCGCCGAGCCGCTCGTCCTTCTCCACCAGGACAGTGCGCAGCCCGAGGCGGGCGCCGCGCGCGGCGGCCACGTAGCCGCCCGGGCCGGCGCCGATCACGACGAGATCGCAGGATCGCTCGCTCATGGTCCTCTCCCAGGGATGTGAGGGGGGCTCGCCGGGTCCATCATAGGATCCGGCGGACGGGAATGCCAGCCGCGACAAGGGGTGGCGCGACCGCTCTCCGGCGTTGACGGATCGCGTCCCGCGGGTTCTCATGGACCAGGTTCCGCCACGGCGGCGGACCGCTCACGTCAGGAGACACGCCATGCTCGACTTCAGGCCCGCGGAAGGCCCAGGACGTTTCCACCCCGCAGGGCGGCCGTACCGGATGCTCGTGCTGGGCTTCGCCAGCCTGCTGACCTTCGGCAGCTACTTCGCCTACGACATCATCGGGGCCCTGGCCCCTTCGCTGGTGGAGGATCTGGGGGCTTCGCGCAGCACCATCGGCGGCTTCTACACCGCCTACAGCGTGGCGGCGATCCTGGCGGTGTTCGGCAGCGGATTTCTGATCGACCGGCTGGGCACGCGCCGCTCGAGCATGATCTTCTCGGTCCTGGTGCTGTGCGGCGCGCTGGTGGTGGCTTCGGCCAAGACGATCCCGATGGTCTTCGTCGGCCGCTTCATCTTCGGGGCCGGCGCCGAGCCGCTGGTCGTCGCCCAGAGCGCCATCCTCGCCCGCTGGTTCCGCAACAAGGAGATCGCCCTGGCCTTCGGCATCTCGCTGACGGTCTCGCGCCTGGGCACGCTCTTCGCCTTCAACACCGGCGAGCTGATCGCCCAGACCTTCGGCGGCTACCGGGCCGGCCTGGTCGCGGCGGCGATCTTCTGCTGCGTCTCACTGCTGGGCAACATCGTGTACGTGATCCTGGACCGCCGCGGCGAGCGCTACCTGCCGGACCTCCAGGAGACCGGCGCCGAGGACAAGATCAGGCTCGCACACATCCTGAAGCTCAGCCCGAGCTTCTGGTACGTGACGCTGCTCTGCCTGACCTTCTACTCCGCGGTGTTCCCCTTCACGGCCCTGAGCACCGACTTCTTCGTCGACAAGTGGGGCGTGCAGCGGGTGGCCGAGGCGAGTGGAGGTTTCCTGGCCAACGTCTTCAACAGCTTCCTGCACATGTTCCAGACCGCCGGCGGACTGTCCTCGATCATCATCTTCGCCTCGATGATCTGCGCGCCCTTCGCCGGCCTGCTGGTCGACCGCGTGGGGAAGCGGGCGACGATGATGCTGGTGGGTTCGATCCTCATGATCCCGGCCTACCTGCTGCTCGGGCTGACCGACATCTACCCGGTGCTGCCGATGATGGTGCTGGGCGCCGCCTTCGTGCTGGTGCCGGCAGCCATGTGGCCGGCCATCCCGATGGTCGTCAAGGCCGAGCACACGGGCACCGCCTTCGGGCTCTGCACCGCGATCCAGAACATCGGCCTGGCGCTCTTCCCCTTCCTGAACGGGAGACTGCGCGACGCAACCCAGGGCTACAGCGCCAGCATGCTGATGTTCGCGGGCCTCGGCGTCGTGGGGTTCGTCTTCGCGCTGCTGCTGAAGCGCGCCGACCGCATGGGCGGCGGCGTGCTGGAGCGCAGGCCGACGCGCGTGTCCGGGGTTTGACGCCCCCGCGGTCGCGGCCTATCATTGCAGGATCCGCCCCGCGGGCCTTGCGCCGCAGTTGGCGGCCGACGATGCACGAGTGCCTGGAGGCCCCATGAAGATCGCCGTTTGCGTGAAGCAGGTCCCCGACTCCGAAACAAGGATCACCCTGGCCGCGCCGGGCCCGGAGCTCGACCGCTCCGGCTTCACCCGCGTGCTGAACCCCTACGACGCCTTCGCGGTCGAGGAGGCGGTGCGCATCAAGGAGCGGCTGGGCGCCGACTGCGAGATCACCGCCGTGACGATCGGCTCGGACCGCGCCGTCGAGACGCTGAAGAAGGACTGCCTCGCGGTGGGCTGCGACCGCGCGATCCGCGTCAACGAGCCCGCGCTGGAGAACGCCGAGCCGCTGCAGACGGCGAAGGTGCTCGCCGCGGTGCTGCGCCGCGGCGGCTACGACCTGATCCTGACCGGCAAGCAGGCCATCGACGACGACAGCGCCCAGGTGGGGCCGATGCTCGCCGAGCTGCTGGACTGCGCGCAGGCGACCGTGGTGACGAAGCTGGAACTGGGCGACGGGACCTTCACCGCCACCTGCGAGATCGAGGGCGGCGCCGCGCTGGTGCGGGGTTCGCTGCCCGCGGTCGTCACCTGCCAGAAAGGGCTGAACGAGCCGCGCCTGCCCAGCCTGCCGAACATCATGAAGGCCGGGATGAAGCCGCAGGAGACCCTGACCTGCGCCGACCTGGGCCTCGAGATCCCCGCGGCCCGCTCCCGGGTCACGACGTACACCCCGCCCCCGCCGCGGGCCGCGTGCCGGATGGTCGCCGACGACGATCCCGCCGCCGCAGCCCGGGAACTGGTGCGCCTGCTGCGCGACGAAGCCAAAGTCATCTGACGGGAGACCGGAATGCCGAACATCGCCGTGTTCATCGAGCAGAGCGGGGGAACCGCCAAGAAGGTCGCCTGGCAGATGACGGCCGAGGCGCGCCGCCTCGTCGACCGGGCGGGCGGCGAGGTGTGGGCCGTCGTCCTGGGTGACGGCGCCGCGGCCGCCGAGGCCGGCCGTCACGGCGCCCACCGCGTCTTCATCGCCGGCGATGGCGATTTCGCCACCTACAACTCCGAGACCTGGACCCGCGCCCTGGCCGCCTTCGTCGCGGCCCGCCGCCCCGACCTGCTCCTGGTGGGCGCGACGGCGATGGGCAAGGACTTCGCGCCCCGCCTGGCGGCGCGGCTGGACGCGGCCTGTGTCAGCGACTGCGTCGGACTGGACTTCGACGGGGGATTCAAGCTGCGCCGCCCGATCTTCGCCGGCAAGTGCTTCGCCGACGTGGCGGTCGACGCGCCGGTCGCGGTGGCGGGCGTGCGACCGAACGCCTTCCCCCTCTTCGCGGGCGGCGGCGCGGATGCGCCGGCCGAGAGCTTCGACCCCGGACTGGGCGGTTTCACGCCCCACGCCACGATCGTCGAGACGCTCACATCGGCGGAAAAGAAGATCGAGCTGACCGAGGCCGAGGTCATCGTCTCGGGCGGCCGTGGCCTCAAGGAGGCCGCCAACTACAAGCTGATCGAGACGCTGGCGGCGACCATGGGCGCCGCGGCCGGCGCCAGCCGCGCCATCGTCGACGCCGGTTGGGTGCCCCACTCCCACCAGGTCGGGCAGACAGGCAAGACCGTCAGCCCGAAGCTCTACGTGGCGGTCGGGATCAGCGGCGCGATCCAGCACCTCGCGGGCATGAGCTCGTCGAAGTGCATCGTGGCGATCAACAAGGATCCCAACGCCCCGATCTTCAAGACCGCCGACTACGGCATCGCGGCCGACCTCTTCGAGGTCGTGCCCGCGCTGGACGAGGCGATCCGGGCCCTGGACTGAACCGACGACGGTCGACCATCGGTCGTCGACGCCACGGCTCCGGACGCACAAACAGAAGGGGCTCCGCTGCGGCGGAGCCCCTTGCTCTTGTCGGCGCGCGGCGGCGCTCAGCCTGCGATCACGGTCCGGACGGGCCGCAGTCCGATGTTGGCCACGCCGGCGGCGGGGTAGTTGGCATCGCGGCGGGCGCTGCGGCAGGCGTGGGCCGGGTTCGCGTAGCTGCCGCCGCGGATGATCCGCAGGGGACCCACGTCTACGTTCAGCGGATCGGTCACGGCCCCGGGGACGTAGGGCGCCGAGAGGTCCGCGCACCACTCGGCCAGGTTGCCGTGCATGTCGTAGAAGCCCCAGGCGTTGGGCAGCTTCTGCTCCACGCGCATGACCACGGGCATGCAGTTCCAGCCGACCAATTCGAGGTTCGGGTCGCCGCACTCCGGGTTCAGCAGCGGCCCGCTGGTGAAGGCCGTGGCCGAGCCCGCGCGGCAGAGGTACTCCCACTCGGCTTCAGTGGGCAACCGGTAGCCCGCCGTCGCGGTCTGGCTCCCGGCGATGAGCGTCCAGGTGGCGTGGTCGTAGGCGCGCGGGAGTCCCTGGCGGAGGCTCCGCCAGTCGCAGTAGGCGATCGCGCCGTACCAGTTCACGCCGCCGATGGGGTAGGTCGCCTGATCGGAGAGCGGGATCACGAACGAATCCGCCGCGGCGTTGAACCCCAACGACGTGGCGCTGAGGTTCAGCAGTTCGATGCTGGAGCCGTCGAGGTTGTCGTACACGTGGTAGATGGGGGTGTCGTCGACGATCAGCGTGTCGACGATGCAGTGGCCCTGGCGGTAGGCCCAGTTCAGCTGCGTGCGGAACGCCTCGCGCGTGACCTCGCTCCTGGCGGCGAAGATGCCCCGGGTCAGGGTGACCTCGCGCTGGATCTCCGCATCCCGGCGCCCCCACTCGCCTTCGGGGCTGCCCATGGTGAAAACGCCGTCGGGCACGAAGCGGTAGCCGGCCGGCGCCGGCAGATCCTGGCGGTAGAGCCCCGTGAAGGTGGTGGTGCCGCCGAAGACGTCCTGCGTCTGCGGGCTGGCGACGGGCAGCCACCAGCCGGTGCGCGGCTCCCAGGTCAGCGTGTACACGCCGGAGTCGAGGTTCTCCAGGGTCAGGTCGCCGGCGCCGGGATGACGGTAGCCGTCGGGACCGTTCAGGACCCAGGACATGGCGGGGTCGTCGGGAGTGGCGTCGATGACGATCGTGCTCGGCAGGTTCTCCCGGTACAGGCCGGTGAAATCCACCTGCCCGCCGGCTTCGAGCTTCCGGGTCACCGTCGTCGGCGAAGGGCGGACCCAGCCCGCGACGGCGCCCCAGGTCAGCGTGTAGTTGCCGAGGGATTGCGACGCGAACGTGCGCGTCCCCGACCCGTTCTCGCTGAATCCGCCTGGTCCGCGCAGCGTCCAGGTGATGTCCAGGGTCGCCGGGCTCGGCGTCACGACCACGGTGCCGGAGGTGGGGGGCGCGTTGGACGTGCCGCCGTCGTCATCGCCGCAGCCGCAGGCCAGGGTGGCGGCGAGCGCGGCGCAGACGAGGAACAGGTGTCGCTGCTGGAACATCGTCGACCTCGGAGGGGTGGAGTGAGCGGAAATGGGCGCCGCAGCCGACAGGCGCGCACCTCGTCTAATGTAGGGTCCGGCCGTCGCCAGCGTCAAGCGGGGAAGCGCCCGCGCGGCCTCAGGCGCCCAGCCGCCCCCGGGCGGCCGCCACGGCCGCGTGGGACTCGTCGACCAGCTGCTGGAGGATCTCGCGCAGGGGCTGGGTGCGGGTCACCAGGCCGACGGACTGGCCGGCCATGAGCGAACCGTGTTCGACGTCGCCGTCCACCGCCCCCTCGCGCAGGGAACCGACCCAGTACTTCTCCACCTCGAACTGGGCCTCCTGGCGCGTCAGTTCCCCCGATTCCACCTTGCGCAGCAGGTCGAGCTGCAGTTCGCCGAACCGCTGCATCGCCCCGTTGTTCAGGGCGCGCACGGCGACCACCGGCAGCTTGGACGAGTACTGGGGCGTGGCGATCGCTTCGCGGGAGCGGGCCCTGATGAAGGCCTGCTTGAAGGCCGGATGCGCGAGGCACTCGTCGGCGACGACGAAGCGCGTGCCGAGCTGGGCGCCGGCCGCGCCCATCAGGCAGAGATGACCGATCATGTGCCCGTCCGCGATGCCGCCGGCGACGAAGATCGGCAGCCGGTCCGCGTAGGGGAACAGGATCTCCTGCAGCAGCACGGTCGTCGAGACGTGGCCGATGTGGCCGCCGGCCTCGCTGCCCTCCAGGATGAGCGCGTCGGCGCCGTAGTCGATCATGCGCTCGGCGATGGAGCCCGCCGAGGCGAAGCAGATCACCTTCGCGCCGCTCGCGCGGGCCTGCTCGACCTCGCTCTGGCGCGGGATCGAGCCGGCGAAGAAGATGTGGCTGAGCTTCTTCTCGCAGCAGATGTCGAGGTGGGCCCGGTAGTTCGGCGCGATGACGATGATGTTGGCGCCGAAGGGCCGTTCGGTCAGGGCGCGGGTGGCGTCGATCGATCCTGCGAAGAGCTCCGGGGGCATGTTGCCCCCGGCCAGCGAGGCGAAGCCGCCGAGGTTGCTGAACGTCGCGACGAGGTGCGGGTCGGAGATCCAGGTCATGGCGCCGCACATGATCGGCACGTGGGAACCGAAGAAACCGGCGCCCCGCCGCCACAGGCGGTCCAGTTCGGGAGTGGTGCGCACGGGATCGTAGACGGCCATCCTTGCCTCCATCGCTCGGGGAGCCGCGGCGGCGCCCCGGCGGGCGGGGGCCGGCGGCGTCCGCGATATCTTACCGCATGTGTCGGGTTTGGCAAGGGCCGACGCGGCCCGGGGCGGGTCCCGCGCCGGCCCCGCTCAATCGTCGAGCTGGCGCTCGATGAGTTCGGCCAGGTCCAGGGCGCGCAGGGTCTCTTCGCGCCCCGTCTCCTTGATGCCGTCGCCGATCATCGTCAGGCAGAACGGGCACGCGGTGCAGACCTCGGCGGCCCCGGTGCCGGCCGCCTCGTCCACCCGGTTCTGGTTGATGCGCGTGCCCAGGGACTCCTCCATGAACATCCGGGCGCCGCCGGCGCCGCAGCAGAAGCCGTCGCGGCGGCTGCGGGCCATCTCGACGCGCTCGAGGCCGAGGGCGTCGACGAGGTCGCGGGGCGCGTCGTAGACGCCGTTGTGGCGGCCGAGGTAGCAGGAATCGTGGTAGGTGACCCGCGCCCCGCTCCCCTCCCGCAGCCGCAGGCGGCCCTGATCCAGGAGCTCCTGCAGCAGCTCGGAATGGTGCAGCACGCGCGACGCGGACCAGTCGAACTGGGGGTACTCGTTGCGGATCATGTTGAAGCAGTGCGGGCAGGCCGTCACCACGGCGCCGACCTCGTAGCGGGCGAAGGTCTCGATGTTGCGCTGCGCCTGCGCCTGGAAGAGGTACTCGTGGCCGGCGCGGCGGGCCGGGTCGCCGCAGCAGCCCTCCTCGGTCCCCAGCACGGCGTAGTCCACGCCGGCGCGGTTCAGCAGGCGGCAGACGGCGCGCAGGACGTCCTTGTTGCGTTCGTCGTAGGCGCCGGCGCAGCCCACGAAGAGCAGGTACTCGGCGCGGCCCCGGTCGCGCAGGCGCGGCACCGGCAGGTCCCCGATCCAGTCCTCGCGGGCGGCGGCGCCGACGTTCCAGGGGTTCGAGTTGTTCTCCAGTCCGCGCAGCGCCGCCTGGAACTCCGGCGGCATCGCCGAATCCATCATCATGCGGTGGCGGCGCAGGTCCACGACGTGGTCGACGTGTTCGATGGCGACCGGACAGACCGTCTGGCAGTAGCCGCAGGTGGTGCAGCCCCAGAGCACGTCGTCGGGGATCACGACGCCGGCGAGCGCCGGGCGCTCGAGCGCGGCCGCTGTGGCGGCGGCCTCTGCGTCGCGTCCCTGGTGCTTCAGCTTGCCCACCTGGCGCAGGCCGTCGGCGACGGCCAGCAGGTGGTCGCGCTGGTCGGTGATCAGTTCCCGCGGGCGCAACGGCTTGCCGGTGACGGCCGTCGGGCAGTGCTCGGTGCAGCGGCCGCACTCGGTGCAGGTGTACATGTCCAGCAGGCGCCGCCAGGAGTAGTCCTCCAGCTTGCCGACACCGAAGACCTCGCGCCCTTCGAAGTCCATCCGGGCGGGCGCGGCCGGCGGGCCCAGCTTCATCGTGAACACGTTGGGCAGGGCGGTCAGCACGTGGAAGTGCTTGCCGTAGGGCAGGAAGTTCAGGAACGCCAGCACCAGGACCAGGTGCGACCAGAACATCCAGCCCAGCCACGCCCGGACCTCCGGCTCGGGGTAGCCCGCGAACAGGCCCGACAGCGCGGTGCCGGCGAAGGACCAGCCGGCTTCGGGATGGGCCGGCTGCAGGGCGAACAGGGCCGCGTCGCCGAGCAGGTCGGTCGCCATCAACGCCGCGATCCAGGCGAGGATCAGCACGCCCTCCGCGCTGAGGTGCAGGCGTTCGGGTCGCAGCACCAGGCGGCGCCAAACGGCGAAACCCACCGCCGCCAGCACGACGATCTCGAAAAGGTCCTTCAGGACCGCGTAGGCCTGGCCGAGGGCGCCGTCGAAGCCCGGCAGCTGGAAATCGGGGTTGAAGCCGCGGCCGCACAGCGTGAGCGTGCGCAGGGAAACCACCAGGAAACCCGAAAAGATGCCGACGTGCATCCAGCCCGCGCCGCGCTCGTAGAGCAGCCGCTTCTGGCCGAATCCGATGACGAACAGGCGCCGCAGCCGTTCGCCGACGCGGTCGCGCCGGTTGTCGGGCGCCGCGGCCCGCAGCAGCCAGTAGCGGTCCGCGAGGGTGTTCGCGAACATGGCCAGCGCCGCCAGCAGCAGCACGGAAGTCAGCACGGGATTCATGGCCGTCCTCGCGGTGGGGAAACGTGTCGCCACGCCGAAGATAGCAACCGCGGTCGGGGCGGGGAACCGAAAATCCGCGACACCGCCCGGCAGCGCGGGGTGGACACCGGGGACGGTCGTCGGTACATTCTGCTGGATCCGCGACCCTGCCGGCGGCGCACCGGGACCCCGTCCCGGCCATCCGCGCAGGATCCGCTGTTTCACCACGGATCCAGGCACGCCCGGAGGGACGGATATGGAACACAACCGCAACGACGACTTCGACCCCACTCCCGGCGACGACGCGGTCCGGGCGCTCCTGCTCGGCATGCGCCGGGTGGCCGTGGTGGGCATCTCCGAGAACCCGGAACGGGCCAGCCACGGCATTGCGCGTTTCCTGATCGGCAAGGGCCTCGAGGTCGCGGGCGTCAACCCGCAGCTGCGGGAAGTGCTGGGCGCGCCCGTCTATCCCTCGCTGGCCGACGTGCCGGGTCCGATCGATGTGGTCGACGTCTTCCGCCGCAGCGAGGCCGTTCCCGCCATCGTGGACGAGGCCATCGCCGCCGGTGCGCGCGCCGTCTGGCTGCAGGAAGGCGTGGTCCACGCCGAGGCGTCCCGCAAGGCCGTCGCCGCGGGGCTCGTGGTCGTCGCGGATCGCTGCATTTATAAGGAATGGCTGCGTCTGGCCAACGTCTGAGCCCGGGCCGGGGCGGCGGCGCGGCCGCCGACGCCGGGACCGGCCCGCAAAACGCTCTGGACATCTCGAACCGGGCATCGGAACTTGGCGGCCGAATCCGCGGCGATCCGGACCGCCCGCGGGCGCCGACACCGGCCGGCCGCCGGCACGACCTGGGATCCGCACGGCGCGACCCGCCGCAGTGGACGAAGGAGCAGACATGAGTCGCATCTGCATGATCGGGACCGGGTACGTGGGCCTCGTCTCGGGAGCCTGCCTGGCCGACTTCGGGCACGAGGTCTGGTGCGTCGACATCAACGCCGAGCGCATCGCCGACCTGCACCGCGGCGTCATGCCGATCTACGAGCCGGGCCTCGACCGCCTCGTCGCCAAGAACGTCGCCGGCGGCCGCCTCTTCTTCACCACCTCGCTGGCCGAGGCGATGGGCAAGACCGACGTCATCTTCATCGCCGTGCAGACGCCCATGTCCGACGGCGGCGAAGCCGACCTGACCTACGTGCTGAACGTCGCGCGCGAGATCGGGCAGCTGATGACGCGGCCGAGCGTCATCGTGACCAAGAGCACCGTCCCGGTGGGCACGTCGCGCAAGGTCAAGACGGCCATCCTGGAAGCCCAGCCGCACCCGGTGGACTTCGAACTGGCCAGCAACCCGGAATTCCTGCGCGAGGGCTCGAGCATCGAGGACTTCATGCGGCCCGACCGCGTCGTGGTCGGCACCGAGTCGGCCCGCGGCGAGAAGGTCATGCGCGAGATCTACCGTCCGCTCTACCTGCTGGAGACCCCGATCCTGAACTGCGACATCGAGTCCGCGGAACTGATCAAGTACGCCAGCAACGCCTTCCTGGCGGTGAAGATCTCCTACATCAACGAAATCTCCGAGCTGGCCGACCGCGTGGGCGCCGACGTCTCGCTGGTGGCCAAGGCCATGGGCCTGGACAAGCGCATCGGCCCGAAGTTCCTGCACGCCGGCCTGGGCTTCGGCGGCTCGTGCCTGCCCAAGGACACCAACGCCATCGTCAACATCGCCGAGCAGGCCGGCACCGACATGAGCATCGTGCGCGCGGCCATCGGCGTGAACGACCGTCTGCCCGGCATCGCCATGGCGAAGGCCCGCGAGCTGCTGCCCGACCTGAAGGGCGCCGTCGTGGCCCTGCTGGGTCTGAGCTTCAAGCCGAACACCGACGACATCCGCGACGCGCCGAGCCGTCCCCTGGTCGCCGCCCTGCAGGCGGCGGGCGCCACGCTGCGGGTGCACGATCCGGTGGCCATGGACAATTTCCGCTCGATCCACCCCGAGCTGCACTACTGCGAAGGCCCGTACGACGCCGCGGCCGGGGCCGGCCTCATCCTGCTGATCACCGAGTGGAACGAGTACCGGCAGCTCGATCTGGCGCGGCTGGGCGCCGCCATGTCCGCGCGCCGCTTCCTGGACTGCCGCAACGTCTACAACAGCTCCCTGATGGATGAGCACGGATTCGCCTACCGGTGTTTCGGGCGCCCCCGCGCCTGATCGGCCGCGGAAGGAAGTCATGCACGAGAACGACGGACGCCGCGTCGCCCGCTACGATCTGGTGACGCCCATGCTGCCCTGCAAGCAGGAGATCCTGGCCGGGGTCGACCGCCTGCTGTCGACCGGCGAGTACATCCTGGGCCGCGAGGTGCGCGCCCTCGAGAGCGAGATGGCCGCGGCCTGCGGCGCCGCCGACGCGGTGGGCGTCTCCTCCGGATCGGCGGCCCTGTACCTGGCGCTGCAGATCGCCGGCGTCGGTCCCGGCGTCGAGGTGGTGACCACGCCCTACACCTTCGTCGCCACGATCGAGGCGATCATCCGCCTGGGCGGCACGCCGGTCTTCGTGGACCTCGATCCGCGCACGCTGAACCTGGACCCAGCGCTGGCCGAAGCGGCCGTGACCCCGCGCACCCGCGTGCTGCTGCCGGTGCACATCTTCGGCATGCCCTGCGAGATGGAGCCCCTGGAGCGGACGGCCGCGCACCACGGCCTGGACATCGTGGAGGACATGTGCCAGGCCTTCGGCTCCTACTACCGGGGCCGCCCGTGCGGCTCCCTCGGCCGGCTGGCGTGCCTGAGCTTCTACCCGACCAAGAACCTGCCCGGCATCGGCGACGGCGGCCTGGTCCTCTGCCGCGACGCCGGCGACGCCGCCCTGCTGCGCCGTCTGCGCGGCCACGAGACGGTCCGGATCGGGGAACGGCTGCACGCCGGCTGGAACAGCCGCCTCGACGAGATCCAGGCCCTGGCGATCCGCGTCCGCCTGTCCCGCTTCGCCGACGAGCAGGCGGACCGCGACCGCGCCGCGGCCGTCTACGACGAACTCGTCCCCGAGGCCAACCGGCTCGCGGCGCCCCTTCCCGGTTCCGGCGTCCGCGTCACCCATCATCAGTACTGGATCCGCGTGCCGGAACGTGCAAAACTGGAGGCGAGGCTGCGGGAGGCCGGCGTCGACTTCGGCATCTACTACGCGCCGCCGCTGCACCGCCACGAGCTGGCCGAGTACTGCCGGGTCCACGGCGAGATGAAACACGCCGACGCCGCGGGGCGGGAAGTGCTGGCCCTGCCGATCCACCAGGCGCTGCCCGAGCGGGACGCGCGGCGGATCGGGGCGCTGGTGCAGTCACACCTCGCGGGGACGTCCTGACGCGAGCGGGGACCGCGACCACGGGAGCGTACGAGCGATGAGCAGCGGCACCTACACCCTGGGCACCCTCGACGGGCGCCTCAACCGCGCCCAGACCCTGCTGGTCATCGAGAGGCTGCGCGCGGCGCACCCGCGGGCCATCTTCGACATGGTCACCGTCTCGGACCCCCACACCAACCGGCAGAGCGCGTCGGAACTGTACTGCGCCCACTCGGCGGCGGAGATCGAGATACTGCTGGCGCGCCTGCTTTCCGGGGAGTTCCAGCTGCTCGACGTCGCCGCGGAGGACATCGTGCGCCCGCTGCCGAACGGGCTCGTCGTCGCGGCGGTGCCCGAGCGCAACACGCCCTTCGACGCCCTGCTGCACAAGGGCGGCAGCATCGCGGACGACCTCGAGGACGGCACGCGCGTCGGCGTCCTGTCCCGCCGTTCGATGGCCCAGATCCACCAGCTCTGGCCCCAGCTCAAGCCGAAGCTGCTCTACGGCGGCGCCGTCGCGGCCCTGGACGCGTACCTCCAGGACGAGGCCGTGGACTGCCTGGTCATGCCGGCGGCCATCGCCGAGCGGCTCGGCGTCCAGGACATCGTGACGGAGATCTTCTTCCCGGAGATGACCCTGCCCGGAGCCGGCCAGGGTCTCATCGCCATCGTCGCACGGGCCGGCGACACCGAGGTGCTCGGCATGGTCGGGGCCGTGGACTCTCCCCAGTCGCGCGCGGAGATGACGGCCGAACTGGCCTTCCGCGAGCGCATCTGCTCGGACCAGGACTGCCCCCTCGGCGTGCTGGCCCAGGCCGGGGAGGACAGCCTGATCATCACCGGCGCCGTGGGCTCCCTGCACGGGCACTCCATGAACCAGGCCGTGCTGCGCGGCCCCTCCGGCGAGGCGGCGGCGCTCGGCGCGCGGCTGGCCGAACAGCTCCTGCTCAACACGGCATCGCTGATCGACCTGCTGGAGGCCGACTTTCCCGAGGGTCTCCCGGTGGAGATCGAGGACGGCGAGGCGGCGCCCCCGGAAGCCGACGGCATCCACGAGGAGAACCTGCCGGCAGATCTCGACGAAGAGGATGAGGACTTCAAGGACGGCGGGGATGATCCCTACGACGACGACTACGTCGTGCCGCGCGACGACTACTGACCGGGGCGGCCGCGGGTCCGGCAAAGTCGACCGGTCCGGATCAACGCAGGGCCGCCAGGGCCGCCGCCACGTCGGCGGCGGCGAACGGGTCGCTCATCTGCGCGGTGCCGATCTGCACGGCGACCGCACCCACGGCGAAGAACTTCAGCGCATCCTCGATGGTCGCGATCCCGCCGACGCCCACCACGGGCAACCCCGTTTCCTGCACGATCTCGTCGACCCGCGCCAGGGCCACCGGCAGCAGGGCGGGTCCGCTGTAGCCGCCCCGGCGGCGCGGCAGGACCGGCGCGCCCGTGCGCAGGTCCACGTCCATGCCGATCAGGGTGTTGATGGCGGTCACCCCGTCGGCGCCGCCGCTCGCCGCCGCGGCGGCGAGCTTCGCGATGCTGCCGACGTTCGGCGTCAGCTTGGCCAGCAGGGCGCGCGCCGGCAGGTGCTCGCGCGCCGCGGCGACGCAGCGCTCCACCATCGCGGGATCGCGGCCGAAATCGACCCCGCCCTCGGCCACGTTCGGACAGCTCAGGTTCAGTTCGACGCCGTGCCAGTGCGCGGCCCCGCCGGCCGCGGCGGCCAGGCGCCGGGCCATGTCCCCGAACTCCGCGGGCCGGGTGGCCGCGAGGCTGGCGACGTAGGGCACCCCGCTCGCCTCGAGGGCCGGCATGACCTCGTCCGCGAAGCGCGCGAGGCCGACATTCTCCAGGCCGATGGAATTCAATGCGCCATGCGCGGTCTCCCAGAGGCGCGGCGGCGGGTTGCCGCAGCGGGCCTGCGGCGTGACAGTCTTGGTGACCACGGCCCCGAGGCCGTCGAAGGGCGACCCGCGGCCGGGAGCGCCGAGGTCGGCGCCGTCCAGGCCGTAGCCGAAGCAGCCGGAAGCGGTCCAGATCCGACCCGGAAAGTCGCGCGAGCCGAGCCGCAGCGGTCCGCGGGGGTCGAAGGCCAGCCAGCCCGGAAGCGCCGTCACGTCCCGCCTCCCCCGCCGAACCGCGTCCAGTCCAGCCCGCGCGCCTCGAAGACCGGCCCGTCCTTGCAGGCCGTGGCGTAGCCGCCGTCCGACGCGCGCGGCACCACGCAGCCCCGGCACACGCCGTAGCCGCAGCCCATGCGCTCCTCCACCGAGACCAGGCAGTCCCAGCCGCGTTCGGCGGCCAGCGTCGCGGCCGCGCGCAGCAGGGGCAGTGGGCCGCAGGCCAGCACCACGCGCTCCGGGGCAGACGCGGGCAGCAGCGAGCGGGCCAGTTCCACGACGTTCCCGTCGAAGGCCTGGCGGCCGGCCGGGAGCGCGCCGGGCCGGTCCACACTGACGCGCCAGGAGGACCCCAGCAGCCCCCAGGGCAGGTCGTCCCCGTCGCGTCCGCCGGCGCAGCAGAGGTCGGATGGACGGCCCCAGCGCTCCGCCCAGGCGAGCAGGGGCGGCAGCCCCACCCCACCGGCCAGCAACAGGTGGGGCCGGGGATCGGGCGCGGGGAAAGGCCGGCCCAGAGGCGCGAGGCAGGTGACCGGCGCCCCGACGCCGGCGTCGCGCAGCCGGGCCGTACCGCGGCCGACGACCTTGTAGAGCAGCGAGAGACGCCGCCCCTCTGCCGCCAGCAGGGAGAAGGGCCGGCCGAAGACCAGAGCGGGTTCGCCCGCGAGGTTGAGCATGCAGAACTGCCCCGGCTGGAACGGGACGGCTTCCTCGAGCTCGAGTTCGAGCCGCCGCATGGACGACGAGACGGGAACCTCCGCGGCGATCGCCCCGTGCAGGCGGCGGGCGGGCGGTGCGGTCGCAGCGGCCGGCATGTTCACGTCAGACTCTCCTGGGCCTTGGCCCGGTGTCCCGGTGTCTCGTCAACTGCGACCCTGAAGCTTGCGGTCGCGCCAGTGCGACCGGCGTCCGCCCGTGGCCGGCGGGGCCCCGGGTCTCTCTTGCGCCGGACCAGTCGCCTCGACGGCGCCGGGGCCGCCCTGCGCCGGCCCACCGGCCGCCAGCTCGAGTTCGCGCCGGCGGGCTTCGAGCCCGGTCAAGTAGGCGTAGAGGTCGCCTTCGGCGCCCTCACGCGTGACGAAGGCCTGGGGCGACTCCGGGTATTCGTCCTGCAGCCGCGCGGTGAGCACCGCCGCGGAATCCGGCAGGCTGAGACGGTCGCGGTAGACCAGGGCGGCGCCGTAGAGGCCGCGCACGGCGGCAGCGCTGTCCTGCGCCGCCGCCGCGACCACCTCGAGGTAGGCGTCCAGCGCGAGCCGGGGCCGGTCCAGCGCGAACAGCAGGACATTGGCCATGGTCAGCCGCAGGGCGGGCTTCTGGTCCTCGCCGGCGGTGCCGAGGCGCTGTTCGGCAGCCAGGTAGCGGTTGAGCTCGGCGTCGAGCCGGCGGCAGCGCTGCTCGTCCTCCAGCACGTTCGCGTTGCGCAGGGCGTCGCGGAACTGCTGCCGGGCCTCCTCGATCTTCCACTGCTTCAGGTAGATCTCCCCGAGCATCTCGGCCAGCCTCGCCGGCACCTCGCCGACGCGCCACTCCGCAGGGAGACCCTCCAGCAGCGGGGCCGCCTCGTCCGCCTGCCCCCGGGCGACCATCACCTCGGCCTGGGCCAGCGCCGTCACGCCGTCCTTGCCGTAGAGCTCGGCTTCCTCCTTCAGCTGGTCGATCAGGTCGGAGGCCTCGTCGTGGCGTCCGAGGCGCGTCAGGCAGCGGGCCTGCAGCAGACGCGCGTCGAAAAGTTGCCCCTTGTCCCCGCCGGCGGCCGCGACGGCCTCCAGGCGGCCGTGGGCCGCCTCGAATTCTCCCAGCTCCCAGTAGCAGAGGGCCAGCTTGTTGCCGACGGACGCCGCCTCGTCGCTGCCGGCGTGCAGGTCGAGGTAGTCGCGGAAGCGGTCGCGGGCTTCGGCCCAGGACTCCAGCGCCAGGGCGTTCTCGCCGCCGACGCGCAGCGCCTCGGCCTGGAACTCCGACTCGGGAAACGCCTGCTCGAGCTGGGCGAGGAAGTTGTTGCTGCCGGCGACGTCGCCCACCAGCAGGCGGCTCACAGCCTGCAGGTAGAGGGCCTCCTCCAGGTGCGGCGTGGCCGGGAAGTTCGAGATCAGCAGTTCCAGCTGGGTGATGGCCATGCGGTGCGATTCGAGCCGGTGGTACGCCTGCGCCATCAGGAACAGGGCGTCGTCGGTGAGCGCGTGGCCCGGGTACTCGTCCAGGATGATCTGGCACTTCTTGACGCAGCGCTGGTATTCCTGGATCTGCTGCGGCGTGGGCGTGGCGGGGTCCAGGCCCTGCTTGACGCGGTCCTCGCGCACCAGTTCGGCGGTCCTGTACGCCTTGCGGGCGTTGTAGAAGGTGTTGAAGCGGGCGCAACCCGCGCCGACGGCCAGCAGGGCCGTCGCGAGCGCGACCGCGGCCAGGCGGCGGTGGCGGTACCTCATGGCGGACATCCTATCCCAGGGGTCGTGTCGGGACTTCGAACGACGCGCGGTCACTCCCCGTCGCGGTGGGTCAGCCGGCCGCGCAGGAAGGTCGCCTTCACGCGCCCGGTCAGCTTCTGCCCGCCGTACGGGGTGTTCTTGCTCTTGGACTTCAGCAGCTCGGGCTGCACGGTCCACTCCTCATCCGGGTCGAAGAGCAGGAAGTCGGCTTCCCCGCCTTCCTCGAGTGTCCCGCACGGCAGCCCGTAGGTCGCCGCGGCGCGGGAGGTCATCCGTTCCACGAGCTGGCCGAGGTCCAGCTTGCCCGTGCGGACCAGGTGAGTATGGCAGACCGCGAGCGCGGTCTCCAGCCCGACCACGCCGAAGGGCGCCTGGTCGAACATCAGTTCCTTCTCCATCGCCGTGTGCGGGGCGTGGTCGCTGGCGATGCAGTCCAGCACGCCGTCGACGAGCCCCTGGGTCACCGCCTCGATGTCGTCCTGCTCGCGCAGCGGCGGGCTCATCTTGAACAGCGGCGAGAAGTCGCGGCAGCACGAGTGGTCCAGGGACAGGTGGTGGGGCGTCACCTCGGCCGTGACGTTCACCCCCTGCTCCCGCGCCCGGCGGATGATCTCGACGGTGCCCCGGGTCGAGACGTGCGCGACGTGCAGGTGGCCGCCGGTCGTGCGGGCCAGCTCGACGTCGCGGAACACCATCGCGTCCTCGGCCAGCCGCGGCAGGCCCGCCAGACCCAGCTTCGTGGACCAGTAGCCGGCGTGCATCACGCCCTTGCCGGCCAGGGTCGTATCCTCGGCGTGGCAGGTCACGGGCACGCCCAGCATCCGCGCGTACTGCAGGGCGTACTGCATGAGCTTGCCGTGCATGACCGGCCGGCCGTCGTCGGTGAAGCCGACGGCGCCGGCCTTGACCAGGTCGCCGAACTCGGTGAGCGTCTCGCCTTCCTGGCCCTTGCTGATCGCCGCGGTGGGGAAGACGCGGCAGAGGCCCGTCTCCTCGGCGCGGTCCAGGAGGTAGCGCACCATCGGCGCGTCGTCCACCGGCGGGCGGGTGTTCGGCATCGTGACCACGGCCGTGAACCCGCCGGCCGCCGCGGCGCGCGAGCCGGTGGCGACGGTCTCCTTCTCCTCCTGGCCGGGCTCGCGGAAGTGCACGTGGACATCCACGAGCCCGGGGGCGCAGACCAGTCCGCCGCCGTCCAGCGCGGGCAGGTCCTCGCGCGTCGGCGCGCCGAGGCCCAGGGCGACGAGGCGGCCCTTCTGGACGTGCAGGAAGCCCGGCCGCGCCGACAGCTTCCCGTCGCGGCACAGGCGCACGTTCGCGACCAGGTACTCGGCCGGGATCCGCTTCCAGTTCCACTCCATGCTCAGTCCTCCCCGCGTCCGCCGGCGCGGACGCCGCCGCCGAGCTGCCGGGGATCGCCCCCGGACAGCAGGTAGATCACGGCCATGCGCACGGCCACGCCGTTGGTCACCTGTTCGAGGATCACCTGGCGCGGCCCGTCGGCGACCTCGGAGCTGATCTCCACGTCGCGGTTCATCGGTCCGGGGTGCATCACGAAGCAGGCGGGCTTGGTGTGGCGCAGCACCTCCTCGGTGACGCCGAACATCAGGTGGTACTCCCGGTTGCCCGGGAACACCATCTGGCTGTGGCGCTCGAGCTGGATGCGCAGCACGTTCAGCACGTCGGCGTCGGCCACCGCGCGCCGCAGGTCGTGCTCGACCTTCACGCCCAGGCGGGAGATGGCGGCCGGGACCATGGTCGGCGGCCCGCAGACCGTCACCTCGGCCCCCAGCTTCGTCAGCCCGTAGATGTTCGAGCGGGCCACGCGCGACTGCGCGATGTCGCCGATGATCGTGACCTTGCGGCCCTCGAGGTTGCCGAGGCGCTGCCGCATGGTCATGATGTCGAGCAGGCCCTGGGTCGGATGCTCGTGCGCGCCGTCGCCCGCGTTGATCACGCTGGCCTTCAGCACGCGGCCCAGGTAGGCCGCCGCCCCGGGCGAGGAGTGGCGCACGACGATCATGTCGATCTTCATCGCCTGGATGTTCTCGGCGGTGTCGCGCAGGGTCTCGCCCTTCTTGAGCGAGGAGGTCGAGGCGTCGAAGTTGACGATGTCGGCGGACAGGCGCTTCTCGGCCAGCTCGAAGCTGATCCGCGTGCGCGTGCTGGGCTCGACGAAGAAGTTCACGACCGTCCGGCCGCGCATGATGGGCACCTTGCGGATCGGCCGGTCGAAGATCGTCCGGAAGGCCTCGGCGGCCTCGAGGATCGTCAGGATCTCCTCGCGCGACAGCTCCTCCAGACCGATCAGGTCCTTGCTGCGCAGGCTCATCCCTCCTGCACCTCCCCGACGACCACTTCCTGGCGGTCGTCGAACTCCTTCACCTTGACCTTGATGATCTCCTTGTGGGAGGTGGGGACGTTCTTGCCGACGAAGTCCGGGCGGATGGGCAGCTCGCGGTGGCCGCGGTCGATGAGCACCGCCAGGCGGATCGCGCGCGGGCGGCCCCAGTCCATGATCACGTCGAGGGCGGCGCGCACCGTGCGCCCGGTGTACAGGACGTCGTCGACCAGGATGACGTTCTTGTCGGTGACGTCCATCGGGACGGTGGTCTCGTTGATCCGCGGCGCCGGCCCGATCGTGGAGAGGTCGTCGCGGTAGAACGTGATGTCGATGGCGCCGAGGGGGACCTCGACCCCCTCCACCTTGCGGATCGCCTCGCCGATCAGACCCGCCAGCGGCACGCCGCGGCGCTGCACGCCCAGCAGCACCAGGTCCGTCGTTCCCTTGTTGGCCTCGATGATCTCGTGGGCGATGCGGGTCAGCGCGCGGGCGACCTCGCTGCCGTTCATGATGGTGGTCTTCTCGACGAAGGACATCTCTTCACCTCTCCCGGGGGCGGCGCCGGACACAAAAAAAGGCAAGGGGCCTGAACGCACCCGTGCCTGCCTGGTTCCGGTTCCGCCTCCTTTTGGGCCTCGCGGGGCCGCATTAAAAGGACAGCCGTCACTGTCTCGGGGCGAATCTAGCAGACCTTCGGCGGTGGCGCAAGGCCGGCCCCGCCCGGACGGCTCTCGTCCTCCCGCACCGCGCTCTGCGGCACGCCCTCTTCGCGCCGCAATTCGGCCAGGACGGCGAGCATCTGCTCCCCGGTTTCGGTGGCGAACAGGCGGCGGCGGATGGCGGCCGCGCCCGGGAAGCCCCGGAAATAGCGCACGACGTGCTTGCGCACCACGTGCGAACCGATGTGCTCCCCCTTCAGCCGGCACTCCTCGACGATGTGGCGTTCGACGGTCGCGAAGATCCCGGCCATGGTCGGCGGCGTCCAGTCCCGCAGGCCCTCGGCCGCGTCCATCGCCTCGAAGAGCCAGGGATCGCCCGTGGCGGCCCGCCCCACCATGACGGCGTGGCAGCGGGTCGCGCGCACCATGCGGGCGTAGGAGTCGCCGTCCACGACGTCGCCGTTGCCGATCACCGGGATGTCGAGGGTCGCGACCAGGTCGGCGATGCGCTCCCAGTCGGCCTCGCCGGTGAACTTCTGGGCGCGGGTGCGGCCGTGCAGCGTGACCCAGACGCAGCCCGCCTCCTGCAGCGCCAGGCCCACCTCGCGGTAGTTGACCGAGGCCTCGTCCCAGCCGGTGCGGATCTTGGCGCTGACCGGCGCCGGGCTGGCCGCGACGACCGCGGCGGCGATCTCCGTCAGCAGGGGCACGTCGGCCAGCAGCGCGCTGCCGCCGCACTTCGCCACGACCTTCTTGGCGGGGCAGCCGAAGTTGATGTCCAGCACGTCGAGCCGGCGGTTCGCCATCATGCGGGCGGCGCCGGCCATCGCGGCGGGCTCGTTGCCGAAGATCTGCACGCCGACCAGCCCCTGCTCCCCCTCGGTGTCCACGAGACGCCAGGCCTGGGGGATGTCGTAGGTCAGGCCCTTGGCGGCGGTGAACTCGCAGAAGGCGATGCCCGCGCCGTGCTCGCGGCAGATGTCCCGGAACGCGCGGTCGGTCACCCCGGCCATGGGCGACAGCGCGGTGCGCACCCCGGCGAACCAGGGCGTGCGGGGGTCGATGCGGACGGGTTTGCGGTCGAACACGGGGCTCCGGTCGCTGGGGAAAGGTCGCGCGAGCCCCCAATATAGCAGGGATGGTCGGGCTCGAAAGGCCAGGGCCGCCCTCCTGCGGGAAGGCGGCCCTGGCGGGAGCCCGTGCGGATCACCGATACATCGATTTCACTTCGCCCCAGCCGTACAGGTCGTCGACGTCCTCGGCGTCGTCGGCCTCGTCCACGTCGGCGTCCTGCGCCCCGGCCAGCGCCTTGTTGCCGCAGCCGCAGTCGCCGCGGTTGAACGCGCGCAGTTCGTTGATCAGGCGCCGCGCCTCGGCGCGGGCGGCGTGCGACAGGCCGCTGTACCAGGGACGCGAGGCCAGGAACGTGTCGGCGGCGGCGATCGACCCCGCGGCGGTGTTCTCGACGCCGGCGGCGACGTTCAGCTTGGCGGCGATCAGCTGGCGGGCCAACCGCACCTGCAGGGTCAGGGCGGGCATGCGCAGCACGCACAGCAGCTCCTGCCTGTTGCGCTGGTGGTTGCCGATCCGCAGCTGGCTGACGGGCCACTCCTGGTGATGGCGCTTCCACCAGGCCGGACGGTGGGCGCAGACGACCGTGACGTCGCCGCCGCAGTCCAGGACCTGCTCGAAGGTCTTGATCGTGTCGCCGCTGGTCACGAAGGGCAGGAAGAAGGTGCCGATCACCGTGACGTCTCCCGTGAAGTCCTGCGACCACTCCCCGGCAGCCTCCATGGGGACGGCGTAGGCGTCCATCTCGAGCCGGACCGTGCCGGTGTGCTCCTCGAGGACGGCGCCGTCGCGCGTCGCCGCGACCGCATATTCCACGTCGACGTAGGGGTGGCTGGCACCGATCTTGACCATGCCTTCCATCGACCAGCCCTCGCAATCCGCCGTGGCGCTGAAGGCGTCCCAGCGGGTAGCGTGGGCGGTGCCGGCCAGACCCGTCACCGCGAGCACCAGCAGCAACACGCTCATCTTCTTGGAAATCATCGACTTTCCTCCTGCGAACAGGCAATCTTGTCGGTTGATTTAGCGCGTGGCGCCTCCGCCACACTTGATATGATACCTCATGCAAAAACAACATTACAACAAAAATTATGCGAATAAATCAAATATGTGACAGGCTCGCGGCTGGACCCTGGATTCCCGCTGGTCTTCCGATGCTTTTCAACGACAATGGATGAGCCCCCCATCGGAGCGTGTCAGATGTCGGCAATGTTGAGCCCTCGGATCAACCTGGCCCTGGTCAACGGCATGCGGAGCCTCGGCGGCGCCGAACTCTGGCATCTGGACGTGGGCCAAGGTCTCAAGGAACGCGGGCACCGGGTTCTGGTGATCGGCCAGCCGGACTCGGAACTGCTGCGTCTGTGCGCGGAGTCCGGCCTCGAGACGGCCGGTGTGCCGATCCGCTGCGACGGGGCGCCCTGGACCCAGATGCGCCTGCTGCGCCTGCTGCGACGTCACGGCACGACCGCCGTGCTCTGCAACCGGCTCAAGGACCTCAAGGCTGCGGGCGTCGCGGCGCGCCTGGCCGGCATCGAGGTCGTGCTCAAGAGCCGCGAGAGCGACCACCCCCTGCGCCCGCGCCCCTACTACCGCTGGTACTACGACCGGGTGGCCTCCGGCGTGCTGGTCAATTCGCGCGCCACGCTGCGTACGACCCTCGACAGCGCGCCGTGGTTGCGGCCCGAGCGGGTCCATCTGCTCAGCAAAGGCATCGACGGCGAGCGCTTCCGGGTGCTGCCCGAGCCTCCGGGGCGCCCGGTGGTGGGTTTCGTCGGCAGTCTGGACGAGCGCAAGGGCGTGCCGCTGCTGATGGCGGCCTGGACCAAAGTGCTCGAGGCGTGCGCCGAGGAGCCACCTCTGCTGCGCCTCGCCGGCGAAGGCCCCCTGCGGCCGGCGGTCGCGGCCTGGCGCGCCGGGCTGCGGGACCCGGGCTGCGTCGAACTGGCGGGTTGGGTCCGGGACATGCCGGCGTTCCACGGCGCGCTGACGTTGCTGGCGGCCCCCTCGCGGTACGAGGGCTTCGGGCTCGCCGTCGCCGAGGCGGGCGCGTGCGGCCGGCCCGTCGTGGCGACTCGCGTCAGTTCATTGCCCGAGGTGGTGCACGACGGGGTGACAGGCCTGCTGGTGCCTCCAGGCGACCCGGCGGCCCTGGCCACCGCGATCCTGAGGCTGCTCGGCGACCCCGGCCTGCGCCAACGCCTGGGCGCGGCCGCCGCCGCCCGTATCAGGACCGAATTTGACCGGGCCGCCATGCTGTCGCGGCTCGAGGAACTGCTGCGGCCCGCGCCGCGGCGCAGGGAGACGACGTGAGCGAACTGCGCGTGGCCGCGATCCAGACCTCGCCGGTGTTCGGCGAGACCGTCCGCAACCTCGAGGCGGCCCTGGCCCTGGTGCCGGCCGGAGTCGATCTGGCCGTGCTGCCCGAACTCTGCACGACCGGCTACCAATTCCGCGACCGCCGGGAACTGCGGGATCTTTCCGAGCCGGCCGACGGACCGACATCGCAACGCCTGGCCGCCGCCGCCGCGGCCACCGGCACCACCCTGGTGGCCGGCTTCGCCGAACGGGACGGCGAGCGCCTCTACAACAGCAGCCTGCTGGTGCGCCCCGGCGGCACCGCGGCGCTCTACCGCAAGGTCCACCTCTTCTGGGACGAGAAGCTGCTCTTCGACCCCGGCGACCTCGGCTTCCCGGTCTTCGCGGCCTGCGGCACGGCGGTGGGCATGATGATCTGCTTCGACTGGATCTTTCCGGAGGCGGCCCGCACACTGGCGCGGCGCGGCGCGAAGCTCATCGCCCACCCCAGCAACCTGGTGCTGCCGCACTGCCCCGACGCCATGGTGACGCGCTGCCTGGAGAACCGGTGCTTCGCGGTGACGGCGAACCGGGTGGGCGGCGAGGAGCGGATCGATGGCCGGCGGCTCGACTTCATCGGGCGCAGCCAGGTCTGCGGCCCCCGCGGCGCCCCCCTGGCGCGACTCGGCGGCGACGGTCCGGGCGTCGCGGTGGCCGCGATCGACCTCGCCGACGCCGACCCGCGCCTGACGCCGCGCAACGACCTGTGGGAGGATCGCCGGCCGGACCAGTATGCGGACGGCTAGGCCGTGGACTCGCCGCCGGCCCGCCAGTCCTTCGGCACCACGACCACGCCGGCCTCGGTCACCTTGAACAGCCGGTGGTCGGCCTCGCGGTCCCAGCCGATGTGCATGCCGTCGGGGATCACGGCGCCCTTGTCGACGATGGCGCGGTGGACCGCCGCCTGCTTGCCGATGTGCGCGTTGTCCATGATCACCGAGTCGACCACGTGGCAGCCGGCGTCGAGGTAGACGTTGCGGCCCAGGATCGAGCGCTCGGCGGTGCCGCCGGAGATGATGGTGCCGCCGCCGACGATCGAACCGATCAACTGGCCGAGCGGGCTGGTGCCGTCGAAGTGGTTGTGGACCGTCTTGGCCGGCGGCGCCGGCGCCATCCAGGTGCGGATGGGCCACTCGCGGTCGTAGAGGCTGAACGGCGGCACCGGCCGGATCAGGTCCATCGAGGCGGCGTAGTAGGTGTCGAGCGTGCCGATGTCGCGCCAGTAGCGGGGCTGCTCGGTCTCGTGGTCGAGGAAGGGGTAGGCCAGCACGCCGCCCTCGCGCACCATGGCCGGGATGACGTTCTTGCCGAAGTCGTGGGCCGACCGCGGGTCGCCCGCGTCCTTGAGCAGCTCGCTGACGAGGTCTTCGCGGTTGAAGACGTAGACTCCCATGTTGACCAGGCACCAGTCGGGCTTGCCGGGGATCGTCTTGGGATCCGACGGCTTCTCCTGGAAGCCGATCACCCAGCCCTTCTCGTCAACCTCCAGGATGCCGAACTCGTGGGCCTCGCTGCGCGGCACCACGACCGCGGCCAGGGTCAGGCGCGCCTTGCGGCGGGTGTGCAGGACCATCAGCGTGGAGTAGTCCATGCGGTAGATGTGGTCCCCCGACAGGATCAGCACGTAGTCGGGCTGCTCGCGGTCGATGAGGTAGATGTTCTGGTAGATGGCGTCCGCGGTGCCGCGGTACCACATCTCGCCGACGCGGTGCTGGGGCGGGATGCCGTAGAGGAACTCGCCGGCTTCGTGGTTGAAGATCTGCCAGCCCTTCAGCAGGTGCTTGTCCAGCGAGTAGGACTTGTACTGCGTCAGCACGTAGATGCGGCGCAGGCCCGAGTTCCAGACGTTGCTGAGCGTGAAGTCGATGATGCGGTAGTTGGCGCCGAACGGCACGCCCGGCTTGGAGCGCTCGTCGGTCAGCGGGCGCAGCCGCTCGCCGCGGCCGCCGGCCATGATCATCGTCAGGGTGTGGCGCGGCAGGTCGAGGATCTTGACAGGCGCATCCGACTTGCTGCCGACGCTCATGTTCCCTCCAGGCTGCGGTAGAGATCCTCGTAAGCGGCCGCCGGCGCATCCCAGCCGAAATCCGCGGCCATGCCCCGCCGCACGAGACTACTCCATCGTCCCGGCTCGCGCCAAGCCTCGATCGCGCGTGCGAGGGCGGCGCCGAGCGCCGCGGGTGTGGCCTCGTCGAAGACGAAGCCGACGTCGCCGGGCCCGGCGGCGTCGGTCACGGTGTCGGCCAGGCCGCCGGTGCGCCGCACCACCGGCGGCGTGCCGTAGCGCAGGGCGTACAGCTGGGCCAGGCCGCAGGGCTCGAAGCGCGACGGCATCACGAACGCGTCGGCGCCGGCGTAGAAGCGGTGCGAAAGGGCCTCGTCGAAGCGGGCGGCGAAGGCGACCCGGCCCGGGTGCGCCGCCGCCGCCGCGTGCAGGGCCTGCTCCAGGGCGGGCTCTCCGGTGCCGAGCACCGCCAGCCGCCAGCCCTCGCTCACGAGTCCGTCGACCAGCGGCAACAGCAGGTCGATCCCCTTCTGCCGGGCCAGACGGCCGACCGAGGCGAGCACCGGGCCGCCGTCCTGCAGCCCGAGTTCCCGCAGCAGGGCGGTGCGGCAGACGGTCTTGCCCGCCGGCGAACCCGCCGAGTATGTCGCGGGGAGGCAGCGGTCGGTGGCCGGGTCCCACGCCTCGCGGTCCATGCCGTTGAGGATCCCCGAAAAGTCGGCGCCCCGGTCGCGCAGCACGCCGGCGAGGCCGCAGCCCGTCTCCTCGTCGGCGATCACTTCCCGGGCGTAGGTCGGGCTGACGGTGTTGACGAGGTCGGACATCAGGATGCCGGCCTTCATCAGGTTCAGCCCGCCGTGGAACTCCATCTCGCCGGGATGCCAGGCCAGGCGCGCCGGCAGGTCGAGGGCCGTGAACTCCCAGCGCGGGTGGAGCGACTGGTGGGCGAGGTTGTGGATCGTCAGCAGCGTGCGCGTCGCCGCCAGCGGCGTGCCGGCGCGCGACCAGCAGGCCAGGTCGACGGTCGCCAGGGCGGCTGCCGCGTCGTGGACGTGGACCACGTCGGGAGCCCAGTCCAGCAGCACCGCCGCCTCCAGCGCTCCCTGCGCCAGCAGGGCCAGGCGCGGCAGCGTGTCCGCGAACTCGTCGACGTCCGCGTAGCCGTAGATGCCCGGGCGGCCGAACTGATCATCGTTCTCCAGCAGCAGCACGTCGGGCCCGCCCGCGGCCGGCGCCCGCCAGAACCGGCACCGCCGCACCGCGCCGCCGCGACGCACCGCGAAGGGCGGCAGACCGGCGCAGGGCGCCAGCGCGTGACGCTCCCGGTCGATGTCCCCGTAGAGGGGCAGCACGACCTTCACCTCGTGACCGCGCGCGGCCAGGACGCCCGCGAGCGCCGCCACCATGTCGCCCAGGCCGCCGGCCTTGGCCAGCGGCGCGTACTCGGCGCAGATCATCAGGATCTTCATCTCAGGCCTCCCGCGGCGCGGCGACCCCGTGTTCGAGCGCGAACGACTGCCGGAAGATCTGCGTGACGCCGGGTTCGAGGTCGAGGTCCCAGACGAACAGCAGCACGTGCCCCTGGTAGGTCAGCCGGAACCCGTCCTCGGCCTGGGTCGCCGTGCGCACGGCGTGGATCCACACTTCCGCCTCGTTGCCCAGTTCCCAGCGCAGCGCGGCGCGGTGCAGGGGCACCAGCACGGTCAACTCGCGGCGACGGTCGAGCCGGACCGAGTCCAGCGGCAGCGCCGGGTCGTCGCCGCCCGGGGCGTAGGCGCCGCCGTCGTAGAGGGCCAGGTTCCACTCCGGCGCGAAGCGGCAGCGCAGGCGCTCGGTGCCGGTGTTGCGCACCGTCCAGGCGACTTCGAACGCCGCGCCCTGGTGCTGCAGGGTCACGGTCTTCTCCACCAGCAGCGGGAAGGCGAGACCGGCGCGGTCGCGGTAGCGGCCGTCGCGGCGGGTCTGGAAGCGTTCGTCCTCGATGCAGCCCGTCTGGCCGAAGCGCGGCGAGACCAGCGCCGCCGGCGCGGCGGCGAAATCCCCGCCGTCCTGGCCGGCCATGTCCGTCAGCACCTCGGGGAACCCGGCATCCGGGTGCAGGAAGCGCTCGAGCAGCGAGTAGCGCGGCTGGGGATCCACGGCCAGCGCCCGCTTGATCTGCGGCGTCACGCGGGTGACCAGATCGTGGATCGAGACGCCTTGGTCGCCGCCGGACGCGCCGGCGCCCCCCTCGGCGACGAGCGGCGCCTTCTCGATCTTCGTGTGGTAGGCCTCGCGCCGGCGCCGCAGCGTGTTCTGGAGGTTCCAGTCCTCGCGCCGGTCCTCGAGGCCGACCAGGGCGCCGCCGCGGTCGGGCGACAGGTACAGCTCCACCGCGTCGTTGCCCAGCCGCACGTCGGTGCCGGCCCGGCCGACCAGCGTCACCATCTGGGCGCGCGGCGGCGGCGCCACGGTCTGGATGATCTCGGTGCCCAGGATCAGGTGGCGGTAGATCGCGTGCCGCAGGTGCGGCAGGTAGAGGCCGCCGAAGACGCCGTGCCAGTAGGCGCAGTTGCACTGGGCCCGCCACAGGTGGTCGCGGGCCTCGTCGACGCGCACCTCGTCGGCGCCGGTGGCCTCGGCGGCGGCGATCTCCTCGTGCAGCAGCAGGGACCGCCGCTGCATGAGCAGGCTCTCCTCGTACTTCTGGAAGAACTGCCGCCAGAAGCCGCCGCGGAAGAAGGGGCGCATCTCGTCCCAGCGTCCCTGTTCGCGGTACGCGTGCACCGCGTCGGAGAAGATCTCGGCGGCCGGCATCGGCAGCGACCACTCCGACATCTCGAAGTAGCTGCCTGGCGGCAGGTAGACGCGCTCGCGCGGCGGCCGGGCCCGCAGCACCTCCGACGGGTGCGCCAGCTCCAGCCAGTCCGACTCCGCGGCCAGGGCCGAGCAGAAGCGGTCCAGCCAGCCGCGGCCGTAGACGAGGTCGTGGGTGCCGGGCCAGGCGCCGAACTTCTCGCCGTCGTCGACCATGACCAGCACGCCCTCGGGATCCCGCTCGTGCAGGGCGCGGCAGGCGGCCACGGTCTCCGACGGGTCGCGGAACGGGATCAGGTAGCGCAGCTGCTCGCTGATGGGCAGCAGGGCCACCTCGTGGCCGAGGTCGTCGGTCAGCAGCGGGCCGTGGGTCAGGCGCTCCGGCGGCACGCCGGCCTGGACGAAGTGGTAGTCGTCGAGCAGGGCGAACTCCACGCCGGCGCGGGCCAGCGAACCCGCCAGGTGCGGCTCCCAGACGCGCTCGGCCATCCAGACGCCGCGGCAGTCGGCGCCGAGGTGGTGGCGCAGCCAGTCGCACATCATGCGCAGCTGCCCGACGCGGTCGCGCTCCGGGATCGCGGCGAGGATCGGCTCGTAGAAGCCGCCGCCGAGCATCTCCACGCGCCCCGCGCGCACCAGGAAGGCCGCGCGCTCCAGCCACTCCGGGTGGTGGCGCTGCATCCACTCCAGCAGCGGGCCGGTCACGTGCAGGCTGAAGCGGAAGCGCTCGTGGCGCTCGACCCGCTCCAGGAACGGCAGGTAGCTGCTCTGGTAGATGTCCTCGATGACGTGGTCGAAGTTGCCGACGGGCTGGTGGTCGTGGATGCCGAAGACGAGCTTCACGACGGACCTCCTGGGAGCAGCACGGGGATCTCGAGTGCGGGGTCCGCCCCGGCGCCCGCCAGTACCAGGGCCTGGTGCAGGTGCCGGCGGAACGTGGTGTCGAATTCGCGGGCGTAGTCGGTGGGGTTGTCGTCCCCGTACCACCAGAACCAGTCGCTGCTCTCGGCGTTGGCCATGGCCGTCATCGCGGCCGCCAGCCTGCCCTCGCAGCCGGGACCGATCCGGGCGGGATCGGGCGCCTCCACCTCGACGCCGCCGGCCAGCCGGACGCGGCGCAGCACGCCCGCCGCGGCCAGGCGCTCCTGGAAGCGGTCGCGCACGCCGGCCAGGTAGTCCCAGCCGCGGTTCTTCTCGGCGTGGCCGACCCAGGTCGTAAAATCGGCCCGGATCCACGAGCCGGCGCAGACGCGCGCCAGCTCGCCGACGCGGCCGCCCGTGGCGAGGTGCTCGCCGAAGGTCTCCCACTGCAGGTCGGGCGCCTCGGCGACGGCCTGGTACATCGTCTGCAGGAAATCCTGCCCGTTGCGCTCGTAGAACTCCCAGGGGTTCTCCCCGTCCAGGATGATCGGCACGACGCAGCCCGCGCCCCGGTCCGGCAGCTCGTCGCGGATCGCCCGCAGATGGCCCAGCAGATCGGCCACCGCGTCCTGCGCCCGCCACGACTGGTAGCGGAAGCCCAGCGCGTCGCTGAGACCCGTGTCGCGGCAGAACAGGGCCGGCGCGCCGGCGCCGCCCCAGCGCCAGGCCTGGAAGTGCCGGTGCGGGGCGTGGGCCTGGCCGCCGCGCTCCAGGGAGCGCGCGAGCACGCCCTGGTCGGTCGCCGCCCAGAGCAGCCCTTCGGTCTGCAGCACGCGCAACGCCTCCTCGCTGACCGAACCCTCGGCCGGCCACATGCCGCGCGGCCGCACGCCGAGCACCCGCTCGGTCTCGTCCAGGGCCGTCTTGACGTGGAACCAGGCGTCGCCGGGGTAGCGGAAGCGGGTCGCCGGCAGCGGCAGGCCGGGCAGGGCCTCGTGGGCCGCCTCGGTGTCGCAGAGCAGCGGCAGGATGGGGTGGTTCAGCGGCGTGCAGGAGATCTCGATGCACCCTGCGGCGGCCGCCTCGCGGTAGGCCGGCAGCACGCCCTGCAGGAACTCGTGCTGGCGCTCGAGGAGAGCGGCCTTGTCTGCTGCCGTGTACCCGCTCCCGCGTGCGATCAGGCGGGCGACCAGCGGGTCTTCGCGCAGCGTGCGCCCGCACCAGGCGAGGTGGAAGAGGACCTGCAGATCGAGCAGGTCCTGGTCCGTGAACCGCTCGGCGCGGCCGATCGGCACCTCGACCCCCTCCCCCCGCTGGAGCCAGAGGGCGTGCAGGCGGGGGAACTCGGCGAAACGGCGGGCGTGGTGGAAGGCGAAGAACTCGCGCACGATCCGCCCGCGGTCGGCCGCTCCCAGGTCGGCGGGCGCGGCCCGGGCCAGCAGCAGGTGCTCGTCGGGCACGCCGGCGGCCGCCGCCTCGACCTGCCGCAGCAGGGAGGGCACGACGTTGAAGACGGCGCGGGCGCCGGGGCGCTCGCGGACGTAACGCACCATATCATAATAGCTTAACAGGGCGTGCAGGCGGACCCAGGGCATGCGGGGGCGGCCCGTGCCGGCGTCGGTGTAGTCGGGCTGGTGCATGTGCCACAGGATGGCGACGGACAGGGGCTGGGCGATCATCGCGCTCCCTCGAAAAAAAACGTGGGCGGCCTGGAACCCCGGCCGCTGACTCTGCGTAGAATACAACATCGGATCGGACAAGCAACTCAGGACCGACCCCGATCATCGGAACAGAACGCGAGAGTGGTTCCCCCAGAGTCGAGAGCAGTGCCAGAGTCGAGAGCAGTGCCAAGTCGAGAGTAGAGCGAGTCAAGCGTGCAACGGCGGGAGCGGGGAAACCCGCTCCCGTCGTTTTACGCCCCTTCCGCGGAATCCTCCTTGGGCGGCGCACCGGGATCGGCTAAGATCGCTCCCGGCACGAACCCGGAGGAACGACGGCATGGCGCGCGTGGAACTGCGAGGAGTCGGCAAGACCTACCCCGGCGGCGTGATGGCCGCCGAGGACGTGAACCTCGACGTCGCCGACGGCGAGTTCGTCGTGCTGGTCGGCCCGTCGGGCTGCGGCAAGTCCACGACCCTGCGCATGGTCGCCGGCCTGGAATCGATCACCACCGGCACGGTCAGCATCGGCGGGCGCATCGTCAACGACGTGGAGCCCAAGGACCGCAACATCGCCATGGTGTTCCAGAGCTACGCCCTCTACCCCCACATGACGGTGCGCGACAACCTGGCCTTCGGCCTGAAGCTGCGCGGCGCGTCCCGCGAGGAGACCGCGTCGAAGGTCGCCGCGGCGGCCGGCGTGCTGGGCATCGACGACCTGCTGGACCGCAAGCCGCGGGCCCTGTCCGGCGGCCAGCGCCAGCGCGTGGCGCTGGGACGGGCCCTGGTGCGCGACCCGGACGTCTTCCTCTTCGACGAGCCGCTGAGCAACCTCGACGCCAAGATGCGCGTGCAGATGCGCACCGAGATCTCCCGCCTGCACCACAGCCTCGGCGCCACGATGCTGTACGTCACGCATGACCAGGTCGAGGCGATGACCATGGGCCAGCGCATCGTGGTCATGCACCAGGGCCGCGTGCAGCAGGTCGACACGCCCCTGAACCTCTACGAGCGCCCCGTCAACCGCTTCGTGGCGGGCTTCATCGGCTCGCCGGCGATGAACTTCCTCGACGGGCGGCTCGTGCGCGACGGGGGGCTGCATCTGGCGCTCAGAGACGGCGCCGCCTTGCCCCTGCCCGCCGGTTGGGAGCCGCCCGCCGCGGCGCTGGGTCGCGACGTCGTGCTGGGCGTGCGGCCCGAGCACCTGGACCTCGTCACGGGCAGTGGCTTCGCCGCTCCTGTGCAGGTCATCGAGCCGCTGGGCAACGAGACGCTGCTGTACACCGAGATCGGCGGCGCGCCGGTGACCGTGCGCGGACCGGGTCGGGTGGATGCCGTGGTGGGCGGGGCTGTCAATCTGTTGCCGCGGGCGGGGCATCTGCATCTGTTCGATGCGGGCAGCGGTGCGGCACTGGCGAGCTGACCGGCGCCCGACGCCCGGGTTCAGCGCCGGTCCGGGAGACGGACCTCCACCGCCGGCCGCAACCGCGCGGCTCCCGGCCCCTCCAGATCCCAGTCCACGACCTCCCGCCCGTCCTTGTCGCGGGTCACCGTGACGCTCAGGACCGCGTCCCCGACGTCCACCCGTCCCGACAGCCGTGGCCAAGCCTCCGGCAGCGACGGCGTGATCGTCACGCGCGGCGGGTCGGCCGCGAGGTCGGCCCGCACGCCCAGATAGTCCTCCCCCACGTTGCGCAGCAGCTCGCTCAGCGACCAGGCCTGGCTGGTGGCGCCGCCGAACTCGTCATTCGTTGCAGCGCGGTCGCCGTCGCGGATCTCCTGCAGCGTGCCGACGGCGCCCTCGTCCAGGATCTCGTCCAGCAGCATGCGCGTCTGTGCGAAGCCTTCGCGCGGAGACGGCAGCGCCGACACGTACGGCCCCGAGAGCCAGAGCCAGACGTCGCCGTTGTGGTAGGCCTCGTCGTAGTAGTAGCGGTCGAGCCAGAGGTGGCGCGGGTGGTAGTTCGGGTCGGCCGCGTCGAGGGAGCGCACGCCCCAGGGCGTGACCGTGTGCTCGCGGTTCTCCGCGACGATGAGCCGGCGTTGGTCCGTGTTGAACAGCTGCGGGGAGACCAGCAGGGCGAGCAGACCGTTGGGACGATGCTGCGCGTCGGGCGTGCCGTCGCGGTCCAGGTGGTCGACGATCCGCTCGCCGACGACGAAGCGCTGCTGGAAGGCGTTCTCCAGGCGCCGGGCGGCGACCGTGTAGCGGCGGGCCAGGTCGTCG
>JAUSBL010000042.1 GCA_030658975.1 Candidatus Latescibacterota bacterium
GGCGGAGGACCGCGGAAGTCGAGCGAGCGCCGGCAGGAAGCCGGCGCGAGCGTCCGCCCACGGTCCGGTGTGACACGTGTGCGGCACGACGGAGGGTTGTCGGTGGGATCTCGTGCGTGGGGACTCGTAGCTGCTTTCGCCGTACTGACGGCGGGCGCCGTGCTGCTCTGGGGCTACCAGACCGACGACACCTGGATCCACCTGCGCTACGCCCGCAACCTCGCCGAGCACGGCGAGTTCTCGTTCAATCCCGGCGAGCCCACCTACGGTTCGACCGCGCCGCTCTGGATCTTCTCCCTGGTCTGCCTGATAAAGCTCGGGCTCGCGCCGCTGGCCGCGGTGCGACTGCTGGGCCTGCTGTCGGGGGCGGCGGCGCTGCTGGTGGCCGACCGGGTGCTGTCGCGGTTGTCGGTGCCCGCCTCGTGGCGGCCCGTGCTGCTGGTGCTGGTCGCGGCGGATGCGTGGTTCCTGCGCTGGACGATGTCGGGGATGGAGACGCCGCTGGCCGGCGCCCTGCTGCTGGTGCTGCTGGGACCGGCGGTCGCCTCGGGGCCCACGGCCTGGGTGGCCTGGGGCGCGGCCTGGGGGCTGGGCACGCTGGTGCGGCCCGAACTCGCGGTGCTGGCGCCGACGGCGCTGCCATGGCTGCTGTGGCTGCAGCGGCGCCGGCATCCCGGCCGCCCGGCCGCCGCCTCGCTGGTGCAGGCCGCGGCGGGCTGGCTGCTGGTGGCCGGTCCGTGGTTCGTCTACGCCCAGTTCGCGTTCGGGCGCCTCGTGCCGGGCACCGCCGCGGCCAAGAGCTACGCCCCGAACCTCGATCCCGCCAGCCTCGCCGGCCACCTTTCCCGCTCCGTGACGCAGATCGGCGTGGTGCAGGGCGCGCTGTGGCTGGGGCTGCTGTTCGTCGGGCTGCGCTTCCTGTCCGCGCGGCGGCGCGGCGAAGCGGGCGGGGAGGGGCCCACCTTCGGTCCCCGCGCGCTGGCGCTGGCGGGGATCGCCGCCACCTGGGCCGCAGTGCTGGTGGGCGGCTACGCCGTGAAGCAGGTCTGGACGATCTCGCGCTACCTGTCGCCGCTGCACGCGCCGCTGCTGCTGGCCGGCGCCGCGCTCGCCGCGGCCATGGTCCGCCGGATGCCCGCGCACGCCGGCGCGGCCCGGCGCGTCCTGGCGGCGACCGCAGTGCTGGCCCTGCTGGGCAACGGCGCCCTGCTCGTGGTCAAGGTGCGCCCCTTCGCGACGACTTTCACGCGCGGCATCCAGGAATGCATGACCGGGACGGGGCTGTGGCTGCGCGACAACACGCCGCCCGACGCGGTGATCGCGGCCATGGACATCGGGGCGCTGGGCTACGCGAGCGAACGGCGCGTCATGGACCTGGCGGGGCTGGTCAGCCCCGGGGTGCGCTCGCTCGGCCGGGACATGGGGTTCGAGCCGATGGTCGCCAGCGGCCGCTGGCTGGAGCTGGAAGTGCCGGACTACCTCTTCGACCGCACGCCGGGCCCGCCGCGCTGGGAGGGCCGCACGGTCGATGGCGTCGAATTCGTGCTGCTGGAGACCTGCGGGGTCCCGACGGTGGGCCTGCGCGAGGCCGACCCCTGGACCTTCGCCCTGTACCGTCTCGTGGACCGCCGGGACTAGTCCCCGACCTGCTGCAGGGGCGATGTCCGCCGCGACACCGCGTCCAGCACCGACTTCGGGCTGTACTCCCGCTTCGTCAGCCGCCGGATCACGAATACCGTGACGTCGTCCTCCCAGGACGCGTTGCTGCCGAAGACGCGCACCGACTCGATCAGCGCCGCCACGATCTGCGCCGCATCGCGGTGCAGGTGGGCCTGCACGGTGGCGATGACGCGGCCCACGCCGTACTCCTCGACGTCGGGCGGGTCGGCGTCGGGGTCGCGGCGCTTGCGCTCGACGAGGCCGTCGGTGAACATCACCAGCACCTCGCCCGGGTGGATGTTGGCGAAGCTGCGGCGGTAGGTGGCGTCGGGCAGGGGGCCCAGGACGGGCCCGTTGCTGGGCAGCTCGAAGACCTCGCCCGCGGTGCTGAACAGCAGGGGCGGGCAGTGCCCGCCGTTGACGAAGGACAGGCTGCCGGTCTCCTCCAGCTCCCCGTAGAACAGCGACACGAAGCGGCTGACCAGCCCGCTCTGGTGGATGACGCGGTTCAGCTTCCGGACCGTGGTGCTGATCTTGTGCTCCTCGGTCATGCCCATGCGCAGGCCGGTGACCACGTCGCGGGCCTGCAGCGCGGCGGGCAGGCCGTGGCCGCTGGCGTCGGCGATCGACAGGCAGAGGACGCCCGCCTCGACCTCCTGGGCGTCGTAGACGTCGCCGCCGACCTCCTCGGCGGGGATCGAGAGGGCGGCCAGGTCGAAGCCGGGCAGCTCGGGCAGGCGCCGCGGCAGCAGGCTCTGCTGGATCTGCTGGGCCTGCCGCAGCTGGTTCTCGAGGCTGCTCTGGCGCAGCTTCAGGCCGACGGCGGTGCGGATGGTCTCGAGGATGAAATGCAGGTCGCCGTCGTCGTCGCCGCGGCGGATGCCGAAGCTCATGATGTAGGAGGGCGCCTCGCCCACCAGCACGGCGGCGTAGTTGAAGTGGCTGAAGCGGTACTCGATCTCGGGGTCGAAGCCCGGGGAGTCCGGCGAGATCATCACCAGGCGGCGCTGCAGCAGTTCCTTGACCACCGGGTAGTCCCGCGACACGGTCATGCCGGTGATGCTCTCGCCGTACTCCCCGACGCTCTCGATCAGGGTGAACTGGTCGTCCTGCTCGCGGTAGAGGCGGCCGCTCTCGATGCCGTACTGCTCGGCGCAGACGGCGACGATCTGCCGCAGCGTCTCGCGCAGCATGTCCTCGGCCGAGCGCGAGGCGTCGATGCCGCGCAGGACGTCTTCGATGTTCCTGTAGAACTTCTTGTCCACGTCGTCTCCAGGTTGGGGGCGCCATCAGGATCACCGCGCACGGCCGTCGCCGCAACCACGAATTGAGTTAAAAATCGGCGCGGTTGAGACGGGGCCGTTCCTCGCCTACATTGATGCGGCCAGGATCCGGCACGCCGCCGGCGCCGGCGCGGTACCCGACCCAGCGGAGGCGAAGGTGGACCAGAGCGCGCGGATCGACGGTTTGCTGCGGGCCAGCCAGGACATGCGCCGCGAGATCGGCAAGGTGATCATCGGCCAGGGCCGTGTCGTCGACGAGATGCTCATCGGGCTGTTCGCCGGCGGGCACGTGCTGCTGGAGGGGGTGCCCGGCCTGGCCAAGACCCTGCTGATCGGGACGCTGGCCCAGGTGCTCGACCTCTCGTTCTCGCGCATCCAGTTCACGCCCGACCTCATGCCGGGCGACATCACCGGCTCGGAGATCCTCGAGGAGGACAAGCTCGCCGGCCGGCGCGGTTTCCGCTTCGTGCCGGGTCCCGTGTTCGCCAACCTGGTGCTGGCCGACGAGATCAACCGCACGCCGCCCAAGACGCAGGCGGCCCTGCTGCAGGCGATGCAGGAGCACCGCGTCACCGCCGGCGGCCTGACCCACGACCTGCCCGCGCCCTTCTTCGTGCTGGCCACCCAGAACCCCATCGAGCAGGAGGGGACCTACCCGCTGCCCGAGGCGCAGCTCGACCGCTTCCTGCTGAACATCCTGATCGGCTACCCCGAGCGCGACGAGGAGATCGCCATCGTGGAGGCCACGACCGGCGCCGTCACGGCGACGCCCGAGCGCGTCCTGGACGCCGCCGGCGTGCTGGACGCGCGCGCGGTGGTCCACGCGGCGCCCGCCGCCCAGAACGTCGTGCGCTACGCGGTGGCGCTCGCCCGCGCCACCCGCCCCGACACGCCCGAGTCCGCGTCCGTCGCGCGCGAGTTCCTGGCCTGGGGCGCGGGGCCGCGCGCCGGCCAGGCCATGCTGCTCGGCGCGAAGGCGCGGGCCCTGCTGGCGGGCCGCCCGACCGCCTCCCTGGAGGACGTGCGCGCGCTGGCGCACCCGGTGCTGCGCCACCGGCTGGTGGCCAACTTCCACGCCGAAGCCGAAGGCGTGGCCAAGGACCGCATCATCGACCGCCTGCTCGACGAGGTCCCCGCGTGATCACGGCACCCGTCTCGCCGGCCGAGATCGCCGCGCTGGGCCGTCTGGACCTCATCGCGCGTCTGGTCGTCGAGGGCTTCCTGGTCGGCCTGCACCGCAGCCCCTACCACGGGTTCTCCTCGGAGTTCGCCGAGTACCGCGCCTGCTTCCCCGGCGAACCCGTCACCCACGTCGACTGGCGCGTCTACGCCAAGAGCGACCGCCTCTACCGCAAGGTCTTCAGCGAGGAGACCAACCTGCGGGCCACGTTGCTCGTCGACTGCTCGGCCAGCATGGGCTACGGCTCGGACGCGGCCCGGCCGACGAAGCTGGCCTACGCGCGGCTGCTCGCCGCCAGCCTGGCGCGCCTGCTGTTGCGCCAGAACGACGCCGTCGGCCTGGAGCTGTTCGACAGCCGCCGCCTGGGCTCGGTGCCGGCCCGCGCCGTCCGCCGCCAGCTCTTCGAGATCCTCAAGCACCTGGACGAGCTGCCGGCCGGCCGGGAGACCGCGCTCGGCCCCGTCCTGCACGAGGTGGCCGAGCGGCTGCCGCGGCGCGGCCTGGTGGTGCTGATCTCCGATCTCATGGATGCGCCGGTGGACGTCACCGCGGGGCTGCGCCACTTCCGCCACCGCGGTCACGAAGTGATCGTCTTCCAGGTGCTGGACCCGCGCGAACTGGACCTGGACTTCAAGGGCGAGGCGCGCTTCCGGGACCTGGAGCGGCCCGACCGCACGCTGCGCCTGGAGCCGGCCCACGCCCGCGCGGCCTACCGCGAGCGGTTCGAGGCGTGGCGCGGCGAGGTGCGTCAGGCCTGCCGCCGCGAGCGCATCGATCTGGTCGAGACGACGACCGACACCCCCTTCGACCGCGCCCTGCTCGCGTACCTGTCCAAGCGGCGCCGGCTGTCCTGAGCCGGCGCGGAGCGTGATCACGTGCCGCTGACCTTCCTGAACCCCGCCCTGTTGTTCGGCGCCGCGGCCGCGGCGGTGCCTCTGCTGCTGCACCTGCTGCAGCGGCGGCGCGTGCGCGAGATCGCCTTCAGCGACCTGCGCTTCCTCGAGGAGGTCAAGGCGCGGCGTTCGCGCGCGCTGGGCGTGCGCCGCTGGCTGCTGCTGCTGCTGCGCATGCTCGCGATCCTGCTGGTCGTCGCCGCGGCGGCGCGCCCGCAACTGGGCGGCCGCGACGCCGCGGCGGCGGCGCCGGAGGCGCTGCTGGTCGTGCTGGACGCCAGCGCGAGCATGCGCTCCGAACGGGACCGGGGTACGCGCTTCGACGCCGCGCTCGCCGTCGCCGCGGACGCCGTGAACGCGCTGCCGACCGGGGGCGTGGTCCAGGTCGTGCTCGCGGGGCCGCGGCCGCGCGCGGTGTTCAACGGCTGGACCGGCGCGGGCGCCGGGGCGGCATCGGCCCTGCGCGCGTTGGCGCCCACCGACGGCGCCGTCGATCCCGCGGACGCGCTCGCGGAGGCCGCGGCCTGGGTCGCCGCCGCGCCGCAGCGGCCCGTGACGGTGCTGCTGATCTCGGACCTGCAGGCCGCCGCCTGGGACGACGCCGCCCTGGCCGCCGCGGCGCGGGCCCTGGCCGGCGCGGGCGGGGCCCGGCTGGCGCTGCTGCCGGTGGGCGAGGCGCAGGTCGCCGGCGGCGTCACGCGGGTCCGCACACCGTTGCGGGCGCTGCGGGCCGGCGAGCCCGTGCAGGTCGAGGCCGACGTGCGCGTCGGCCACGTCGGGCAGGTGTGGCGACTGGAACTCGACGGCCGTCCCGTCGCCGAGGCGGCGAGCGAAGCGGCGCCCGGAGAGACCGACCGCCTGACGTTCGCCTTCGCGGCGCCGGCGGCCGGGACGCACCGCGGCCTGGTCGTCACCGCGGCCGACCGCCTGCCCGTCGACGACGCGCGGCCCTTCCTGCTCGAAGTCCGCGACCGGCTCGAGGTGCTCATCGTCCACGGCCCCGACGCCGGGACGGCCGGTCGCGGCGGCTGGCGCTACTGGGCCAACGCCCTGGCGCCGGGCGGCGCGGCGACCGGAGCGGACGAGCTCTACGGCGTGCGCGCACGCGGCGTCGCCGACGTGGCCGACGGCGACCTGGCCGCTGCCGACGTGCTGCTGCTGGTGGACCCGGGCCCGCTCGGCCGGCGCCTGCAGGCGGCGGTCGTCGAGCGGCTGGAAGGCGACGGCGGCGTCGCCCTGTTCGCCGGCGACCCGGCCGACGCCGGGGAACTGGGTCGCACGCTGCTGCCGGCGCTCGGACTCGCCGGGCCCACGTCCTACCGGGTCCACGGCTCCGCCGGCGCGCAGGAGGTCGTGGTGGTCGCGCCGTCCCACCCGGTCTTCGCCGGGTTGCCGGCCGAGGCCCTGTCCACGTTCGCGCGCGCGACCTGGCGCCGGTACCACGCCCTGCCCGACTCGGGCAGCGACGTGCTGCTCGCGACGCGCGGCGGCGATCCGCTGCTGGTCCAGGCCCGGCGCGCGCGGGGACGCCTGCTGGTCGCGCCCTTCCACACGCTGCCCGACGCCACCGACCTGGCCCACAACCCGATGTTCCCGCCCTTCGCCAGGCGGTTGGCCGCCTACCTGGCCGGCGGCGGCCGGGGCGCCCAGGACGAGGTCGGCGCGGCGCCGGCGGTCGCGCTGGCCGGCGCCGCGGACGGCGGCGACGCCCTGGCCGGCCCGGCCCTGCTCTACCGCGCCCGGCCCGGCGCGCTCCCCGAGGTTCTGCCTGCCCGGCTCGACTGGCGGGGCGGCCGCGCCTACGTGGCGGGGGAGCCGGCGACGCGGCAGGGCTTCTACACATTTGTCGCCGGGGCCGACACCCTCGGCGAGGCGGTCCTGGCGATGCCGGCGGCCGAGGGCGACGCGGCGCTGCTGACCGCCGACGAAGCCGTGGCGCGACTGGCGACCGCGGGCCTGCCGGGCGCCGAGGTCCTGGCCGCGGCCCCGGACGGCGGGATCGCCGCCGGCGCGGATGGCCGCGACCTGGCGCCGTGGTTCCTGGGCTTCGCCGCGCTGGCCCTGCTGGCCGAGACCCGGCTGTCCCGCCGCGCCTGAGGGCCGCCACGTCGCCAAGCCGCCGGGTCGTCGGGGCGCCCGCGGTCTTGATTCCGGCCTACGAACGGTTACCGTTATCCCAGGACGTGTCCGGTCCGGATTCGCGGCCCGCCCGGCGCCGCCAACGCGAGGTCACCGCCATGTGGGATTACTCCGAGAAGGTCCTCGACCACTTCATGAACCCGCGCAACGTGGGCGCGCTCGACGACGCCGACGGCGTCGGCGAGGTGGGCTCGATGGCGTGCGGCGACGCGCTGCGGCTGTGCTTCAAGCTAGGCCCGGACGGGCGCATCGCCGACGCCCGCTTCCAGACCTTCGGCTGCGGCAGCGCCATCGCCTCGTCGTCGATGCTCACCGAGATGCTCAAGGGCCTGACCCTCGAGCAGGCGGCGCGCATCAGCAACGAGGACATCGCCCGCGAGCTCGACGGCCTGCCGCGCGAGAAGATGCACTGCTCGGTCATGGGCCGCGAGGCGCTCGAGGCGGCCATGGTCGACTACTACCGCCGCCAGGGCCGCGAGGTGCCCTGCGGCCTGCTGTCGCAGGACGTCGAGATCTGCCACTGCTTCCAGGTCAGCCGCGAGACGATCGTCAAGACCATCCGCCAGTACCGCCTGCGCGAGATCGAGGACGTCACCCACTACACCAAGGCCGGCGGCGGCTGCACGTCCTGCCACCACGACATCCGCCACCTCATCGAGGAGGTCTGGCAGGAGCTCGAAGCCGCGCCGCCGGTGCTGGTGCAGGTCGAGGTTCCCGGGGACGGGGACGCGCGGTCCCGCCAGATCCGCGAGGTGCTCGAGAACGACATCGCCCGCGCCCTGCGCACCGACGGCGGCGACATCGAACTGGTCGCGATCCGGGGTCGCCACGTCCACGTGAAGCTGACCGGCGCCTGCGCCAGCTGCCCCTCCTCCGGGGCCACCATCAAGGGCTGGGTCGAGCAGCAGCTGCGCGAGCACGTGAGCCCGGACCTCGAAGTGGTCGAGGTGAAGTCGTGACGTTCAACCTGCAGGATGGCCTGCCGCCGCGCCCGCCGGAAGGGATCTACCTCGACAACAACGCAACGACCCGCGTCGCGCCGGAAGTCGTCGAGGCCATGCTGCCCTTCCTGACCGGCAACTACGGGAACCCGTCGAGCATGCACGCCTTCGGCGCCGAGGCGGGCCGCGCCGTCGACCGCGCGCGCGTCCAGACGGCCGCGCTGCTCGGGGCCGCGCTGCCGGCGGAGATCGTGTTCACGGCGGGCGGGTCGGAGAGCGACAACCTCGCGATCGTCGGGACGCTGCGCGCCCATCCGCAGAAGCGCCATCTCGTGACCACGGCCGTGGAACATCCGGCGGTGCTCGGCCTCTGCCGCGAGCTGGAGAGCCGCCAGGGCTACGCCGTCGACTACCTGCCGGTGGACGGGCGGGGCCACCTGGATCCCGACGACCTGCGCCACGCGCTGCGGCCCGACACCGCCGTGGTCAGCGTCATGGCGGCCAACAACGAGACCGGGGTCGTCTTCCCGATCGAGGAGCTCGGCCGGATCGTCAAGGAGCACGGGGCGGTCTTCCACGTGGACGCCGTGCAGGCGGTCGGCAAGCTGCCGCTGGACATGTCCGCCTCCGCCGTCGACCTGCTCTCGCTGTCGGGGCACAAGCTCCACGCGTGCAAGGGCGTCGGCGCGCTCTACGTCCGGCGCGGCACGAAGCTGCGCCCGCTGATCGCCGGCGGCCACCAGGAGCGCGGTCGCCGCGCCGGCACCGAGAACGTGCCGGGCATCGTCGCCCTGGGCCGGGCCTGCGAGCTGGCGGCCGCCGGCCGCGAGGCCGAGCAGGTCGCCGTGCGGCGCCTGCGCGACCGGCTCGAACGCGCCGTGCTGGACGCCGTCCCGGACTGCCGCGTCAACGGCGACCCGGACCGCCGCCTGCCCAACACGACCAACATCAGCTTCGACTACATCGAGGGGGAGGGCATCCTGCTGCTGCTGGACCGCGCCGGGATCGCCGCCTCGAGCGGCTCGGCCTGCACCTCCGGCAGCCTCGAGCCGTCCCACGTCCTGAAGGCCATGGGGGTGCCCTTCATCGCCTCCCACGGCTCGATCCGCTTCTCGCTGAGCCGCTACACGACCGAGGAGGAGATCGACTACACGGCCGCCGCGTTGCCGCGCATCGTGGAGAGGCTGCGGGCGATCACCCCCTTCGGGAAGGAGCGCAAGACGTTCGGGAGCTGACCCGCTCCCCGCCGTCGCCGCACCATGATGACGCACGACGCCGCAACCGCCGCCGGCCTCATCGACGGCCTGCTCGCGGGCCGGGCTCCGGCCGTCCATCTCGGCGACCCGGTCGCGGCGTTCGCGTCCGCGCTGGCGGCGTCCCGCGACGACCCCGCGCGCCTGCCGGCGCTCAGCGGCCTGCACGGCTCGTCGGCGTCCCTGCTGCTCGCCAGCTGGTTCCGGCAGGCGCGCCGCACGGCGCTGGTGGTCGTGCCGTCGCGCGACGCGGCCCTGCGCCTGGCCGACGACCTCGAGGCCTGGCTCGGGGCCGGCGACGTCGTCTACCTGCCGCAGCAGGAGGTGCTCGTCTACGACCGCCAGTCGCCGGACGCCGAGCTGGTCGGCGCCCTGATGGCCGGGCTGGCGCGGCTGGGCACCGGCGCGCCGGCGCTCGCGGTCACCTCGCTGTACGGGCTGCGCCAGCGGGGGCTGTCGCCGTCGCGCCTGGCGGCCGCCACCCTCGCCCTGGCCGTCGGCGGCCGCTACGGGCGCGAGGCGTTCTGCACGCGGCTGGGAGAGCTGGGCTACGCCTGCGTGGGCCTGGTCGCCCGCACCGGCGAGTACGCGCGGCGCGGCGCCCTCATCGACCTGTTTCCGCCCGGGGACCACCCGCTGCGTGTGGAGTTCTTCGACGACGAGATCGTCTCGCTGCGCACCTTCGACCCCTCGACCCAGCGCACGCTGGCGAAGATCGAGCGGATCGACGTGCTGCCGGTCAGCCACCTCGTGCTGGACGACGACGGCATCCTGGAGGCGCAGGTGCGCGTCGAGGACGTCGTCGCGGGCGGCGATCTGGCGGCCGACGACCGGCTCGACCTCGACGCCCGCCTCGAGGAGCGCGTCCACGCCGCCGGTCTCGAGGCCTTCCTGCCCCTGTTCGGACCGACCGCCCTGCTCACCGACCACCTGCCCCCCGACTCCTGCCTGGTCTGGAGCGATCCCGCGGCGCTGGCCGCGCAGTCCGAGCTGCTGGACGAGGAGATCCCGCGCCTGCGCGAGACGCGCCTGCGCCACGACCCCTGGCTGCCGGACACCGGCGAACTGGTGGCCCCGGCCGGCGAGCTGGCCGCCCTGACGCTGCCCCAGGTCGCGCTGAGCGGCGGCTGGATCGGGGACGATCCGGTGCGCTGGCTGGAGCGCGACGCGTTCGAGTCCGCCCGCTTCGACACGCACCGCCCGGGCCTGCGCGGCGGCGACGTGGCGCGGCTGGCCGCGGCGCTGTCGGCGTGGGAGCGGGAGGGCCGCTTCGCCTGCGTGCTCTGCGACAACCAGGGACAGGCCAGCCGCCTCGCCGAACTGCTGCTGGAGCAGGAAGGGGCCCTGCCCGCGGCGATGCCGGTGGTCGGGCGGCTCGCCGAGGGCTTCCTGTGGCCGGCGGTCGGGCTCGCCCTGGTGACCGACCACGAATTCTTCGACCGCTACCAGCGCCCCGCCCGCACCCGCTTCCGCGGCGGCGCGGTGGTCAAGGACTCGGGGAACCTGCTGGCGGGCGAGTACGTGGTGCACGTCGAGTACGGCATCGGCCTGTACCGCGGCCTGCGGCGCATCACGGTCCAGGACACCGAGCGCGAGTGCCTGCTGCTGGAGTACGCTGCCGGCGACAAGGTCTACGTCCCGGTCGAGAAGATCGGGCTGGTCGAGCGCTTCAGCAGCGACCGGGCCGCGGCGCCGGAACTGAGCCGTCTGGGCACCGCGTCCTGGGCCCGCGTGACCAGGAAGGCGCGCAAGGCGATCCAGGCCATGGCGGCCGAGCTGCTGAACCTCTACGCGGCGCGCCAGAGCCTGCCCGGCTTCGCCTTCCCGCCCGACGGCGACCTGCTGCGCTCGCTCGAGGAGTCCTTCCTGCACGAGGAGACCCCCGACCAGCTCACCTCCATCGCCGACGTCAAGCTCGACATGGAGCGGGCGCAGCCGATGGACCGCCTGGTCTGCGGCGACGTCGGCTACGGCAAGACCGAGGTCGCCATGCGCGCCGCCTTCAAGGCGGTCGAGGCGGGGCGCCAGGCCGCCGTGCTCTGCCCCACGACGCTGCTGGCCCACCAGCACGGCGAGACCTTCGCCGAGCGTTTCCGCGACTTCCCGGCCCGCGTGGCGGTGCTGAGCCGCTTCCAGTCGCCCCGGGAGCAGCGCGAGATCGTGCGCCGCGCGCGCGAGGGCGAACTGGACGTGCTGATCGGCACGCACCGGCTGCTGTCCCGCGACGTCCGCTTCCAGCGGCTCGGCCTGCTGGTCATCGACGAGGAGCACCGCTTCGGCGTGCGCCACAAGGAGCGCCTGAAGCAGCTGCGCAAGGAGGTGGACGTGCTGACCCTCAGCGCCACGCCCATCCCGCGCACGCTGTACCTCTCGCTGATGGGCGCGCGCGACATGTCGCTGATCACCACCCCGCCGCGCGACCGCCTGCCGATCCACACCGAGATCTGCGCCTACAGCGAGGAGGTGCTCCAGGAGGCGATCCTGCGCGAGCTGCACCGCGGCGGCCAGGTCTTCTTCGTGCACAACCGCGTCGAGACGATCCAGGCCACGGCCTCGAAGGTCCGCGAGCTGCTGCCCAGCGTCCGGGTCTGCGTCGCCCACGGCCAGATGAACGAGGACGAGCTGGAACGGATCATGGCCGCCTTCCTCGCCCAGGAGTACGACGTGCTGGTCACCACGACGATCATCGAGTCGGGGCTGGACATGCCGCGGGTCAACACGATCGTCATCGACCGCGCCGACCGCTTCGGCCTGGCCCAGCTCTACCAGATCCGCGGCCGGGTCGGCCGCTCCAGCCAGCGCGCCTTCGCCTACCTGATGACCCCGCCGGGGGAGGCCCTCTCGCAGGACGCGCGGCGCCGCCTGTCGGCGCTGCAGGAGTTCCAGGCCCTGGGCTCCGGCTACCACATCGCGATGCGCGACCTGGAGATCCGCGGCGCCGGCAACATCCTGGGCCAGGAGCAGCACGGGCACCTCGAGGCCATCGGCTTCGACCTCTACTGCCGGCTGCTGGACGAGGCCGTCTCCGAGCTGCGCGGCGACGGCCGCGCCACGGCGCTCGACGTCAAGATCGACCTGAAGCTGCCGGCCTACCTGCCGGACGACTACATCGGCGACCCCGAGCAGAAGATGGACCTCTACCGCCGCCTGGTGCGGATCACGGACGACCGCGGGTTCCGCCTGGTCGCCGACGAGATCCGCGACCGCTACGGCCCGCCGCCCCCGCCGGTGGTCAACCTGGTGCAGACCGGGCGCATCCGGGCCCTGGCGGCGCGCAACGGCGTGGAGGAGATCCGGGTGGGCCGGCGGGAGCTGAGCCTGTTTTTCGCTGGCGGGAGGGAGCCCTCCCCCCTTATACTCCGCGGTTTGATGGGAACCGGTCCCCGGGGGCTGATGTTCAGGGCCGTCGACCAGCTCGAGCTGAAGATCCCGGCGACCCGCGACGACGCCCCGGCAGCCGCCTATCACATCCTGGACCTCATCGATCGTTTGCGCGAGGACGCGGGCGGCGATACGGCCGCCGCCGCGTCCCCGAAACCCCTGAGTCGAGTGAAGGAGACGTCATGACCTCGAACGCACGCAGGTTCCTCGCCGCGGTTGTCGCGACGATGGCGCTCGCGCTGGTCCTGGGAGCCGCCGGTTGCGGCGGCAAGTCCAAGAAACCGGCGGCGGACGCCAGCAAGGAGGACGGGCGCGTCGTCGTCAGCGTCGGCGACCGCAAGGTCACGGCCGGTTACTACGTGTCCCGCCTGAAGAAGATGACCCAGAACGATCTGCCCCGCGACGGGGAAGGCGAGGCCGTCGACACCGCCACCCCCGCGGGCCGGCGCGCGTTCCTGGACGTCATCATCAACAAGGAGTTGATGGTGCTGAAGGCCGGGGAACTCGGCTATGACGAACAGGACGACGTGAAGAAGCTGGTCGAGGCGGTCACCCACTACCAGGCGACCGCGGTGATGCGCACGGACCTCATCCAGAAGCCCGGCGAGGTCGTGACCGACGAGGAGATCAAGGCGTACCACGAACGCCGGACGCAGGTCCGCCACTTCGAGTTCATCATCTGCAACTTCGAAGCCGACGCCGCCAAGGCCCGGCAGGCCGTCCTGGACGGCGGCCTCTGGGAGACCGTCGCCGAGGAGTACAACGACGGCTCGCGCGGACCCACCAACGACTACCGGATGCAGCTGCAGTACGGCACGGCCGACGACATGTTCGAGCGCCCGCTCTTCGAGCTCGGGGTCGGCGAGGTCAGCCGCCCCATCGAGAGCGTGTACGGGTACTGGGTCGTGCGGCTGGACAGCATCGCGACCGTGCGCGAGCGCCCGCTGGACGAGGATTACAGCGCGCGCATCCGCGCGACCATCGCCCAGAAGCGCGCCAAGCTGCGCGAGGCGGCCTTCATCAAGGAGAGCCGCGAGCGTCACGAGTTCAAGTACGACGACGCCGCGCTGTGGATCGTCTTCAACGGCCTGCCCGAGGAGGAGGCCTACCTCGACCCGGCGACCCAGAAGCCGGTCGAGAAGGACCGCCTGCAGCCCCTGAACATCCCCGCCTCGGAGCTGGGCCGCTTCTTCTTCAGCTTCAAGGCCGACAAGGACGCGGAGCCCCAGGTCTGGACCATCGGCGACTACAAGGCCAAGTACGACGAGATGAGCGTCTTCCAGCGGCCGAAGCGCAACACCATGCTCGGCGGCGTGAAGAACAAGCTCTTCGGCGACATCGTCGACCAGTCCCTCTTCGCCGCCGAGGCGCGCGAGCGCGGCTACGACAAGGACCCGCGCGTGATCGCCGAGGCGAACGAGCGCAGCGAGCAGCACATGCTGTCCCTGTTCCACGACGAGGTCGTGAAGTACGACGAGCACGTGAGCATGGAGGCGATCCGCGCCCTCTACGACGAGAACCCGCAGGTCTACCGCGTGCCCGAGGAACGGCGCGGGCGCATCATGATGTGCGCGGACAAGGGGTCCGCCGACGCGGCGCGCACCGAGCTGGCCGGCGGGCAGCCCTGGAGCGCCGTCTTCGCGGCCCGCAACCGTTCCGCCGGCGGCACGCCGGAGGGGCAGGTCTCGATCAACGAGTTCGCGCAGTCGGCCGACCGCGACCAGCTGTTCGCCCTGGCGCGGCCGGGCGAGGTCAGCGCGCCCTTCCAGGCGCACGACCTCTGGTGCGTGGTCATGCTCGACAACGTCACGCCCGGCCGCTCGCGGCCGGTCGAGGAAGTGATCAACGAGGTCGGCGCGCGGGTCAAGCGCAAGCGCCAGGACGAAGCCCTGCAGACGCTGCTGGCGCAGTGGCGCAACGAGTACCCGGTCAAGATCAACGACCGCGTCCTGGACTCCCTGCCCTCCTGGGAGGAGCTGCAGGCAGCGAAGTAGCGCCGGCCGCCCTGGGGTGTCGCGGGCGCCGGGGGGAGCTTCTCCCCGGCGCCCCCGTGAAAGGAAGCAGTCATGAAGGCATCGCGGCGATGGCCGACGGCGGCGTTGATGGCGACGGCGGCGCTGATGGCGTCGGCGGCCTGGACCCCGGCCCGGGCCCAGGACGTCGCGGCCCCGGCGGCGGCGTCCCCCGAACTCGTCGACCGCATCCTGGTCGTCGTGGACGAGGAGGCGATCCTGCAGAGCGACCTCGAACGCGAGATCGCCCTCTACCACCTCGAGGCCCGCAACATGGGCGCGCCCGACGACAAGGACGAGGCGACGGTGCGCGCCGAGGTCCTCGACCGGCTGATCGAGAGCAAGCTCATCATCGCCGCCGCCCGCCAGGAGAAGATCGAGATCGGCGAGGAGTCCGTGGATCGCGAGGTCCAGGCGAACATCGACCAGCTCGTGCGCTACTACGGCTCGCAGGCGCGCCTCGAGGCGGAGCTGGCGAACAACGCGATGACCCTGGACGACTACCGCCGCCGCTCCGCCTCCCAGCTGCGCGACCAGCACTACATGCGGGCCGTGGTCAACCGCTTCATCCGGCCGGGCATCGAGGTGCGCGAGGAGGAGGTCGAGGCCTACTACGCGGCCCACCGCGACGAGGTCCCCGCGGCGCCCGACACCCTGACCCTCTCGGACATCCTGATCGCGGTGCAGCCCTCGCCGGAGGTCCAGCGGGAGCTGCAGGCCAAGCTCGGCGCCGTGATGCAGGAGCTGGGACGCGGCGACGCCTTCGCCACGGTCGCCGACCGGCACGACGAAGGTCCCGGCGCCAGCGGCCGCATCGGCCTGGTCCGCGCCGGCGAACTGTTCAGCCGCGCGCTTGAGGACGCCGTGTTCTCGCTGCAGGAGGGCGAGACCAGCCAGCCCGTGGTCACCGAGCGCGGGTTGCACATCGTGCACGTGGACAAGGTCGGGTCGGAGGGTCGCGAGATCAGCCAGATCTTCTTCCCCATCGCGGTGACCGAGGACGACGTCGCCCGCGCGCGCGCCGAGGCCGCGGCCGCCCACGCGCGGCTCCTGGCCGGCGAGCCCTTCGCCAAGGTGGCCGCCGAAGTCAGCGTCGATACCGGCTCCGCCCCGCGCGGCGGCGAGCTGGGCACCTTCGCCCTGGACGACCTGTCGCCGGCGATCCGCGAGCAGCTCGCCGACGCCGCCGCGGGCGCGATCACGCCGCCTTTTTTGACCCCCGCGGGCTTCTATATCTTCCTGGTGCGCGAGCGGACCGCAGGCGCGACGGCGAGCTTCGAGGAGCTGCGCGAACAGGTGCGCCAGGCCGTGGAGTCGCAGAAGTTGTCGGAGGCCCTGGCCGTCTACGTCGAGGGACTGCGGACGCGGTTCGCGGTCGATCGCAAGGACTGAGAGCCGGCGCCCGCCGGCAGGGAGGCCGTGGCTTGCAGCAGCGATTCGCCGGCCGCGCGCCCGCCGTCGGGCGATTCCTGGACCTGGAGCGGTCCGGGTCGCTGGGCCAGAGCTACCTCTTCGTCGGGCCCGACGGCAGCGGCAAGGAACTCACCGCCCTGGAGATCGCCCGGCTGATCAACTGCGCCGACCCCGACGCCTGCCGCCGCGAAGCCGCCTGCGAGAGCTGCCGCAAGGCGCTCGGCTTCCAGCATCCCGACATCCAGTGGATCTGCCCGGCGCCGGCGTCGTTGTCCGACGGCGAGGTCGGCGAGCTGCTCGCGTCCAAGGCCGAGGACCCGTTCCACCGCCCGGCGTTCGCCGGCACGAGCGAGGTGCTCATCGGCGACCCGGACCGCCCCGGACCGCTGACGATCCGCTCGGTGCTGCAGTTCCTGCGCCTGAAGCCGTTCCAGGGCCGGCACAAGGTGGCGATCGTGACCGACGCCCACCGCCTGCGCGCGGGCGCCGCCAACGCCTTCCTGAAGACCCTCGAGGAGCCGCCGCCCGGCGCGCTGATCCTGCTGCTGTCGAGCCTGCGCGGCGCGGTCCTGCCCACGATCCTCTCGCGCTGCCAGCGCGTGGCCTTCGAGCCCTACGGGCGCGAGGAGCTGGCCGCCCTGCTGCGCGACCTCTACGATCTGCCGCCGCAGGAGGCCGCGGACTACGCCCGGGCGGCGGATGGCGACGCCCGCCGCGCCGCCCGCTCCCGCCTGACGCTGTCGCGGGCGCTGCGCGCCTGGGCCCGCGGCATCGTCGCCGACCTGGACGCGAACCGCCTCGGGGCCGCCCAGATCGCGGCCGAGATGCTGCACAAGGGGGCGGTGCCGGCGGATCTGCTGGCAGAGGCCGCGGACGGCGTGACCCGCCCCGGCGTCGCCAAGGAGCTGTCCGAGCGGCGCGACCGGGCGATTCAGCTTTGCGAGCAGTTGCATCTCCATTACAGTGAAATCCTGGGCCGCGTCGCCCGCGGCGACGGCTGGGAGCCGCGCCTGCCCCGCGACGCCGCCCTGATCGCGGACCTGGCGGGCCGCCGCACGCCCGCCGGACTGCTGCGCGACATCGCAGCGGTCGAGCAGGCCCGGCGCGAGATCGACCAGAGCCTCAACCTCGGCCTGGTGATGGCCGTGTTGTTCCAGGAGCTGAGCGCACATGTCCGGATGGATCGAGCCGCCGCGCGGGCCTGAGCCCGACGCCGCGCCGCACGCGATGCCCTACGACGATCCGGAGGCAACTCCGGAAGACGCGTCGGCGTCGCTCGCCGCGGCGCCCGATCCCGACGCCCTGGTCATGGTGCAGTTCAAGGGCCACCGCAAGGCCTGCTACCACAACCGGCGCGCGGTCGGCCTGGGCGTCGGCGACTACTGCATGGTGGAGGCGGACCGCGGCCGCGACATGGGGCGCGTCTGCTACGTCGGTCCCGGCAAGGACGTCTGGCGACGCGAGGCGGCGCGCCAGGGCGTGCTGGCCACCTGCGGACCGGACGACCTGAAGCGTCTGCACGACAACCGGGCCGACGAGTGGCAGTGCTACGACATCTGCCTGGAGAAGATCCAGGAACGGCGCCTCGAGATGGAGCTGGTGACGGTCGAGCGCCAGTTCGACCGCAACAAGATCACCTTCTACTTCACGGCCGAGAAGCGCGTCGACTTCCGGCAGCTGGTCAAGGACCTCGCCGCGATCTTCCGCACGCGCATCGAGCTGCGCCAGATCGGCGTGCGCGACGAGGCGAAGATCAAGGGCGGGCTGGGGATCTGCGGCCGCGAGCTTTGCTGCAGCAGCTTCCTGGGCGAGTTCAGCCCCGTCACCCTGAAGATGGCCAAGGGGCAGCAGCTGCCGCTGAGCCCCAACAAGCTGTCGGGACTGTGCGGGCGGCTGCGCTGCTGCCTGTCGTACGAACACGAGGGCTACCTCGAGTCGCTGGCGCGCATGCCGCGCGTCGGCGCCCGCGTGACCACGTCGCGCGGGGAGGGGCGTGTCCGCAAGCTCGACCTGCTGCGCGAGACCGCCACGGTGCAGCTGGACGAGGGTTCCCTGACGCTCGTGCTGGCCGCGGGCGAGATGACCTGGGACGCGCGCCAGGACCTGCCGCGCAGCCGGCCGCGGCGGCCGCGCAAGCCCTGCCACCACGACGGTCCCACAGAGCACTAGCATCCAGGCACGAGCATCCAGGCACCAGCATCCCGCCCGGCGCGCCCGGGCCCGCACCGCCCGACGCCGGAGGCAGCTTGTACACCGACACCCACCTGCACCTGGACCGCCGCGAGTTCGCCGGCGAGATCGACGCGGTCCTGGCCAGGGCGCAGGCCGCGGGCGTCACGCGCCTGATCAACATCGGCTACGACGTGCCCAGCAGCGAGGCGTCGGTGGCGCTGGCCGGAGGCGACGACCGCCTGCGGGCCGCCGTCGGCATCCACCCGCACGACGCGCTGCTGATCGCCGGCGCGGACGGGGAGGTCACGCCCGCCGGAGAGCGCGCCCTGGCGCGTCTGGCCGAATTGGCCGCCGACCCGCGCGTGGTGGCGATCGGCGAGATCGGCCTGGATTTCTACCGCGACCTGTCGCCCCGGCCCGCGCAGCGCGCGGCCCTGCGGGCCCAGCTCGCGCTGGCGGCGCGCCTCGGCCTGCCGGTGGTGCTGCACGTGCGCGACGCCCACGACGACATCGTCGAGGAACTCGAGGCGGCGGGCGTGCCGGCGCGGGGCGGCATCCTGCACAGCTTCGCCGGCGGGGCCGAACACGCCGCCTGGGGCGTGGCGCACGGCTTCCTGCTGGGGATCGGCGGCCCGGTGACGTACCGCAACAGCGGTCTGCCGGAGATCCTGGCCGGCGTCGCGCCGGAGCACCTGGTCCTGGAGACCGACGCGCCCTGGCTGCCGCCGGTGCCGCACCGCGGCGGCCGCAACGAGCCCGCCTTCCTGCCGTTGACGGCGGCCCGCGTCGCGGAGGTCTGCGGCATCACGCCGCCGGATCTGGCGCGCATCACCGGTGCGAACGTCGACCGCCTGTGCGGCGCGCGGGGGTGGGCGTGAACGAACCCCTCGACCGCAGCCAGCTCGAACTGCTGCGCGCCCACGGCGTGCGCCCGGTCAAGCGCCGGGGCCAGAACTTCCTGCTGGACGGCAACCTGGCGCGGGCCATCGCGGCCGACTGCCTGGAACTCGGGCGCGACGTCCTGGAACTCGGGGCCGGGGGAGGGGCTTTGACCTTCCCGCTCCTGGATGCCGGCGCCAACGTGACCGCCGTGGAGGTCGACCGGCATCTGTGCGACCTTTTGCGCGCCGAGACGGCCGGACGGGAACGATTCCGGCTGGTGGAGGGTGATATCGCGCGTCTGGACTGGTCCGCGACCCTGGATCTGGCCGGTCCCCGGCCGGTGGTGGCCGGGAACCTGCCCTACGTCCTGACCAGCGAGGTGCTCTTCGCGCTCATCGACCACCGCCGGCGCGTGGCCGGGGCGGTGTTCATGATCCAGCGCGAGGTGGCCGCGCGTCTGGCCGCCGGGCCGGGCAGCAAGGAGTACGGCGTGCTCGCGGTGGTGCTCGGGTCGCAGTTCGCGGTGGAGGTGCGCCGGCAGGTGCCGGCGGCGGTGTTCTGGCCCCGGCCCGACGTGGTGTCGGCCGTGGTCGTCCTGCGCCCGCTGCCCGAGATCTGGGAGGACGGGGAAATGGCGCGCTTCAAGGCGCTGGTCAAGGGCCTCTTCCAGCAGCGGCGCAAACGGACCGCCACGGTCCTGCGCTCGCTGTGCGGCGCCGACGAGGCGACCGTCGCCGGCTGGTGCCGCGCCGCGGGCGTGGACCCCGATGCGCGGCCCGAGCAGGCGGCGCGCGGGGCCCTGCGCTCGCTGGCCCGGCTCATTCCCGGGGAGGACGGACGTTGAGGTGCAGGCCGGGACAGGGGATCGCCGCGGCGCTGGCGATGTTGTGGCTGCTCGCCGCCGCGGCCGGCGCGGCGCAGGAAGCGGACGAGGACACGACAGGAACGGCCGCGGCGGACAGCGCGGCGGCCGCCGGCGCGACCCCGGCCCTCAGCGAGTTGCAGCGCCTGCTGTCCGAGGCCCGGGCCGCGATGGCCGACACCACCGTTTCCCTGTCGTCCTGAGCGGAGAGGACGACCACCGGCAGGCCAGGCCGACGCTCGTGCACCGCGCGAATCGCCTCGACACCCACGCCGTCCGGCAACCCCAGATCGAGCAACAGCAGGTCGATCGCTTCCGTCGCCGCCACCCGTTCCAGCGCCTCGGC
>JAUSBL010000045.1 GCA_030658975.1 Candidatus Latescibacterota bacterium
CACCACAGCACGTCGAAGCACTGCAAGGTCAACCGGTCGTCGTACATGGTGGGCGCCCTGGCCCGCTGGAACAACAACCACGACCGGCTCTGCCCCGAGGCGCTGGGCGTCGCCAAGCAGCTCGGCCTGAAGCCGGCCTGCCACAACCCGTACATGAACACCATCGCCCAGGTCGTCGAGTCGGTCCACTGCTGCCTCGACTCCATGGCCATCCTGGACCGCCTGCTGGCGGCCGGCCTTCGCGACGAGGTCGCCAACCAGGACCCGACCCGCTACGGGACGGGCATCGGCGCCACCGAGGTGCCGCGCGGCATCCTCTACCACGAGTACACCTACGACCGCCAGGGGCGCATCACGGCCGCGAACTGCATCATCCCCACGGGGCAGAACCTGGCCAACATCGACGACGACATGGTCAAGCTCGTGCCCGAGGTCGCGGACCGCAGCGAGGCCGAGATCGCGCACCTGCTGGAGATGCTGGTGCGGGCCTACGATCCCTGCATCTCGTGCTCGGTGCACATGCTGGACGTCAGGTTCATCAGGTAGGAGCGGCGTGAAGATCATCGCGGTCGGCAATCCGCTGTACGGCGACGACGGGGTGGGGGCGGCCGTTCTGGAGCGGGTGCGCGCCACCGGCGCCTTCCCGGGCGCCGAACTGATCGACGCCGGCGTCGACGCCCTGTCGCTGATCGACCGCTTCGAGGACGGGGAACTGCACGTGATCGTCGATGCGGCCCGGATGGGCCTGGAACCGGGCCGCGTCGCGCGCTTCGCCCCCGACGAGGTGTCCCTGGGCATCGCCGGGGACCGCCTCTCGCTGCACGGGTTCGGCCTGGCGGAGACCTTCGCCCTGGCCGAGCGGATCGACCGCCTGCCGCGGCGTCTGGTGGTCGTGGGCGTGGAGCCGCAGTCGCTGGAGATCGACCGGGGCCTCTCGGACGCGGTGGCGTCGGCGGTACCCGAGGTGCTGGAGATCATCAAAGCGGAGGTTCATTCCGATGAAGCGGACCATCCTGGTCATTGACGACGATATCGACCTGGTCGAGATCATCCGGCTGACCCTCGAGAGCGAGGGCTACGGCGTGATCGACGCCCAGAACGGCGCCCGGGGCCTGGACCTCGCCCGGGAGCGCAAGCCCGACCTGATCCTGCTGGACGTGATGATGGGCGAGATCGACGAGGGATTCCAGGTTGCCTACGAACTGCGCAAGGGTGACAATACCCGCGACATCCCGATCATCATGCTGACCGCGGTGGCCGACCAGACGGGGTACGCCTTCGATCCGGAGAAGGACTCGGACTTCCTGCCGGTGGACGAGTACCTCGAGAAGCCGGTCAGCCCGCGGCGGCTCGTGGACCTGGTGCGCAAGCACCTGCCGCCGACGATCTAGGAGGCCATGGAGCGCAGAGCCGCGGGCGCCGCCGAACCGATCGCCCCCGAATCGGCCCACTTCGTCTCGGCCGCGTCGCTGCGCGTGCGCTCCGACTGGTTCAACCGCATGCGGTGGAGCGCCGCCAGCGGCGTCGTCGTGGTCTCGCTGCTGGCGGTCGAATTCGGCGGCGTCGAACTGCCGCTGCTGCCCATCCTGCTGACGGCCGCCGTGCTGGCGGCCCTGAACGCGACCTACACGCTGCGCAACCGGCGCGTGCCGGCGACCGACATCCGCGCCGAGCTGCTCGTCGTCAAGCTCCAGATGGTCCTGGACCTCCTGCTGCTGACGGTCCTGCTGGGCTTCAGCGGCGGGATCGAGAACCCCTTCCACTTCATCTACATCATCCACGTGCTGCTGGCGGGCCTGCTGTTCAAGGGGAGCGAGATCCGCCGCATGGCCCTGCTGGCGGGCCTGCTGTTCACCGCCGAGGTGCTGGGCGAGGCGCTCGGCCTGGTTCCGCACTACCACCTGTCCAGCGGTCCGGAAATGAGCCACGACTGGCGCTTCGTCTCCTCGGGCCTGGCGGCCTTCTGGCTGGTGCTGGTCGGCTGCGCCTACCTCAGCGCCTCGATCATGCGGCACAACCGGACGATCAAGGACGAACTCGTGGTGCGGCAAAGCCAGCTGGTGGCGGCGGACAAGGCCAAGATCGACTTCTTCCGCTACGTCTCGCACGAGGTCAAGACCCCGGTCATCACGGCCCAGAGCGCGGTGGAGGCGGTGCTGGCCGTCGCCGGGGCGGACATGGCCGAGAAGCCGCGCGATCTGCTGCGGCGCACGGTCGAGCGCCTGCGCCAGGCGACGGAGATCGTGCAGGGATTGAGCGACCTGACGCGCGGCCCGCTGCACCAGGGCCAGGACGTGCGCGACGTGAACCTCAGCCGGGTCATCGCCGCCCTGCTGGACGGCCAGCAGTCGCTGATCGAGTCGCGCGGGCTGCGCGTCGAGGCCCGGCTGCCCGCCGAGGACGTGATGCTGCGCACCAGCGAGACCATGGTCGAGAAGGTCCTGGGCAACCTGATCAGCAACGCTGTGCGCTACAACCACGACGGCGGGCGCCTGATCGTGGAACTGCGGGACCAGGGCGACGCCGTGCGCGTCGCCGTCACCGACGAGGGGATCGGCATCCGGCCCGAGGATCTCGGACGCATCTTCGACGAGTTCT
>JAUSBL010000066.1 GCA_030658975.1 Candidatus Latescibacterota bacterium
TGTCCTGGAGGCCCAGCAGCCAGGATGGCGGAGGGGCCGGAAGGCCAAGCGCTCCGGGCACACGATGTGCCCGGAGCGCGTCCCCTGTCACGGCAGGATGTGCGGACCCGAGTCTACGACTCGGCTTCTTCGGAGAGGTCGTCGTGCAGACCGCCGTACTGCTTCAGCTTCTCCCGCAGCGTCTGCCGCGAGATGCCGAGGATCCGCGCGGCCTGCGACTTGTTGTTGGAAGTCTTGTCGAGCGTGTAGAGGATCTGCCGCTGCTCGACTTCGGCCAGGGTGACCAGTCCGGCGTCGGGACCGCAGGTCGCCTCGGCGACGGTGCGCGGATCGCGGCCGTCGGTGACGTGGGTGGGGAAATGCTCCGCGCGCAGCTCCGCCGGCTCCTCCAGGATCATGATCCGCTTGAGCACGTTGCGCATCTCGCGCACGTTGCCGGGCCAGGGGTAGCGCTGCAGCACGGACACCAGCGCCGGGTCGGGCGGGGCCGTGCCGAGACCGAGGCTGGAGTTGAACTCGCGGATGAAGTGGCCCAGCAGCACCCCGATGTCGTCGGGCCGCTCGCGCAGCGGCGGGATGTCGACCTCGACCACCTGCAGGCGGTAGTAGAGGTCGTTGCGGAAGGCGCCCTCGCGGATGGCCGCCTCGAGGTCGCGGTTGGTGGCGGCCACCACGCGGGCGTGGACCTGCTGCTCCTCCTTGCCGCCCACGCGGCGGAAGGTCCGGTTCTCGATGACGCGCAGCAGCCGGCTCTGCAGCAGGAAGCCCATCTCGCCGATCTCGTCCAGGAAGATGGTGCCGTTGGCGGCGAGTTCGAACAGGCCCTCCTTGCGCGCCTTGGCGTCGGTGAACGCGCCCTTCTCGTGGCCCATCAGTTCGCTCTCGAGCAGGGTTTCGGGCACGGCCGCGCAGTTGATCTCCATGAAGGGCTCGCGGGCGTTCTCGCTCGTCTCGTGGATGGCGCGGGCGACGATTTCCTTGCCGCTGCCCGATTCGCCGCGGATCAGGATCGAGGTGTCGTTGCCGGCGCGGCTCTGGCCGACCTTCTCCAGGAGGTCGGCGATGCGGCGCAGCCCGGGGCAGGCCCGGATCATGTCCATGTAGTAGGTGCCGCCGACCTGCGCCGCGGCGCTGGCGCGGCGCTGGCGCGGCGCCGGCGCGTCGACGGCCGCGTCGGCCGTGTCCTGGACGCGGGTCGCCTTGAGGGCCGCGGCGACCTGCTTGCGCATGACGCTCAGCTTGAAAGGTTTCTGGATGAAGTCGTAGGCGCCCAGGCGCATGCACTCCACGGCCGTGTCGACGTCGCCGTAGGCCGTCATCATCAGGACCGGCGTGGCGCGGCCCGTGTTGCGCAGCGCCTGCAGCAGCTCGAGCCCGGACACGTTGGGCATCTTGAGGTCGGTGACCACCAGGTCGAAGCCGCCGCCGTGCAGGCGCGCCAGGGCTTCCTCCCCCGTCTCGGCGGTCTCGGTCGCGAAGCCGTCGGCGGCCAGAGCCTCGGCCACGGACATGCGGATGGCGGCCTCGTCGTCCACGATCAGGATCCTGTGGCTCATGTCGACTCCTGTTCTCGGGCTTGGACGCCGGCGTCGGCCGGCAGGAGGATCTCGAACACGGTGTCGCCGCCCTCGCGGCGGGCCTGGATCGCGCCGCGGTGGGCCGCGACGATCTTGCGGCAGAGCGAGAGGCCCAGGCCGGTGCCGGCGCTCTTGGTCGTGAAGAAGGGGCGGAACAGCTTGTCGAGGTCCGCCGGCGCAAAGCCCGGGCCGCGGTCGCGCACGGCCAGGCGGCAGGCGGGCGCCAGCCGCGAGGCGCCGGTGTCCGGGTCCGCGAGTTCGCGCGGCGCGACGCCCGCGAGCTCGACCACGACCTCGCTGCCGGCGGGCGCCGCGTCCAGGGCGTTGAGCAGCAGGTTCAGGAGCACCTGGGTGATCTGGGCCCCGTCGGCCGACAGGAAGACCGGCGAATCGGGCAGGTCGGTCGCCAGGGAGACGTCCGCCTGGCGGGCCCGCGGACCGGCGAGTTCCAGGCAGTCGCGCACCAGGGGCGCGAGGTCGACCGCCGCCAGGTCCGGCTCGTAGGGCCGCACGAAATTCAGCATGCGCGTGATGGTCGCGTTGATGCGGTCCACCTCGCCCGTGATCACGTCGAGGTAGCGGCGACGGTGGTCGTCGGCGCCCAGGCTGTCGGCCAGCAGTTCCGCCTGGGCGCTCAGGCCCATCAGCGGGTTGCGGATCTCGTGCGCCAGGGTCGCGGACATCTCGACCAGGCCCTGCAGGGCGTCGGCGCGGCGCGTCTCGGCCGCCAGGCGCCGGGCCGGGCGCAGATCCTCGAGCACGACCACCAGCCAGTTCTCGCCGGGTGCGCGCCCGCGCATGGCGCTGGACTGGACCAGCACGGGCAGCGACTCGTCGCCGGCCCGCAGCAGCCGGCCTTCGGCGCGGAAAGTCTCGCCGTCGGCTCCGGCCAGACGGGACAGGACCGTCCCCGCGGCCGGATCCAGGCGCAGGCGTGCGTCGAGACAGAGTTCGGGCAGGTCGCCGAGGCGGAAGGCGTCGCGGCGGAAGAAGTTCGCCGCCGCCCCTTCGCCGCCGGCGGCGCGGCCGCGCCCGATGCCGTAGTCGGGTTCCGCCACGATGTGCGCCGCTGCGGGCACGCCGGTCAGGAATTCGCGGGCCGTGCGGTTGCAGTAGACCGTGGCGCCGGTCTCGTCCAGGACCCAGATGCCGTTCTGGACCGTTTCGAGCACGCGGGAATTGAAGGCGCCCAACTCGCGCATGCGGTCGAGGATCTGGGCCGACGCCACCTCTTCGGACAGGATGACCTGCACCGTGCGCAGGAAGGCCGGCACGACGTCGAGGTCGCGTTCGTCCGGTGCGTAGCCCAGCAGCAGCAGGTAGCCCAGCCGGCGCCGCATGTGGTCCAGCGGCAGGGCGGTGACCGTCGGCCCGGCTTCGGCGGGATCCCCGGGACTCAGCACCAGCAGCGTGTCGGTGTCCCCATCCTCCTGCTCGCGTTCGAGGCGCGCCAGGACCCGCTCCCACGCGGGGTCGTCCCAGCGGTAGGTCTGCCGCGGGGCGAAGGGCGCGTCCGGTCCGGGGCGCAGCACCAGAGCGGCGCCGTCGGCCCCGATGAAGCCGGCCAGGGTCTTCAGGATGGATTCCAGCGTCTGGTCCCAGTTGCGTGCCGTGCTCAATTCCCGCCCGAAGCTGTACAGCAGCGTGAGCTGGTTCATGTGCCGGCTCAGGTCGCGGTTCGCCTGTTCCAGGCGCAGATGGGAGTGCGCGAGATCGGCGCCGGCGCGCGACAGGTCGTTCTGGAGGTTCTTCTGGTGCTCCTTGAGCCGACGGGTCGCGTCGAGTTGCTGCCGGGCCAGCTGGCCGGACTCGAGCCGGCGCGCCCCGCGTTCGGCGGACCTGGCGAGCAGGCGACTCCAGGCGTCGGCCGGGGCGTGCCGGGATACGGCGTCGTGGAGCCCGGCGCGGAAGCAGGCGGCGAGTTCGTCGGCGCCGAGCCCGTCGTAGACCAGGACCAGTTCGCAGTCCGGTAGTTCCCGCCGCAGGACGGCGATCACGGCGGGATCGGCGGCCGCCGCCGGCGCCTCGGGCGCGAGCAGGATCAGGGCTGAACGCCGGGAGCCGAGGACCCGGTGCAGGGCCGGCGGTGACATTTCGGTGGTGCAGACAGGGGTGATGGGTAGATCCGGGCCTCCCCAGGCGGCGCGGCCAGCCACGATCAGCATCAGATCCGCGGGCTCCGTCGCAGCGGCGGCCGCTTTGCCGATCTTCTTGGAAGGCATTCGTTTCATGCGACCTGACCGCTCGGGGAGGACCTCGCGGACGACCGTGGACCGACCGTCACGGTCTGCAGCGTAAGATTTCCGACCACTTGCGGCAAGAAAAAATCACCGGCGCCGGTGGGACGCCGGTCAGATCGTGGTGGTCGATCGGGTCAGTCGAGGAGTTGGGAGAGGTCCCGCAGCACGGGCACCAGCTGATCGGCCGTCCGCTGGCGAGCTTCCGCCGTGGCGTAGACACCGGCCTCCAGGCGGCGCCGCGCTGCGTCCACGCGGTCGGCGCGCACGTCGGGCTCGGCCGCGATCCTGGTCCGGCCGGCTTCGACCAGAGTGCGCATATCGGCCACCCTGTGGGCGGCGGACGAGATATCCAACTTTTCGCCGGCGGTCTTGCGGGTGTCCCCGGTCTTGGCTTCCTCCAGTTTGCGCGCTTCGACGTCAGCCTCGCTGCGCTGGGTCTGCTGGAAGCGGGCCAGGACGCGCGGGTCCGAGATCTGTTGCCGTTCGATCCTGTTCGCGCCCATCCGTACCCTCCCCGACGAAAGATCGTTGTCCGCACGTTCAGTGGAATATTAGCAAACCCGGGACCAGTTGGCGCCTTCGTATCAGGCTGGGACGCTCGTTCCGTTCCCATGCCCACGCATTCGGCCTTTATGTGCGATACTTTAACATATAATGATATCCCGCCATCACTTCGCGCCTCGGTACGTCGACCGGATTGTCACGATTGATCACATGTGTGAAATGAGACTCAAGTTTTCCCCCGCCCAACCGATATCTGGTTCGAGTTCGACACCAAAATCCCAGCCGACCGTCCGGGTGCCGGAGGAACCACACTGACGGGAAGATTCCCGGCCCCGCGACAGGGGCACGATCAGGCAAGGAAGTCTGAAAACACTGTCTTTCAAGGAGGAACCGAACCATGCGCATCAACACGAACACAGCCGCCATCAACGCCCAGCGCAACCTGTACAACACCGAGATGAAGCTGAACAAGTCGCTCGAGCGCCTCAGCTCGGGTCTGCGCGTCAACCGCGCCGGCGACGACGCGGCCGGCCTGGCCATCAGCGAGAACCTGAAGTCGGACATCCGCGCCCTGGAGCAGTCCTCGCGCAACGCCGCCGACGGCATCTCGGTGATCCAGACCGCGGAAGGCGCCCTGGACGAGGTCAACGGGATCCTGATCCGCATGCGCGAGCTCGCCCAGCAGGCCGCCAACGAAACCCTGGGCGCCAGCGAGCGCGGCTACCTGAACACGGAGTTCCAGGCCCTCTCCACGGAGATCACCCGTATCTCCGACACGACCCAGTTCAACGGCACCTACCTGTTGAATGCCTCGGTCACCGGCACGCTGGACATCCAGGTCGGCCTGGGCAACGGCGCCAACGACCGCATCGGGATCGACCTCACGGGCGATCGCGACGCGACCGGGCTGGGCATCAACGCGAGCGTGCTGACGGGCACCGACAACACCACCGCGCTGGCCTCCATCTCGACCATCGAGGCCGCGATCAACACGGTCAGCGGAGCCCGCGCCTCCCTGGGCGCTTCCCAGAACCGGCTCGAGTCGACGATCCGCAGCATCGGCAACGCGATCGAGAACCTGTCGGCTGCGAATTCCCGCATCCGCGACGTGGACATCGCGGCGGAGACCACGAACATGACCTCCGCCCAGATCCTGCAGCAGGCCGGCGTGGCCGTCCTGTCGCAGGCCAACATGACGCCCCAGACGGCGTTGATGCTGCTGCAGGGCTAAGCCTGCGGCACGGGATCGCCGGCGGGGCTGCGGCCCCGCCGGCGGTGACGCACCAGGGAGGGCGACATGAGCACCATCTCCTTCGGCGGACTCTCCTCCGGCCTGGACACCGGCAAGATCGTCGCGCAGCTGCTCGCGATCCGCCGCCAGCCCATCGACCGCCTCGAGACCCAGAAGACCATGTACAGCAAGACCAAGATCGCCCTGCAGGGCGTCGAGTCGCGCGTGCGCGGTCTGATGGAGGCGGCCGGCGCCCTGGACAGCAACGACGAGTTCGCCTCGCTGTCCGCCACCTCCAGCCACGAGGCGCTGCTGACCGCCACCGCGGGCGCGCTGGCCAGCCCCGGCGGCTACGACATCGTCGTCACCACCCGCGCCCAGGCGCAGAAGGAGCGTTCGCAGGGCTTCGATGCCCCGAGCACCAGCGTCGGGACCGGCACGTTCTCCATCACCGTCGGCGGCCAGACCACCGACATCCAGATGATCGCCGGCTCCAGCGGCCTGGCGGACCTGGCCTCGGCCATCAACGACTCGGCCGCCGGCGTCTCGGCGACCGTGCTGTACGACGGTTCCGAGACCGGCGGCTACTACCTCTCCCTCACCGCCGAGGAGACCGGCACCGCGGCGGCCTTCACCGTCGACGCCAGCGGACTGACCGGTGGCACCGCGCCGACATTCGGCAACGTGCAGCAGGCCCAGAACGCCGCGTTCACCATCGATGGACTGCCCGTCGTCTCGCAGACCAACACCGTGACCACCGCCATCCAGGGCGTGACCCTGAACCTGGCCGGGGTCGACGCCGCCACCACGGTGCACCTGGACGTCGCCACCGACGGCGCGGCCATCGAGGCCAAGGTCCAGGCGTTCGTCGACGCCTACAACGACCTGTTCGGCTACATCGCCGAGCAGGGCGGCGAGGAGGGCGTCCTGCGCGGGGACGGCACCCTGCGCTCGGTCGTGGCGAAGATCCGCACCGACATCACCTCGCGTCTGAGCGACGGCCCGATCACGATGCTCTACCAGGTGGGGATCCGGCAGACCGAGGGCGGCGACCTGTCCTTCGACACGTCGGCCTTCCAGCGGGAGCTGGCGGGCGACTACGCGGCCGTGCGCGACCTCTTCATCAGCCGCGCCGGCCACGACGGCACGGTGTCGAAGCTCGGGGAATCCCTCGACACGATGCTGGACTCGGTCGACGGCGTCTTCAAGCTGCGCAGTGCGGCCATCGACGACCGCGTCTCTTCGATCGACGACACGATCGCCCGCTACGAGCGCAGCGTCGACAGTTACGAGAAAACCCTCAACGCCCGGTTCACCGCGATGGAGTCCCTGCTGTCGACCCTGCAGGCCCAGAGCGGGTACCTGTCCGCCATCACTACCAACAGCAGCAGTTAAGGAAGGCCGTCACACATGGTCCACCAGGGCATCCGCCATTACCAGCAGACGACGATCTGCAGTCAGAGCCCCGAGCAACTCATCGTGATGCTCTACGAGGGAGCACTGCGCTTCCTCGAGTCGGCCCGCGCGGCCGCCCTCAACGGCGACCTGCCCGAAATGGGCCGTCAGGTGGGTCGCGCGCAGAGGATCGTCCTGGAACTGCAGTGCAGCCTGGACCACGCCGTCGGCGGCGAGATGGCGGGCAACCTGGAGGCCCTCTACGGCTTCGTCCTGCAGGAGCTGACAGCGCTGCGCCTCGATGCGCAGACCCTGCACATCGACAACTGCCGCCGGGTCCTGAGACCCCTGCTGACCGCGTGGCGCACGATCCCGCCGGGCACCGGCGAGACCGCGCGCCGCAACGCGGGACGATCCACGACCGGCGCGGGCATGGATGTTGCGTCGAAACCGGGAACGCCGGGTCAGGAATCGATCCCGGATCCATTAGCGGAACTTTCACTGGCTGTGTGAGATGGACGATCACATTCTGAAACTGCTGGAACTGTCCCACGCCCTGCGGACGTGCCTGGAGAAGGGCGATCTGAAGGATTGTGCCGGTCTGCTCGAAGAGCGAGGCGAGTTGTTGCGCGCGCTCGCGATCCGCTACGACCCGGCGTCCGGCCGGCTCCCGCCGCCGGAACTCCAGCCGGCGCTGGTCGTGATCCGCGAACTCGACCAGGCCCTGGAAGCCCGTCTGGCCGAGTTCCTCAAGACCACCGGCCAGGAGCTGGCGCGGCTCGCCCCCACGCGCAAACGGGATGCCGAACCGGCATCCCGCTGTCTCGATCGCCAGGCCTGACACCCGGCGCCATCATTTTCCGAGATCTCCGCCACTGCCCGCGCAAGGCCCCTTCCGTCCGCCTCAGCCCGGTTTTTTCGGACCGTTCGCACCGTTCCCGTCGGGGAAGGCGTCCGGGTCCGGCGGCGGCGACTGGGACGCCTTCAGCGTGATGTTCTTGATCTCTTCGTAGATCTCGTGGCGGTGCACGGGGATGCTGCGGGGGGCGTCGATCCCCACCTGGACCTGATCGCCGCGTATGTCGACGATCATGATCGAGATGTCGTCCCCGATCATGATCTTCTCATTGCGTTTACGACTGAGGATGAGCACGTGACCTCCATGTCCCGCTCGTGCCGTGGCCCGTCCGTACCTCGGGCGAAATCGACCCGGTGGATCTCCCCGGGGTGATTTCCCTAGGGCGTCGCGACCAGGTCCTCGACCGTGCTGGCGTTCCGGCAGCCGGCAGCATACCCGCCGGACCGGTCCTTGTCCACCGTCGTCGAGAGCATCGCCTCGGCGGTCTGGGCCGCCCGGCAGGCGGACCCGAACCGGACCTCGTCGATGGGGTGCCGCAGATGCCAGCGCTCGTCGACGAGGACCATCTGCAACCCGTTGCGGTTTTTCGAGTTGACCAGCAGCGGCGCCGACAGGTTGCCGGAGACGCTCCGGCCGCCCTCGCCCACCGTCGCGATGACCATGACGACCAGGTCCTGGGGATCTTCGACCGCGAGCCGCTCGAGCACCGAAGCCTGCACCTCGAAGCCGTATTCCTGGTGGAAGTAGCCGGGATCGGCCACCGGCACCCGGAAGGCCACCCGGTCCAGGGATTGGAGCCATTTCATCGGCAGCGGGGGATCCATGTCAACCAGAATCCAGCGCTTGAGGTCGGGCAAGCCCACCAGGCCGTCGCGAAAGATCAGGGTCGCGTCACCGTCGTTCTGCACCTTCATGATCACTCCTTCGTCTCGCTCGCGTCTACAGGAAGTCGAAAAGGCTCATCTGCATCAACTTGCTCGAGACCATCAGGCTGGCCTGGTAGGTCGTCTCGGCCATCTTGAGATCCGAGGACAGCTGGATCAGGTCCGCGTCGCGGATGTCCGCCCGGTTACGGCTCAGTGTGATGTCCTGCGCGGAGTTGAGGCCTTCCATCCAGTCGAGCATGTTTTCGCGCCCGCCCAGGGAAGTCTCGAGCCGCAGCAGGTGCTCCTCGAGAGCCTCCAGTTCGCCCAGGCCGCGGCGCATGCCGTCCAGGTCGCTGGCCTGCATGGCCGCCTGCAAATCGTCCAGGACGCCGAAGAGGCGCTGCGGGTGGCCTTCCCCGAGCACGCCCAGCGCGGCGGCGGTGCCGTCGGAGGGCAGCGCCGAAATCGTGAACGCCGCACCGGACGCCGCCGCGATATTCAGAGCTGCACCATCCAGTTCCATCGTCAGCGGCGGCAGGCCGGCGGCGGTCACGGCCGCCTCGAAGAGGGTGCGGACGTCGCCGAGCGTCGTGGCGCCTGCGAGGTTCACCGTCGCGGTCACGCCGTCGACCTCCACCTGCAGCGAGCCGAGGGGCAGTTGCCCGGAGAGCGCCGGCACGTCGGCCAGCGCGACCGACCAGTCCGGCGAGGTCCGCACGTCCGTGCCGGTCACCACGCCGTTCGCGGCGCTGCCGACCAGGCCCAGGGACAGCGCCGTGCCGCCGCCGGCGGGATCGCCGAAGGTCAACGGGCCGCCGGCGGGATCGGTGACCTGCAGGCCCGTACCGTCGGCCGCCAGCGTGGCGCTCAGCCCGGCCGCGTTCAGCAGCGACAGCACGTCGCCGACCGTGCCCGCTCCGGACAGGTCGAGTTGCAGTTGCACGCCGTCTGCGCCGGTCCACTGGACGGTGCCGGGCACCCAGCCCGCGCCGTAGGCCAGGTCGTTCAGGGAGGTGGCGGCGGTCAGGACCGGCGCGAGGTCGCCGATGCCCGGCAGCGTCGACGCCGACGTGCCGACCAGTTCGCTGCCCGGGATGTTGACCGGCATGTTGGTGTGCGGCCCGATCTGGACGCCCATGACGCCGAGGTCGCCTTGGTAGACGATCTGCCCGCCCACGCGCACGAACGAGGTGATGTCGGTGCGGAAACCGCCGAACAGGGAGTTGCCCTCGACCGACTGGTTCACCACCCCGAGCACCTGCTGGACGATGGCGGCGATCGCCGTGGCGCCGATGCGGTTGGTCTCGGCGGAGGCGCCGCCGCTGACCTCCCGCTGGGCCAGCTCGCGGGCGTCGCGCAGCAGGTCGACGAGGTCCAGCAGCGCGGTGTCGGTCTGCTGCACCATGGTCCGTGCGCGCTCGATGTTGCGCGCGTACTGCCCGTTCTCCCGCAGGAGCGCATCGTAGCGCTGGATCAGGCCGACGCCCTGCGGGTCGTCGGCGTAGCTGTTGACGCGCCAGCCGCTGGACACCTGTTCCTGCAGCCGCGTCATGCTCAGCAGGTTCGAGTTGGTGTGCCTGTAGATGAGGCTCGCGATGTGGCTGTTGGTCACTCTCGAGATCATGAGCGTCCTTCCGGTCAGACCATCGTCAGGATGGTGTCGAACATGTCCTGCACCATGGAGATGACTCTGGCGTTCGCTTCGTAGGCGTTCTGGAAGAGCGCCAGGTTGGCCGCCTCTTCGTCCAGGCTGACGCCCCGCACGGAGTCCAGGCGGGTGCCCAGGGAATCCACGATCTGCGCCTGCGCGAAGACCCGGTCCGTGCTGGCCGAGCTGCGGGAGGCGAGATCCATGATCAGGGAGTTGAACATCTCGGGCAGGCTTTGGCCGTCCACCACCGCGGTGCCGGACTGCCCGAGCGCAGCGATCTCCAGCGCGATGTCGGTGTCGCCCTCGAGGCCCGAGCGGGACGCCGCCACCAGGGTCGGATCGGCCAAGAGGGCCGGGTTGAGCGCGATGTTCGCGGCGGAGTCGCCGGTGAAGAACAGGATGCCGCTGCCGCCGCCGGCGGTGCGGCCCTGGGCGTGCAGCGCGTTGACCTTATCGATCAGCGCGGCGGCCACCGCGTCGAGGCGGGCCCGGGCGTGCAGCACCTGCTCGTCGCGCGCCTCGACCAGACCCCGCAAGGCGCCTTCGCCCAGTTCCACTGCGTAGCCGCCGGCGACGGTCGTCACCCGCGCGGCGCCGGCGCCGGACCCGTTGCCGTCGCCCCGCGTGACGGTCAGGGCCTGCACGTGCTCGCGCGTGACCACGGTGCGGCCGCCGATCAGGACGTCGACCGTGCCGTCGTCGCGCTCGATCGCCTCGGCCCGGGTCAGCTGCGCGATCTCGTCCAGCACCTGGCCGCGCTGGTCGCGCAGGTCGTTGGCCGTGGTCGCCGACGATTCGGACATGATGATAAGCCGGTTGAGCTCCGCCACGTTGGACAGCAGCGCGTTGAGACGGCCGACCCCGCTCTCGAGCCGCGCGTCGAGATCGCCGGACAGCTCGTCGAGCGCGGAGCTCATGGCGCGGAAATCGGCCGCCAGCCGGTCGGCGGTGTCGGCGACGTTCTGCTGCAGCGTCATGGTGACCGGCGGCGTGGCCAGCGCGCTCCAGGAGTTGAAGAAGTCGCTCATGGCGGTCCCGAGGTGGTTGTTGTCGACCGAGCCGAAGATCGACTCGACGTCGCCGAGCGCCATGTCCACGGTGTCGAACTGGGACAGGCGGGCGTCCTGCGCCCGCAGGCGGCCGGCCAGGAACTCGTCGGTCATGCGCCTCACGTCGAGCACCATCGTGCCCGTGCCCAGGACGCCGTAGGACAGCGAGAGGCCGCGCTGGGCGCTGGTGAGGGTGCGCTGGCGGCTGTAGCCGACCGTGTTCGCGTTGGCGATGTTGTGGCCAGTGGTCTGCAGGGACGTCCCGGCGGAGAACATGCCGCTCAAGCCGATCCGCATGATGCTGTTGAGGCTCATTTCACTCCCTCAGGCCTGGCGTTCCAGCACGTTGGCCGCGCCGCCGGGGGGCCGGTGGCCGCGATCGTCGTAGCAGGGCTCCTGGCCGGCGACGCCCCTGCGGAACACGGCCGACTCCCCGGCGACCAGGTCCAGGCAGAATCGCGCCAGCACCCCGTTGAGCGAGTTCTGCCGCACCAGTTCGGTCGCGGTCCGCTCCCAGGCCTCCAGGACCCGCCGCAGTTCCTCCCCGGCCCGGCCCTCGGCGCGCCGGGACAACCGGGACATGCGCAACTCGTCGAGCGGGATGCCGAGCCTGCCGCCGATCTCCAGCAGGAACCGTTCCCGCAGCGAGCGCGCCTCGCGGGCCGACGGCAGGTAGCGCCCCCACTCCCGGGCGTTGAACTCCAGGCGGGCCACGTCCTGGCGGCGCATGTAGCGGTTCTGCCGGACGGCCAGCCGCAGCAGGCGGCGGTACTCGCGGTCCTCGGCGGCGAGCAGGCCGGTCAGCCTTTCGCATTCGCCGGGAGCCGGCCTGGGCGCGGCGTCGTGGTCGTTCATGAATCCTCCCGCGCCGCCGACCCGTCGCCCGAGGCGCCGGTCAGACGGCGGAACATGTCCGTGATGCGCGCGACGTAATTCTGGGTCTCGCGGAAGGGCGGCACGCTGCGCCCGGCGCGGTCGACGTTGCCGGGGCCGGCGTTGTAGGCCGCCAGGGCCAGGGTCAGATCGCCGTCGTAGCGATCGCGCATCTGGGCCAGGTAGCGGGCGCCGCCGCCGATCCCCGTCGCCGGGTCGTGCGGATCGCGCACGCCCAGGTCCCGGGCCGTCCCCGGCATCAGCTGCATGAGTCCGCGGGCGCCCCTGGGCGACACCGCGCCGGCGTTGCCGCCGGATTCCTGCATGATCACCGCGAGGACCAGTTCGGGCTCGAGTCCGGTCTCGCGCGCCGCCGCCTCGATGGCCGGGCCGTGGACGCGCACGGTGTCGGCCGCGGCCCTGCCCAGCACCGCGGCGCGCGTGCGCAGGCTGTCGGCGCTGTCGGCGGTGTCGGCGACCGCCGCTCTCGTCAGGGGCGCCGTCGCCCCGTAGGCCTCCAGCGCCTGGCGGGCCGTCGCCGTGGTCAGGACGCGCGGCCGGGCGGGAGCGGGCGGCAGGGCCAGAGGCGGTGCCGGCGATCGCGTGTCGAGCGGGGCTTCGCCAAGGGCCGCCGACAGGTAGCGGTCGGTGATCAGGTCGGCGATGCCCAGGCCGCCGCGGCCGCCGATCTGCTGCGCCATCTCCTCGTCCAGGAGCTGCCGGTACGTCTCGATCTCGCCGGAATTGTCGATCAGGTCGCTCATCGGCACCGTGCTGCGCATGGACTTCAGCAGGGTCTGCACGAACAGCCCCTCGAACTGCTTCGCGGCCTCGCGCAGCCTGGCCTCCCGGTGCGCGGGGTCGTCGTTCGCGTTCGTGAGGGGGCGGGGCCCCGCGGTTGCCGTGCCGACGTTCATCATCCTCCTACATCACGACCAGCTCGGCCTGCAGGGCGCCCGCCTGCCGCAGCGCCTGCAGGATGGCGATGATGTCCCGGGGGCTGGCCCCGGCCTCGTTCAGCACCCCGACCACGTCCTGGACCGTACCGGTCGAGGGCACGTACAGCACCGCGGCATCCTTCTCCTGGACGTCGGCCGTCACGTTCGGCGTGACGACGGTCTCGCCGCTCTCGTTGAAGGAGTTGGGTTGCGACACGTCGTAGGTGGTCCGGATGACGACCTTCAGGTTGCCGTGGGCGACCGCGGCCTCCCGCAGCTGCACCCCCTGCCCCACGATGATCGTGCCGGTGCGTTCGTTGATGACCACGCGGGCGGCCTGGTCGCTCTCGGCCGCCAGCTCGCCCATGCGCGCGATGAAGTCCACGGGCCGGTCCAGGAAGCTCTCCGGGACCATCACCTCGATCCGCTGCGCGTCGAGGGCGCGCGCCGCGCTTGCGCCGAAGACGCCGTTGATGGCGTCGGCCACGCGCTGGCAGGTGGCGAAGTCGGGATTGTGGAGCAGCCAGGACATGGCGCCGGCCTCGACGAAGGCGCCGGGCAGCCGGCGCTCGAGCTTGGCGCCGCCGGAGATCAGGCCCACGGTCGCGTGGTTCTTGCGCACCGAGTTGTTCGCTCCGCCGGAGACGTTGAAGCCCCCGATCGAGACCGGCCCCTGGGCCACGGCGTAGACCAGGCCGTCGGCGCCCTTCAGCGGGCTCATGATCAGCATGCCGCCCTCGAGGCTCGAGCAGTCGCCCAGCGAACTGACGGTGGCGTCGACGCGGCTGCCGGGGGCGGCGCCGGGATCCGCCTGCGCGGTGATCAGGACCGCCGCGACGTTCTTCAGCTTGACCATCGCGGGATCGACCGTGACGTCCAGGCGCTCCAGCAGCGAGGTCAGCGAATTCACCGTGAAGGCGGCGCTCTGGCCGTCGCCGGTGCCGGTCAGGCCCACGACCAGGCCGTAGCCCAGCAGCGGCTCGCGGTCGGTGCCCGCGACCGTCGCCAGGTCCTTGATGCGCGAGGCCGCCGCCGGCGCCGCCGACAGCGCGCACGCCGCCAGCAGGGCCAGCACCGACAGCAACGGGATGCGTCGCAGGATCATCGCCCCTCCTAGAAGAGCCAGTTGACGAGCTTGGTGATCACGCCCGGCTCGCTGCTCGCGTTGACCGGCCCGGTCCCGTTGTACGCGATCCGGGCGTCGGCGATGTACGTCGAGTAGATGGTGTTGTCGGGGCGGATGTCGCGCGCGCGGCAGCTGCCGCTGATCTCGATCAGCTGGCGCTCGCCGTTGATGTCGACCATCCGCTGGCCCGCGAGCTGGTAGTCCCCGTTGTGCAGGACCTCCACGATGCGCACGGTGATCTCGGCCTGCAGGTTGCCGGTGCGCTGGGTCCGCCCGTCGCCGGTGTACTTGTTCTCGGTGTTCAGGCCCCAGCTGGTCAGCACGTCCAGGAAGCCGAGGCCCGGGCCGCCCGAGACCTCCGACTTGTTGTTGGCGTCGGTCTTGGCCGTGGCGTTGGCGGACGACTCTTCCACGATCAGGATCGTGACGATGTCGCCCACGCGGCACGCCTTCGAGTTGCTCACCAGCGAGCGGCCCGACTCGAGGTCGATCAGCGGCCCGGAGGCGCGGGCCGTCGCCGAGGCCAGAGCGCCGATGGCCAGCGCTGCGATCAGGATCCGGTCCCTTGTGATTGCCATGATGCCCCTCACCTGTTCCAGGCCACCCGGCCCGGCCCCTCGACGCGGGCCCGGACCAGCCGTCCATCCAGTTCGTTGCGCACGGAGATCTGCTCCCCGCCGGCGCCGTCTTCCCGGGCCACGGCCATGGTCGTCACCGAGACGCCGCCGCGGTCCAGCACGAGTTCCACCCTCTGCCCGGCCGTGACCAGCGGCGTGCGCCGCACCGCGGCCTGCCGCAGGATCGCGCCCGCCGCGACCGGCGCCACGCAGTTCATGCCGGCCGCCGCCGCCCGCCCCACCAGTTCGCCGCCCCGCAAGGTGGCCAGGTCGCACCACTCCCAGGCCAGCTGTTCGCCGTCCAGGGGCCGCCCCGGCTGCAGGTCGGCCAGCGCCCGCGCGATCTCGCCGTGGACGTGGCAGACGACCGTCGCGGTGAAACGCGCCGCGCCGCGGCCGGCGTCGATGCGCGCCCGCACCAGGTTGCGTCCGGCCAGCAGGGGTCGCGGTTCGATCAGGGTCAGGGTCCAGTCGCCGTCGAGAGCCGGCGACGGCAGTTCGCCTGCTATGTCCAGAGTCGTCGGGGGAGCGCCGGGTGCGGCGGGGGGCAGCCAGGCCGCCAGCGCGTCGCGCAGGACGCTCTCGATCCGCGCCGGGTCCAGGTGCGTCGCCGCGAAGGTCACGACGCAGTGTTCGGGTCCGCGGCAGACGACGTCGGCCGCCAGGCGTTCGGTCACCAGGCGGCGCAGCACCGCGCCGCGGTCCAGGGTCAGCGTCCCGCCCGGCGTGCCGCCGGCGGTGAGCACCAGGGCGGCCGCCGCGGCCGGCAGCTCGCCCGCCGCCACGTCGCCGAGGCGCACGATCGCGCCGTCGGTGGTCCAGGCCTCCCGCAGCTCGAGCACCCAGGCGTGCGCCGTCAGGGGCGCCCCCAGGGCCGCGAGCAGCAGGATCGGAAGCCAGGGACCGCGTCGCGTCACGCCGTTACCTCTTGAGCTGGTTGACCGTCTGCATCATGTCGTCGGCCATGGTGATCGTCTTGGCGTTGAGCTCGTAGGCCCGCTGCGCCGTGATCATCTTGACCAGTTCCTCGACCGTCTCGACGTTGCTCATCTCCAGGAAGCCCGAGGCGATTTCGCCCAGGCCGTCCAGGCCGGCCTGGCTGATCAGCGGCTGGCCGCTGTTGGGCGACGGCAGCAGGATGTTGCCGCCGCGGTTGGTCAGGCCCGCGGGGTTGGCGAACTTCGCCAGCTCGATCTGGGCCACGTCCTGGACCGTTGCCGAGTCGCCGGCCAGCAGCACCGAGACCGTGCCGTCGCGCGCGATGCTGACGTCGGTGGCGTCCAGGGGGATCTGGATGGGCGGCTCGATCCGGTAGCCGGCCGCCGTGACGAGGTTGCGGTCGGCATCGAGCTTGAACGAACCGTCGCGGGTGTAGCCGATGGACCCGTCGGGCAGGCTCACCTGGAAGAAGCCGTCGCCCTCGATCATCATGTCCAGGGGGTTCTCGGTCTGGGTGATCAGCCCCTGCGAGTAGACGCGGTTGGTGCCGACCAGCTTGACGCCGTGGCCGATCTCCACCCGCGTGGGGCTGGCGTCGCCGCTGCCGCGGCCGGTGGGCACGATCTGCTCGTAGAGCAGGTCCTGGAACTCGGCGTGGCTCTTCTTGTAGCCGGCCGTGTTCACATTGGCCAGGTTGTTGGAGATCGTGTCGATGTTCGTCTGCTGGGCCTTCATGCCCGACGCGGCGCTCGTCATCGCTCGCAGCATGGCTCACTCCTCGGTTCAGGCGGTTCGGCTCAGTTGGTTCACGGCTTTGTCCAGGGTGCGGTCGGCTTCCTGCAGGACCTTGGCGTCCATCTCGAAGGCGCGCTGGGCGGCGATCATCGCGATCATGGTGTCGATGGGATTGGCGTTGCTCTCCTCGAGCATGCCCTGCGACACGCGCACCTTGTCGGCGGTCAGCGGCTTCGCCGTCACGCCCTCGGGCGCCGCGAGCAGCGAGCCGCCCACGTGGTGCAGGCGGCCGGGATCGTCGAAGGCGACCACCGAGAGGCGCCCCACCTCCACACCGCCCACGCGCACGCCGCCGTCGGCGGCCACCGAGAGCTCGCCCTCGGGGATTTCCAGGGGACCGCCGTCGCCCAGCACCAGTGCGCCGTCGGGCGTGGACAGGCGGCGCTGCGCGTCGAGCATGAACGCGCCGTTGCGCGTGTAGAATTCGTCCCCGTCGCGGGTGACGCGGAACAGGCCCTCGTCCTGGAGAGCGAAGTCGGTGGGGCAGCCCGTCTCGCGCAGGGTGCCCTGGCTCATGTCCACCGGCGCGCGCACGTCCAGTACGAGATCCCGGATCGCGCGCCCGCGGCCCTGGGACCCGGCGGCGGCCGTTTCCTGCGGCGCGGCCGGCGCGCCATCCGTTTCCTGGCGCATCTGCTCGACGACCTGCGTGAGCACCTGCTTGAAACCGGTCGCGTTCACGTTGGCCAGGTTGTTCGCCAGCACGTTCGTGCGCGTCAGCTGGATGTTCATGGCGGTCTCGGCCGACCGCAGTCCTTTCAGCACGGCTCCTCCTGCGGGCCCGGGGACACGTTGCCTCGGGTACGGACCGCAAGGGCCGTGCCACGGTTTCACGGCTCCGGGAGCCGGGAGATCGCCTTGGCGGGGGGGCCGATGGTCGAGGGGTGGTCAGGGGCGGTCAGAAGCCGTCCGGCGTGGAAAGGCGCGATCCCCCGGGCAGGGGACCGCGCCGCGGCGGACGTGGCGGCGTCGGACTCAGCCGACGGCCAGCAGCATGTTGATGTGCTGCTGCAGATGCCGCAGGCCGGGTTCGTCGATCTGCGTGAAGAAGACCGCGACCTCGTAGGGCGCGGCGTCCGAGCCCACGGATTCCGGCAGCACGCGCACGACGATGCCCTCGCAGTGGGCGGTGCCGATCGCGTCGGGGCGCTGCGGGTCCACGTGCAGGTCCAGGACCATGTTGAGCTTGGTCATCGGCTCGATGTAGTGGTCGGAACGGAAGTAGACCCCCGAGGAACTGATGTTCAGCGTCTCCATGCGCGCCGGCACGTGGCTGCCGTCGCCCCGCGGAATGCTGACCTCGAGGTTGAGCTTCGCGTCAACCCGCTGGCCCTTGCGACGGTCCGATTGCGCGTCTGTCATGAGCGCTCTCCTTGTTCCGGCTCCCCGGGGATGCGTCCCCGCCCCGCAGCGGTCAGGTCACCGCACAGCGGTCCCGTTGCCAGTTCCATACCAGAGCGAAGCCAAACGAAACCGGCACTCCGAAAAGTGCCGGCTCCTGGCTACTTCTTCTTGTGCCGGTTCTTGCGCAGGCGCTTCTTGCGTTTGTGCGTCGCAATCTTCTTGCGCTTGCGCTTCCGTCCGTTCGGCATACTCCCGCCTTTCCGCTACGAATGACAGCCGACGCTGCCCATGACAACAGGGTCGGACCGCCGCCGTGGCGGACCAGACCGATCCGAGGTCCCGAACCCGAGGGGCTGGAAATATAGCAGGGATCGCGCATACAATCAAATGTCGGCGCCAAGTTTATTCGTCTCCGGCTCCGCCGTTCAGGCGCGCTTTCAACTCGTTGGACGCTTTGAAGTAGGGCACCTGCTTCGGCGGCACGGCCACGGAGTCGCCGGTGCGGGGGTTGCGCGCCTGGCGCGGCCGCCGGCTCTTGACCTTGAAGCTGCCGAACCCGCGCAACTCCACCTTGTCGCCGCGGGTCAGGGCGCCGCCGATGTTCTCGAGGATCAGGTTGACCACGATCCCCGTGTCCTTCTTGCTGACACCGGTCCTCTGGGCGATCAGTTCCACCAGTTCGGCCTTGGTCATCGTCTCTCCCCTCGCGCTCCCGGCTACTCTGCGGCAACAACTTGAGAATCAAGCCGTTAAGCAATACCACGCGTCCCGTGAACCTGCCAAGGAAATTTTCGCCCGTGCCGTCGAGATTGTGCCCCTGCTGAACTGCTGTTCGACATGCCTCCGCACATCCTGCGGAGACCGGGGTGTCCTGCAGGCCCTGAAGCCAGGATGGCGAAAGGGCCGAAAGGCCAAGCGCTCCGGGCACACGAGGTGCCCGGAGCGCGTCCCCGGTCTCCGCAGGATGTGCGGAGGCATGTCGAATAGAAGGCATACGTGTGTCCCGCACTTGCCGCGTGCCACTCGGACCCATGATCTACAACAACGAAGAGCGTAGTGGGTCGAGAAGCGATCGCCTGCAGCGCAGGACACTCGTGCCCGCCCACGTGCATACTGAATACCCGCACACTCTTCATGGCTTAACTTGATGCGTAAATTGATGTATAACAATATTATATAGGATAAAAATCATGTGATGCATTAAAGTTGGGCGGCGCGCCGGTTCGTGCAAATCGACCGGAATCCCGCCGCCCGGCGGGGCATGATGCCCCGTTAGGCGCCCCTATGCGGAGCCGACGGACAGGGCCCGGAACAGGGCGTCGTGGGCGGGCGTGAAACGGCAGCCGCGTCGCTGCATGACGATCGTGGCCACTTCGATCGCCTTCTCGACGTCGAAGGCGCGGCGGCCCCGGCCATCCCCCCAGGTGAAGTTCGCGAGGCAGGACCTGGGGAATCCGGCGCCGAAGACGTTGCTGGCGAAGCCGACCGTGGTGCCCGTGTTGAAGGTCGTCCCGATCGCGCTCTTCGCGTGTTCGGCCATCATGAGGCCCACGAACCGCGATCCCGTGGGAACGGGACCGAGCCCGTAATTGACCTGGATCTCGCCGTAGTTGTTCTTGAGGTCGCTGCAGGTCGTGTCCGCCCCCAGGTTCACCCAGCTGGCGATGACCGCGTGGCCCAGGAATCCGGCGTGTTGCTTGTTCGACAGGGGCAGCATCTGGGTCTCGGCGACCTCGCCGGCCACCCGGCAGGCGGCACCGACCGCCGTCTCGCCGTACAGGGCCGCGCCCGCCTTGACGCGCACGCCGGCGCCGAGGTACAGCGGCCCCTCCAGGTAGCAATGCGGCAGCACCGTCACCCCGCGGTCCAGGACCACCGGGCCGTGGCGGGCGTCGATCACCGCCGTCGGTCCCACCTCGACGTCCTCGGCGGCCCAGATCCGGTCCGCGCCGACGAGCGCGACGCCCGGCGCCGCCTCATAGGGCCGGAGCCGGGAACCCGCGCGCCAGAGCGGCGGGGAAGCTGCCTCCGGGAACACGCCGAAGGGCGACCGCCTGATCTCCAGGCCGGCCGCGATCACGGCGGCCGTGTCTTCGGCCAGGGCCCGGCCGAGGTCGGGCACGAGATCCCAGAGGTGTCTCCAGGCCGGGACTCCCCCGCTCTTGGCGTCCAGGGCCGGCAGCCAGGGCTCGGCGGCCCGGTTGGGAGCCGTCCAAGCCCCTGCAGCCGCTTGAGCCGCTTCCCAGGCCTGCCAATCCGCCAGCAGGGTCTTCGCCTGGCCTGGAGCGACGGCGGCCGCCAGCAGGCCCTCCTCGTCGCGCAGGGCGAAGGGTGGGACCCTGGTGATCAGATCCCGCAGCACCGCCCAATCCGGTCCGAGCCGGGCGTTCAGGAACAGGACCGCTTCGGCCCTCACAGCGACCGCCTGCGCCGCCTCGATGCCGCACGCCATCCCGTCCGGCAGGGATGCGGCCTGCAGATCCGACAGCAGGGTCCTGGGCAGCAGGACGAGCCTGTCGTCCCGGCCGGCTTCGCCAGCGACCGTCGCGACCCGCTCCCGCAGGTTGAACAGCCCGCAGGGGATCTCGTAGACGGGCACGCTCCAGCTCACCGGCCGGAATCCTTGCAGGGTATGGTCCTCGAACAGGACGATCAGACGCATCGCGGGCTCCTTCGCGCGACCGGCTTCAACGCCGCCGGGTGGGTAGGCACTATTCCAGGGTCACGGCCAGGATCCAGGTCCCGCCGCCTTCGGGCAGGTCCAGCACGGCCGGGAAAGACCCGTCGCGCCGCTGCACGGCGGCGATCGGTTCGCCGGGCAGGGCGGCGTCCCGGCGCCACGCGATGTTCAGGCACTGATCTTGCGGCGAGGTGACGCGGAAGGCTGTCGAAGCGTCGCCCGCTGTGCTGCGGACGGTGACCGACGGCAGGACCTGCACCCGGGCGGCGAAAGGGAATTCGCCGGCCACGGCCGCGGAAGCGGCGGATAACAGGAAGCACGGCAACAGGATCGGCCAGCGTAACACGGATGGGGCTCCCGGCGCGAAGGGGGACGATTCCGGCGCGGGGCCCGCCGCCGCGCCCCCCGTGAGTCTGGCTCAAGCCGCGGTGAAATGCACCCGAAAAATCTGTCAAGCGGCGTCCGGCACGGCCGATGAACACCAACGCAAGGCATCCGGAGCACGGCAGCAACCAACGTCGCGACAGCTTTCCGGGTACGGAGACCAACACGTTTCAAGGAGAAGAACCATGCGGAAACTGACCTTCCTGTCCCTCGCGGCGCTGGTCGTCGCGTTCCCCATCAGCCAGGCCCTCGCTCTGGACTCGCCCCAGGACGCGAAGGTCGACGTGTTCATCGCGCTGTCCGTCGCCGAGACGGTCGAGATGGACTTCGGCGCCGTGATCGACGCCGACGGCACGATCACCCTGGACACCAACGACGTGATCGCCGCCGACCCGGCGAACATCCACCAGGGCGGCACCGTGGCCAGCGGCGTCTACACGATCACCGGCCAGCCCAGCCAGGCCGTCGACATCGCGATCACCCCGGCCAACGCGAACGGTCTGCTGCTCGCGAACTTCACGACCGACGTGGGCGGCGGCACCTTCCCGCTGGCCGGCGTGATGATCAACGGCCTCGGCGATCTGGCCATGGGCCTGGGCGCCGACCTGACCGTCCAGAGCGGCGTGGCCGCCCCCGGCGCCAACCAGTCCCTGAACTTCACCATCACGGTCACCTACAACTGACCGTTCCCGGCCGGAGTCAAGGGGAGGCCCGCGGGCCTCCCCTTTCGCTTGCCCGGCAGCGTGGCACGGCCCTTGCGGTTCCGGCCGCGGATCTCGGACCCCGACCGAGGGCAGGACGGATGCACTGGCTGAAATTGCAGGGAGTTGGACGACCAGTCGGCCGCGCGTGCGTGTGGCCGATGCTGCTCGTGGTGGCGCTCGCCGCACCGGTCTGCGGCGCCGATCTGGACATCGTCGAGACGATCCAGATGGATTTCGGGGCGGTCCTGGATCAGAACGGGGCGCTGACCCTGGGAATCAACGACAACCTCGTCGCGGATCCGTCCGGCATCCACGCCGGCGGCGTCCTGCGCAGCGGCCGGTTCCTGATCACCGGCGATCCCTTCGCCGCCTTCAGCCTCGACATCAGCGGCTCCAACGTCGACGGCCTGATCCTCAACTCGTTCAACACCAGCGCCGGCCAACCTCCGGTCCTGAACGCCGTGCTCAACGGCCTCGGGCAGCTCACGGTGCGGTTCGGCGCCGTGCTGACGGTCCAATCGTCGCGGGCCGAACCCGGCCTCGACCATCTGCTCTCGTACACGATCTCCGTCAACTACAACTGATTCTCCCACGGGACGCCGGTCGCGGACGTGGCACACCCATTGCGATGTCCCACCGCAGCCGGCCACGCACGACCCGCGTACGGTGGTGGCGGCCCCTGGAATTGACTGTCGGGAGGATGACTTATGGTTTCGTCGCGATGGCGTCGCACCCTGGGGGCGGCAGCTTGGTTGTGTTTCGTCCTGGGTGGAACCGTTCTGGACACCGCCGCCGGCAGCCTGTCGATCGCGCCGACGCGCCTCGTCTTCGACGGGCACTCCCGCGTGGCGACCGTCTACCTCAGCAACAAGGGCGACGAGCCCGCGACCTACCGCATCCTGCTGAAGAACAAGCGGATGCTCGAATCGGGTCTGATCGTGGACGCCGAGACTCCCCTGCCCGGCGAGCAGCCCGCCGCCGATCTGATCCGCTACTCCCCCCGCGAGGTCGTCGTGCCGGCCCACGGCAGTCAGACCATCCGGGTCATGTTGCGCAACCCGAGCGAGGGGCAACTCGCCCGCGGCGAAGCGCGCACCCACCTCGTCTTCCAGTCGGTGCCCGCCGTGCCTTCGGCCGCGGAACTGGCCGCCCGGCAGGACCGCATCGTCGCCCAGGCGATCATCGAGACGAGCATCCCGGTGATCATCCGCCGCGACAACCCGGCGGCTGCGATCGCCTTCGGCAAGGCGGAGCTGGACAGCCTGCCGGACCGCGACGGCAAGCCGGTGCTGCAGGTCGTCCTGGAGCGCTCGGGCGATCGGTCGGTGTACGGCGACCTGTCCGTCGATCTGGAAGCCGGCGGGAATTCGACCCGCGTGGCCCAGATGGTGGGGCTGGCAGTGTACACGCCCACGCCGCGCCGCGTGATCCGGCTGTCGCTGACGCTGCCCGCAGGGAAGCTGCCCGAAAGCGGACGCCTGGTCGTGCGCTTCGCCGAGACCGAGATCGGGAACGGCGACCTGATGGCCGACACCTACCTGGAATTCGCCGAGGGGAGCGACAAGGCGCGATGAGCCCGCGGATCCAGCGACGCCGGGCCACGGTCCGCGCCATCTGCGGCGCGGTCCTGCTGTGCCTGGCGGCGGCGCCCGCCGCGGCCCTGGACGAGGCCCGCCTCGCGATCCTGGAGATCCGGCTGGACGGCGGCGTGCTGTCCCCCGGCATGCCCGCCTACCTGGACGACGATGGCGGCGTCCTGCTGCCCCTGGGCGCTCTCTGCGACCTGTTCGAATTCGCGATCGACGTGGAGCCGGCCCGCGGCCGGGCCACGGGCTGGATCATCGAGGAGTCGCGCATCTTCACGCTGGACCTCGCCACGGGCGAAGTCGTCAGCGACGGCCAGGCCCGCTCGCTGGTTGCGGGCGAGGCGGTCCGCGGCGACGACGACATCTACGTGACGCCGGCGCGCCTCGCGGAGTGGCTGCCGTGCGACATCGAGGTGCGCACCGCGTCGCTCGTGGCGCTGGTCACCTCGCGCGAGACATTGCCGGTGCAGAAGCGGCGCCTGCGCGAGCAGGCGCGCGGCCAACGGCTGATGAGCAAGGTCGCCGCCCGCGCCGTGCACCCGGTGCAGAAGGCCGAATACCAGATGTTCACCTGGCCGCTGCTGGACGCGAACGTCGAATACCGCGGCCGCAGCGGCGACATGACGCCGGTGTTCTCCCTGCAGAGCGCCGGCGACCTGGCGCGCCTGGAGACCAGTTTCCTCGTGGCCCACGTCGACCGCGAGCGCTTCCTCGGCGTGGCGCGGGCGCGGGCGGGCCGCAGCGACCTCGACGGCGAACTGCTGGGCCCCCTGCACGCCACGCAGTTCCAATTCGGGGATCTCTACGCGCCGAGCACGCCCCTGGTGCTGCGCGGCAAGCTCGGCCGCGGCGTCTCGATCGGCAACCGGCCCCTGTACCGCTCCGAATCCTTCGACGCCACGAACGTCCCCGGCGAGGCGCCGCCCGGCTGGGAAGTCGAACTCTATGTCGACGGGGTGCTCTGGGACTTCACGGTCGTGGACGAGGGCGGCCGCTACCTGTTCGAGAACGTGCCGGTGAACTTCGGGCGCACGCTCCTGCGCACGGTGGTCTACGGACCGCAGGGCCAGACGCGCGAGCAGGTGCGCGCCGTGACGATCGGCGAGCGCATGATCGCCCCCGGCGAGGTGCAGTACCGTCTGTTCGGCGTGCAGGACGACCGCTTCCTGATCACGGGCGAGGACCAGTTCTCCGACTCTCCGGGCCGCAGTCGCTGGACCAGCCACGCCGAGGCCGGCTTCGGCGTGACCCGCAGCCTCAGCCTGACCGGC
>JAUSBL010000047.1 GCA_030658975.1 Candidatus Latescibacterota bacterium
CAGGATGCCCGCCAGCGCCGTCCGTGGCAAGGTCTTCCGCCGTCTCCCTGGTCGAGGAGGATCCATGGAATTGCCGTTCGTCCCCTACCGCATCAAGGTCGTCGAACCGGTCCGCCGCGTGAGCCGCGAGGAACGCGCCGCGGCGCTGACCAAGGCCGGCTACAACGTCTTCAGCCTGCCGAGCTCGTCGATCTACGTCGACCTGCTGACCGACAGCGGCACCTCGGCGATGAGCGACGCCCAGTGGGGCGCGCTGGTGCAGGGGGACGAGGCCTACGCCGGCAGCCGCAACTACTACGACTTCGAGGATACCATCCGCGACATCTTCGGCTACCGTCACGTCATCCCCACGCACCAGGGGCGCGTGGCGGAGAACCTGCTGTTCACCACGCGCCTGGACAAGCGTTCGGTGGTGCCCAACAACATCCACTTCGACACCACGCGCGCCAACGTCGAGCACCAGGGCGCGCTGGCGATCGACTGCGTCATCGACGAAGGGCTCGACCCCACGGGCGACCACCCCTTCAAGGGCAACATGTCGCTGGCCAAGCTCGCCGAGGCTTTCGACCGCTACGGCGACCGCATCCCCTTCGTCATGATCACGATCACCAACAACAGCGGCGGCGGCCAGCCCGTGTCGCTGGCGAACATCCGCGAGGTCTCGGCCTTCTGCCACGGCAAGGGCGTGCCCCTGATCTTCGACGCCTGCCGCTTCGCCGAGAACTCGTGGTTCATCAAGCGGCGCGAGCCCGGCTACCGCGACCGGAGCATCAAGGAGATCGCACGGGAGATCTTCGCCCTCGGCGACGGCTGCACGATGAGCGCGAAGAAGGACGCCCTGGTGAACATGGGCGGGTTCCTCTGCCTCAACAACGACGACTGGGCCCGCGACATCACCAACCTGCTGATCCTCATCGAGGGCTTCCGCACCTACGGCGGGCTGGCCGGCCGCGACCTGGCCGCGGTCGCGCAGGGCCTGCGCGAGGTGCTCGACGACGACTACCTGACCTACCGCATCGGCCAGGTCCGGCGCATGGGCGAGCAGATGCAGGAGCGCGGGGTGCCGATCCTGACGCCCGTCGGCGGCCACGCCGTCTACGTCGACGCGCGGCGCATGCTGCCGCACCTGCCCCAGGGGGCGTTCCCGGCGCAGGCCCTCACCTGCGCGCTGTACCTCGAGGGGGGAGTGCGCGGGGTGGAGATCGGCAGCCTGATGTTCGCGCACGCCGATCCCGAGACGGGCGCCACCGTCCACCCGGCGATGGAACTGGTGCGGCTGGCCGTGCCGCGCCGCGTCTACACCGAGACGCACCTGGCCTACGTGGCCGAGGTCTGCGGGCAGTTGCGCGAGCTGGGCGAGCGCCTGCACGGACTGGAGATCGTCGAAGAGGCGCCCGTGCTGCGTCACTTCACCGCCCGCCTGCGCCCGCTCGGCGGCGGACCCCTGATCGCCGGCTAGGAGAGGTGCGGCCGTGCTGCTGCGCGTGGAACCCGCCGACTGGGAGCATGCAGCGGCCGTCGCGGCGCTGGCGGGCGAGGCGGCCCGCTGCCACGGCCTGGGTGATCTGCTTCGCGAACTGACGCTGGTCCTGGACGACTTCGCGCCCGACGAACGTCCCTGGCTGCGCCTCGCGGCCCCCGGGGTGCTGGAGATCTACGGCCACCCCGGGCATTTCCTCGCCGGGCGCGACGCCGGACTCGCCGGCGCGATGCCCGCCCTGCCCTGGGACCTGCGCGAACCCGCCGCGCCCGCCGCGCCGCCGCCTTTCGCGCCCGCGAGCGGCGAGCGCTTCCTGCACCACCATTTCCTGGCTGCGGCCGACGTGCTGGCCGGCCGCGTCATCCCCGGCGGCGTGCCGCCGGCGCTGGCCGAGGCGTTCCAGGAGGCCTGGGACGTGACGATCGACGGCCGCCTGCGGCGGCGGTACCTGCCCGGGCTGCCGGTGGCCGAGCGCCGCCGCCGCTTCGCGCGCCTCTTCGGCGCGGCGGGCGTGCTGCTGCCCCAGCACTGGGAACTCTTCCACGAGCTCTGGGAGTGGGACGACCCCGACCAGGACGGGCTGATCGGCCGGGCCGGGCGGCTGCCGCACCTGGACCTCCGCCGCGGTTGAGGCGGCTGCGCTGCCGGGATTGCATTTGCTTTTTCTGCCGGGGTTCGCCAATTTCATGTCAGCGCCGCGGCGGGAACCGATCTTGACGGCCACGGCCGGCGGCGGGTAACCTGCTGCCGCGGTCCTGCGACGGGCGCGCCAGTTCCGGTTGATACGCCGGCCGCGGACGGCCGGTCCGCTCCGATACCCCCAAGGGAGGTTGTCCATGTTTGCTGCCACGTCCGTGCTGCGACGGGCTCCGCTTCTCCTCGCGGCGATGGTGCTCATCGCGATCCTGGCCGGGCTCGCCGGCTGCAGCAAGGAGAAGGTGGTCGACCCCTACCTGTCCGCCTCCCTGAGCGCCGTGATGGCCGGCGCCGATTCCGTCCGCAGTCCGGACTTCCTGTTCGAAGTCGACGGGCCGCCGCTCTACTTCGCTCGCGGCGACGTGGCGATCGTCAAGCAGGGCAACCAGATGCATTTCCTGGTCGGCCCCGCGCTCCAGACCGACTACGCCGGCAAGTACCAGGGCCAGCGCCTCGGCGTGCAGAAGCGCTTCACCGACCGCGCGACCGGCACCACGACCACGCACCTCTTCCTGATGGGCGTGCGCCAGGGCGGCGCGATCGCGCGCGTCGACTCGGTGGCCAACTACACGCTGCCGTCGATCCTCAAGCTGACCAAGCAGCAGATCGAGACCCCGGGCACGAATCTCAACGAGATGAACGCCCGCCTGTACAGCACCTTCCAGCCGCTGCTGCCGGCGAACGCCGGCGACCGCGCGCCCGAGGTGCAGTCGATGGTGGAGCACTTCGTGTACGTGCCCCGGCACGACCTGACCGAGACGCAGCGCGCGAATCCCGGCCCCAACGACTACAGCTGGTACATCGTGCTGGACAACGCGACGCTGCGCGTCGTCGACCTCGAGCCCGGCGCGAACTACATGCTGCAGCTGCTGAAGGAGAAGAACCTGCCGCTGGTGGGCTCGTTCTCGCTGATGAACGTACCGGAGTCGCTCCTGGAGCGGACCAAGTCCTACGGCACCCTGCGCAACCTCAGCGGCACGATCCGGATCAACTGGTTCAAGGTCGCCAACACGGCGATCCGCGGCAGCTGACCGGACGTCCGGCTTCCCGGCACGAGAGAGCCCCCGCCGTCGGCGGGGGCTCTCGCTTTTTGTTCCGGCCGCGGGGGTGTAGGCGCGCCGTCAGGTCAGCAGCCGCAGCATCTCCTCGTGGGCCAGGACCTGCTTGCGGGCGGCGTCGCTGCGCGACCCCAGCGCCGTGGTCTTGACGCGGCTGCCGACCATCCCGACCATCTTGCCGCGCTCGCCCGCGAGCAGCATCTGCGTGGCCGCGACGCCGAAGCGCGTGGCCAGCATGCGGTCCGAGGCCGAGGGGGAGCCGCCGCGCTGCACGTGGCCGAGCACCACCATCCGGATGCTGCGCTTCAGCCGGCTCTTGAGCTCGTACTCGATGTAGGGCGCCTTGGCGGCGCCCTCGGCGACCAGGATCACCGCGTGCTGCTTGCCGCGGTCGTAGCCGCCCTCGATGCGCTGGCAGATGGCGTCGAGGTCGAAGGGGATCTCCGGGACGATGACCTCCTCGGCGCCCGTGCTGAGCCCGGCCTCCATCGCCAGCAGCCCGCACGAGCGGCCCATGACCTCGATCACGAAGATCCGGCCGTGGCTCGAGGCCGTGTCGCGGATCTTGTCCACGGCGTCCACGGCGATGTTCAGCGCCGTGTCGAAGCCGATGGAGAAGTCGGTGCCCGGGATGTCGTTGTCGATCGTCGCCGGCACGCCCATCACCGGCAGGTCGAACTTCTTGTCCAGGACCGCGCCGCCGCGGAAGCTGCCGTCGCCGCCGATGATCACCATGCCGTCGAGCTTCAGCTTCTTCAGGGCGTGGCCGACCTTCTCCTGCCCCGCGGCGCCGATGAAATCGGGATAGCGGAACGTGCGCAGCACCGTGCCGCCGGTGTGCAGGATGCCCGCCACGTCGCGCGAGGTCATCGGCTTGGCGTCCGCCTCGCTCAGGCCCAGCCAGCCGCGCTGGATCCCGACCACCTCCGCGCCGCCGGTCAGCGCCGTCCTCACCACGGCCCGCACGGCCGCGTTCATGCCGGCGGCGTCGCCCCCACCCGTCAAGACACCGATGCGCTTCATGCGTCCTCGTCTTTCGTCGGTTGTGCGGCGCCGTCGCGGCGCTGCTGCTTCCAGTCCCTGATCTTCGTGAGCCTCTCGCCGAGGCGGGCCTCGAAACCCCGCGCGGTCGGCGCGTAGAATCGCCGGTCGCGCAGCGCATCCGGCAGGCAGTCCATGGCCGCGACGCCGGCCGGATCGTCGTGGGCGTAGGCGTAGCCTTCGCCGTAGCCCAGGGCCCCCATCAGGCGCGTCGGCGCGTTGCGCAGGTGCAGCGGCACCGGCGGGTTGACGCCGTGGCGGACCTCGGCGGCGGCGGCCTCGTAGCCGGCGTAGGCCGCGTTGCTCTTGGGCGCGAGCGCCAGGTACAGGCAGGCCTGGGCCAGGGCCAGCGCCGCCTCGGGCATGCCGAGGAACTGGGCGGCGTCGCGCGCCGCGAGCGCCTGCACCAGGGCCTGCGGGTCGGCGAGGCCCACGTCCTCGCTGGCGCAGCGCGTCAGGCGGCGGGCGACGTAGAGCGGGTCGGCGCCGGCCTCGAGCATCCGGGCCAGGTAGTAGAGCGCGGCGTCGGGGTCGCTGTTGCGCAGCGACTTGTGCAGCGCGCTGATCAGGTTGTAGAACTCCTCGCCGGCCTTGTCGAAGCGGATGGCGCGGTCGCGGATCATGCGCGCGATCGCCGCGGCGTCGACGACCTCGCCCGGCGGCGCGGCCGCGGCCGCCATCTCCAGCAGGTTCAGCGCGACGCGCGCGTCCCCGTCGGCCGCCAGGGCCAGGGCCCGCAGGGCGTCCTCGGCGAAGGGCGGCGCGGCTCCTTCGTCGCCGCCGAGACCGCGGGGGTCCGCGAGCGCGCGGCGCAGCAGGCCCGTCAGGGCCGCCTCGTCCAGCAGCTTCATGACGAACAGGCGCGTGCGCGACAGCAGCGCGGCGTTGATCTCGAACGAGGGGTTCTCGGTCGTGGCGCCGATGAGCGTCACGTCGCCCTTCTCCACCCACGGCAGCAGAGCGTCCTGCTGGGCCTTGTTGAAGCGGTGGATCTCGTCCAGGAAGATGATGGTGCGCCGCTTCAGGGACCGCCGCAGGCGGGCCGCCTCGGCCATCACCAGCTTCAGTTCGCGGCTGCCCACCTGCACGGCGCTGTACTCGAGGAAGTTGGCGGCGGTGACGCCGGCGATGACCCGGGCCAGCGAGGTCTTGCCGCAGCCGGGCGGTCCCCAGAGCAGCAGCGAGGGCAGCGTGTCCCCGTCGATGAGGCGCCGCAGCGGCCGGCCCGGTCCGAGCAGGTCGTCCTGGCCGACGATGTCCTCGAGCCGCCGCGGCCGCATACGGTCGGCCAGCGGCCGGCCCAGGGACGCTCCCGCAGGCGCGTCCGACGGCTCGCCGCCGCCGGACCGTCCCCGTCTTCCCTCGCCGTCGAACAGGTCGTCTTCCATGCGGCCATAGTACCCCGTTTCGCCGCGCGCACAAGCCGGACCTGCGGCCGTGGCGGCGGGCGGGGGGTGCGGGCGGGAGCGGCCGGAGCGACCTTGGTGCATTGACTTCGCCGCGGGGCGGGACTACCGTCCGCGGACGCGAACGCAACGGGAGGAACACCGCGTGGGCAACGCTATCGTGATCATCCTGGACGGGGTCGGGGTGGGCGCGCTGCCCGACGCCGCCGACTACGGCGACGCCGGACACGACACCCTCGGCCACACCGCCGCCGCCGTGGGCGGGCTGGCTCTGCCGGTCCTCGGCTCGCTGGGCCTGGGCAACCTCCACGCCGTGGCGGGCGTGCCGCCGGTCGCGGCGCCCCGCGGCTGCTGGGGCCGCATGGCCGAGGTGTCCAAGGGCAAGGACAGCACCACCGGGCACTGGGAGCTGATGGGGGTCGTCACCGCGCGGCCCTACCCGACCTACCCCGACGGCTTCCCCGCCGACGTCCTGGCGGCCTTCACCGCCGCGACGGGCTACGGCGTGCTGGGCAACAAGGCGGCGTCCGGCACCGAGATCATCCAGGAGCTGGGCGACGAGCACGTCGCCACCGGCAAGCTCATCGTCTACACCTCGGCCGACTCCGTCTTCCAGATCGCGGCGCACGAGGACGTCGTGCCGCTGGCGGAACTCTACCGCGTCTGCGAGACCGCCCGCCGCCTGCTCGTGCCGCCCCACGAGGTCAGCCGCGTGATCGCCCGGCCCTTCCGGGGCGCCGCCGGCGTCTACGCGCGCACGCCGAACCGCCACGACTACTCGGTCGAGCCGCCGGACGAGCTGCTGCTGCCGCAGCTGGCGGCGGCCGGCGTCGCGGTGCGCGCCATCGGCAAGATCTCCGACCTCTACGCCCACAAGGGCGTGACCGGGAAGATCGCCTCGAAGTCCAACGCCGAGGGCATGGCGGCGCTGGCCGCACTGTACGCGGGCGCCGGCGCCGGCCCGTCGCTGATTCTGCTGAACCTCGTGGACTTCGACATGCTCTGGGGCCACCGCAACGACCCGGCCGGCATGGCGCGCGACCTCGAGGCCTTCGACCGCTGGCTGGGCGGCTTCCTGGCGGAACTGCGCGACGGCGATCTGCTGCTGCTGACCGCCGACCACGGCAACGACCCGACGACGGCCAGCACGGACCACTCCCGGGAGTACGTGCCGCTGCTGGCGACGCTGGGCGGCGCCTTCGGCGGCCGCGACCTGGGCACGCGCTCCACCTTCGGCGATCTCGGCGCGACGCTGGCCGAGTACTTCGGGCGCCCGGCGCCGCGCCTCGGGACCAGTTTCCTGGCGGCGGTCCGCGCCGCGGCGGGGAGGCAGTCGTGACGCAAGACGATCGGACCCGGCTGGTGGCCGCCGCCCGCGAGGCGATGACCCGCAGCCATTCGCCGTACTCGCGCTTCCGCGTCGGCGCCGCCCTGCTGGGCGCCGACGGGCGCGTCCACACGGGCACCAACGTCGAAAACGCCAGCTACGGCCTGAGCATCTGCGCCGAGCGCACCGCCGTCTTCAAGGCCGTGAGCGAGGGCTGTCGGGATTTCGTCGCGGCGGCGGTGGTCACCGACACCGACACCCCGACGCCGCCCTGCGGCGCCTGCCGCCAGGTGCTGCAGGAGTTCGCCCCCGGCCTGGTCATCCACCTCGCCGGCCGCGGCGACGATATCGAGACTTTCCGCCTGGCCGAGCTGCTGCCCCGCCCCTTCGACAGCTTCACACCAGGGGAAGCCCCCTGAACGGAGACGAACCGTGAACATCGTCGAGATCATCGAGCGCAAGAAGCGCGGCGTCTCCCTGGACGAGCGCGAGATCGCGTTCGCCGTCGCGGGCTTCACCGACGGCAGCGTCGCGGACTACCAGATGTCGGCGTTGCTGATGGCGATCTGGTGCCGGGGCATGCAGCCCGACGAGACCGCCGCGCTGACCGGCGCCATGCTGCGCTCGGGGGAGGAGCTGGACCTCTGCGGCCTGCCTGCCCCCACCGCCGACAAGCACTCCACCGGCGGCATCGGCGACAAGGTCAGCCTGCTGCTGGCGCCGCTGGCGGCCGCCTGCGGGCTCTGCGTGCCGATGCTGTCGGGGCGCGGTCTCGGCCACACCGGCGGCACGCTGGACAAGCTCGAGGCGATCCCCGGCTACGACATCCGCCTGGACAACGCGGCCTTCCTGCGCGTGGTGGCCGAGACCGGCTGCGCCATCGTCGGGCAGGGGCCGCGGATCGCCCCGGCCGACGGCCGCATCTACGCGCTGCGCGACGTGACCGGGACGGTGGACTGCGTGCCACTGATCACCGCGAGCATCATGAGCAAGAAGCTGGCGGCGGGACCGCGGACCATCGTCATCGACCTGAAGGTCGGCTCCGGCGCCTTCATGACCGACCGCGCGGCCGCCGAGGAGCTGGCCGCCTCGCTGCTGCGCATCGGCGCGGCCTGGGGCCGCCGCATGGCCGTCGTCTTCTCCGACATGTCCCAGCCGCTCGGCGTGGCCGTCGGCCACGCCGGCGAGACGATCGAGGCCTTCGACGCGCTGCGGCCGGACGGCCGCGGGCGCGCCCCGGCCGATCTCGTCGCCCTGACCGAGGACCTCGTCGCCCAGATGCTGCTGACTTCCGGCTTGGCCGCCGGCCGGGACGCGGCCCTGGCCGCGGTGCGCCGCGCGTGGGACGGCGGCGAGGCCTTCGCCGCCATGCTGCGCTGGGTGGCCGCGCAGGGCGGCCGCCTCGCGCCGGAGCGGCCCGACTTCGGGCTGGCGCTGGCGCCGCGTCTCGCGCCGGTCGAGGCGGCGCGCGACGGGTGGATCGGGGAGGTGGCCTGCCGCGACTTCGGCCACGCGCTGGCGGAGATCGGCGGCGCCCGCCGGCGGGTCGAGGACTCGCTGGATCTCGAAGCGGGGATCGACGTCCTGGTGCGGCGCGGGGAGCGCGTCGCGCGCGGCCAGCCTCTGGCCTGGATCCGGGCGCGCGACGCCGCGGCCGCCGGGCGCGCGGCGCAGCGGGTGCGGGACGCCCTGGCGATCGAGGAGGCGCCGACCGCGGCGCCGCCGCTGATCCTCGGCCGTCGCGAAGACGCGGGTCCGGTCGCGCCCGCCTCCTAGAACTCGTCTTCCAGCTCGATGTCGCGCAGCTCGCGCGGCGCCGGCTCGATCCAGCCGTCGACCGGCCCGAGCAGGGAACCGCCGTGGCGGTCGCAGGCGCGCCGCGGGAAACCGTCGGCGAGGAAGGACTCCGCGGTCGTCGAGTCGCAGCCGGTGGTCGCGAGCAGGCCGGTGCGCAGGCACACGCGCTTCTGCACGATGCCCTCGGGACGCGGGAACGGTTCGTCCGGCCGGCCGGCCGTCACCTTGCCCATCAGCTCGGCCCAGATCGGCAGCGCCATGTGCGCGCCGGTGCCAGCCCGCCCCATGCTCACCTTGGTGTCGAATCCGACCCACACGCCGGCGGCGAAGCTCGGCGTGAAGCCCACGAACCAGGCGTCGGTGTACTCGTTGTAGGTGCCGGTCTTGCCCGCCGCGGTCTTGGTGAAGCCGTAGCGCGGGGCCGCGCGCGCCGTGCCCTCGGTCAGCGTCGAGGTCATCAGGTCGGCCATCAGCCAAGCCGTGGCCGGGTCGAGCACCTCGCGCTGCCGCACGCCGCCTTCCTCCAGGACCTCGCCGTCGGCCGTCTCGACGCGCGTGATCAGGTAGGGCTCGACCCGCACGCCGTGGTTGCCGAAGGAGGAGTAGGCCGACACCATCTCGACCAGGTTGATCTCGCCCGCGCCGAGCGACAGCGAGAGCACCGGCGGCAGCTCGCTGGTGATGCCGAGGCGGCGGGCGGTCTCGATCACCGGCACGATCCCCACGTCGTCGATGAGCCGGGCCGCGACGACGTTGCGCGAGTGGCTCAGGCCGTAGCGCAGCGTGATCGGGCCCAGGTACTTGTGGTCGAAGTTCTGCGGCTGCCAGAGGCCCGCGCCGGTGTTCAGGGAGACCGGCGCGTCCATCAGGATCGAGCACGGAGAGTAGCCGCGGGTCAGCGCCGTCAGGTAGACGACGGGCTTGAAGATCGAGCCGGGCTGGCGCTGCGCCTGCATGGCGAGGTTGAACTGGTAGTCGTCGTAGTCGCGGCTGCCGTAGAGGGCCAGCACCGCGCCGGTGCGCGTGTCCAGCAGGACGCAGGCGCCCATCAGGTACTCGACGCGCGCGGGACGCTTGCCGACGTCGACGAGCGCGTCGTAGCGGGCCTTGGTCATCGGGTAGCGGCTCTCCTGCTCGAGGCGCAGCAGGTGCTTCTCGGCGGCCTCCTCCAGCCAGTGCTGGTACTGCGGCACCAGCGTGGTGGTCACGCGCAGGCCGTCGGTGTAGAGGCCCTCGAAGCCGTAGCTCGCCTCGAGGTGCTGGCGGATCTCCTCGACGAAGTGGGTCGCGAAGGCGGGCGTGGTCGAGCGGCGGCGGCCGTCGCGGACGACGACCCGCGTCTGGTTGATGCTGCGGGCCTCGTCGCGGGTGAGGGCCCCGGTGGCGACCATCGACTCGAGCACCGTCGTGCGTCGGCGGTAGGCGCGCTCCAGGTTGTGCAGCGGGGAGTAGGCTTCCGGCAGCTGGATCATGCCGGCGAGCATGGTCGACTCGCCGTCTTCGAGGTCCCAGACGTCCTTGCCGAAGAAGGTGCGCGCGGCGGACTGCACGCCGTAGGAGCCGCTGCCGAAGTTCACCTGGTTGAGGTACATCGCCAGGATCTCGTCCTTGCTGTAGGTCTGCTCCAGCTGCAGGGCGAGGATCATCTCCTTGACCTTGCGCGTCACCGTCTTGTCCAGCGTCAGGAAAAGGTTGCGGGCCAGCTGCTGCGTGATGGTGCTGGCGCCCGGGCTGGACGACGAGGTCAGGTTGACCCAGACGATCTTGACGAAGCGCTTCATGTCCAGGCCGTAGTGGGCGTAGAAGCGGCGGTCCTCGATGGCGACCACCGCCTCCTGCAGGCGGCGCGGGATGCGGTCCAGCGTCACGATCGTGCGGTTCTCCACGAAGAACTCGTGGATGACGCTGCCGTCGGCTCCGAGCACGAGCGTCTTGCGCGCGGGCTCGATGGTCAGGATGCGCTCGGGAGACGGCAGGTCGCGCGAGAGGCGGCGCACGGCGGTGAGCCCCGCGCCCACGCCCAGCAGCAGCAGGCCGGCCACGGCGATCAGCGCGATGCGCACGCGGCGCGGGGAGATGGAGCCTTCCAGGAGGTTTTTCATGCTGGGAACCCTAGCGCAGACTGCGGCCAGGAACAAGCAGGGAAGGCGGTTGCGGCGCTCCAACCGCCATTTCACGGATATTTCGCCATTCGCGGATTATTCCTTTGACAAGGGGGTGGGCCGCAACTAGATTGCGCGCCCGTACCGATTGCGGCGCAAGCCGATAGGTGCGGGACCGGGGTTGCCCTCCGGGGGATCGGCAGGACGGGTCAGAAGCAGTCAAAGTTTTTATCGAAAGACGCTTGACAACTTCGCACGACTCGGATACATTCTGCCGTCGGCCCTTAAACGGGCACGGCCAGCGCTCTGCGCCTGGGTCGGCTCTTTGACAACGGAATAGCGTACGAGACATTCCCGACGATTCCGAGTCGGACGTGTCGGATCGCAGGATCCATCACGTCTTGTCTTGCGAAAAACAGGAAACGATTCCTGTTGTATATTTTTTACAACGGAGAGTTTGATCCTGGCTCAGAACGAACGTTGGCGGCGTGGATTAGGCATGCAAGTCGAACGAGAAAGTTCCCTTCGGGGGATGAGTAAAGTGGCGAACGGGAGAGTAACGCGTGGGAAACCTACCCTTCAGCGGGGGACAACAGTTCTAACGAACTGCTAATACCGCATACGATCCGGCGACCGCATGGCTGCCGGCTGAAAGATGGCCTCTGCTTGCAAGCTGTCACTGAAGGATGGTCCCGCGTCCCATTAGCTAGTTGGCGGGGTAATGGCCCACCAAGGCGACGATGGGTAGCCGGCCTGAGAGGGTGTCCGGCCTCACTGGGACTGAGATACGGCCCAGACTCCTACGGGAGGCAGCAGTCGAGAAGCTTCGGCAATGGGCGAAAGCCTGACCGAGCGACGCCGCGTGAGCGATGAAGGCCTTAGGGTCGTAAAGCTCTGTCAGGAGGGAATAAATACCCGCGGTCAATACCCGCGGGGGTTGAAGGTACCTCCAGAGGAAGCGCCGGCTAACTACGTGCCAGCAGCCGCGGTAATACGTAGGGCGCAAACGTTGTTCGGATTCACTGGGTATAAAGGGTTCGTAGGCGGGCCAGTTAGTCAGAGGTGAAAGCCAACGGCTCAACCGTTGAATTGCCTCTGATACTGCTGGTCTTGAGTCCGCTAGGGGATGGTGGAATTCCTGGTGTAGCGGTGAAATGCGTAAATATCAGGAGGAACACCAGTGGCGAAGGCGGCCATCTGGGGCGGTACTGACGCTGAGGAACGAAAGCTAGGGTATCAAACGGGATTAGATACCCCGGTAGTCCTAGCCGTAAACGATGGGCACTAGGTGTTGGAGGACTTCACCCCTTCAGTGCCGTAGCTAATGCATTAAGTGCCCCACCTGGGGAGTACGATCGCAAGGTTGAAACTCAAAGGAATTGACGGGGGCCCGCACAAGCGGTGGAGCATGTGGTTTAATTCGATGCAACGCGAAGAACCTTACCCGGACTTGACATGCAGGTGATCGCCGTGGAAACACGGTTTCCTTCGGGCACCTGTGCAGGTGCTGCATGGCTGTCGTCAGCTCGTGTCGTGAAATGTTGGGTTAAGTCCCGCAACGAGCGCAACCCTTGTCCTTAGTTGCCATCAGGTAAAGCTGGGAACTCTAAGGAGACTGCCGGTGACAAACCGGAGGAAGGTGGGGACGACGTCAAGTCATCATGGCCCTTACGTCCGGGGCTACACACGTGCTACAATGGTCGGTACAATGGGCTGCAAGACCGCAAGGTGGAGCGAATCCCAAAAAGCCGGCCTCTGTTCGGTTTGTTGTCTGCAACTCGACTGCATGAAGTCGGAATCGCTAGTAATCGCGGATCAGCATG
>JAUSBL010000061.1 GCA_030658975.1 Candidatus Latescibacterota bacterium
CTTACCGGGCAACCGGGCTAGCAGCTCCTGCCGCTCGCGCTCGAGCGCGATCGCCCGCCGCAGGTCCTGGGCGGCCGGCCGGACCGTGCGCGCCTTGATCTCCTCCTCGAGATCAAAGAAGTGCTCCCGCATCAGCGAGCGCACTTTTTCTTCTTTGAACAGGCTCTGGGTGCCCAGCCGGCGGCCGATGTGCTGCAGGTTGCGTCCGGCCGCGTAACGCCCTTCGATCGTCAGGCCGCCGCTGATGCAGCCGTCCGGACAGATGTAGGCCTCGATCAGGTCGACGCTCTGGAACTTGCCGGCTTCGAGATGGTCGAAGACGTACTGGACATCGCGCAGGCTGTGGACCGACATCGTGTTGGTGTTGCGCATGCCCAGCAGCTCGCCGCCGGACGTCGCCCACCTGATCCCGGCGCGGCTGATCTGGTCGTCGCGTTCCTCCGCCCCGCCGAGTTTCATGGCCTTCAGCAACGGACCGCAGATCTCGCTGATGGCGAAGGCTCCGTCGAGGTTGGACTGCTCCAGGCCGACGGGCGCCACGATCGAGTTCATGATCGCCGTGCAGGGGGTGATGAAGAAGATGCCGATGTCCTGCGGCTGGAGCTGCTGCTCGGCGGCCACCCGCCGACGCAGCACCTTGGCGGCCAGTTCCCGCGGGGTTTCGATCTGGACCAGATTGGCGAGCAGGTCCGGATAGCGGACCTGCACCAACCGCACGATCGCCGGGCAGGTGACCGAGATCTTCGGCCACGGTCCTGCCATTTCGCTGAACGAGGCGTCGATGGCGCCGGCGACCATCTCGTTCATCCACGACATGTCGTAGGCCCGGTCGAACCCGAGGCGGGTCAGGCCGTGGAGCACCTGGCTGGGATGGATGTCGCGACCGAACTGGGCGTACAGGGTCATCGATGGGATGGCGACCTTGTACTTGAAGCGCGCGAGATCGGCGGGGGACGACAGCCGGGCCTGCACCGCGTCGTAGCGGCAGGCGCGGATGCACGCGTCGCAGTCGATGCACAGCTCCGGCTTGACGACCGCGCAGCCGCCGGCGACGCGGATCGCCTTCGTCGGGCACACCTGGCTGCAGGCGACACAGCCCACGCACCGGGCCGGATCGAAGAGGATGGACGGTTCGCGGGCGACCATCATATTCAACTCTGGAGGTGGATGGTGTAACGCAGGGTTGTCCCTACGCCCGGCGTCGAGATGATCTCGAACTCGTCGGTGTTGCGTTTGATGTTGGGCAGCCCCAGACCGGCGCCGAAGCCGCGCTGGCGCATCTGCGGCGTGGCCGTGGAGTAGCCTTCCTGGAGGGCCTGCGCGATGTCGGGGATGCCCTCGCCGCGGTCGGACAGGATCACGCGCACCGCGGTCGGCAGCACCTGCAGCTGCATCTCGGCCTCGCGCGCGTACATGATGACGTTCATCTCCGCTTCGAAGTTGGCGATCGACAGGCGGCGGATGACGGTGTTGTCCAGACCGAACTGCTTGAGGATCGCCTTGATCTTCGCGGCCGCTTCGCCGCCGTGCTCGAAATCGTCGCCGACGATCTGGTATATCTCGCTGTAGAGGATCTCCGCGCCCTCCCAGGGCACGCGCGGCTCGCCGGTGCTCCAGCGGTTCTCGTTCAAGGCCGCCCCCCCGGCTCCAGGCCGTTCGCCTGCAGACGGCTGCACACGTCGGGCATCGACAGCTCCGTCGTCAGCAAGGGGATGCGCTGGGTGCGGACGAGGGCGATGACGGGCTCGGCAGGCGTCTTGCCGTCGACGAAGAGGATGCCGGCGAGGTCGGCGACGTCGGCGGTGTGGGCCGACTGGATGGACGCGAGGCCCGTGATCAGCAGGGAACCGGGGCGGGAGAACGCCAGCACGTCGCTCATGAGGTCGGCCGCGAAGCAGGCCGTCACTTCCTGGCCCGCCATGAACTCCGCACCCAGGATCACCTGGCACTTCAGGAGGTCGACCAGTTCCTGCATCAGCATCTCGGCGACTCCCGGGATTGGCAGCGGTTCAGCGCACCCCGGCTTCGTACAGCATGGTCGTGACCTGCCAGCGGCTCAGATCGGTCGAGAAGATCGGAATCTGAGCCTTTTCGGCCATCTTCCTGACGTCTTCCGACGGCAGCTTGCCCTGGGTGACCACGATGCCCGCGATGTCGACGAGGTTGGCGGCGGCGATCACGTTGTTGTGGATCTGCACCGTCACCAGCAGGTCGCCGGGTTTCGCGTTGGCGATGACGTCGCTCACCATGTCGGAGATGTAGACGCCGGAGATCTCCTTGTCATACATCGCGGTGACGGGCTTGAGCGCCAGCTTCTCCGCGAGGACCGACAGTTTCATGCTCGGGCTCCTTGAGTTGGCGAGTCTAGACCTCGTCCGGTTCCATCGACGCCAGGCCGAAGTCGATCATGATGTCCCCGTAGGACACCGTGCGGTAGAGATCGAAGAGATCCGGCAGAATCAGGACCTTCTTGCCGGGCGTGCGCAGACGTCCGTTGAACAGCGCGTTGAGCAGCCGCACCTTCTCGCCGTCCAGCACGCGCACCGACCCGTCCGGGTTCTCGTAGGCCACGACCGCGTAGACCGAGATCCCGTTGTCGTGCGCGATCGTGCCGAGGCGGTGCAGGGTGCTGTCGCTCTTGGCGTTGGCGTAGTAGACGAGGCCGAGCATCTCGCGCAGCGGGACGGTCTCGCTCGTCTGCTCGTCGAGGATGTCGAACTGGAAGGACTGCGCCATGCCCGCGTAGCGCCAGCGATGCGGACCTTCGCGATAGTCTTCGCGCGGCGGGATGGGTTCGTCACAGAAGTAGGAACGGGCTGCGTGGCTCAGGACGTCATGCTCCATGATGACGTGCCCGGGCCGGACGTTGACCATCTTGTAGCGGGACTGAGCTTCGCTGGCCATGGCTCCGCTCCCCTTCCTCGCCAAGCCGGCCGCAGGAAGCGGTCCGGCCAAGGTGCCCGAGGTCCTGGTGAAATCGCCTGGCCGCCGCGGCAACCGGTTGCTGATCAATGAGGTACGAACACCGTGGCGGTCGCTGTGCAAAACTAGTCAGCGGCTTTATGCCTAGCAAGTCGAATATAGTCAACGCTGGTTGAAAAGTGCGGCGCGCCTTGCCGTCATTTGTTAGTCGGCAATTATACTCCGGTATTCCATCATTTCCAGGGCCACCCGCGCGTTGCGGTGTCCCGGGTTGCGCCTCAGGCACTCCTGTTGGCACT
>JAUSBL010000067.1 GCA_030658975.1 Candidatus Latescibacterota bacterium
CACATGGAGAAGGGACGCGTCGTGATCTACGCGGCGGGCACCGGCAACCCGTTCTTCACGACCGACAGCGCCGCCGCCCTGCGCGCCGCCGAGATCCAGGCGGACGCGCTGCTGAAGGGCACGCAGGTCGACGGCGTCTACGACAAGGACCCGCACGTCCACCCCGACGCCGTCCGTTTCCCGTTCCTCACCTACGACGAGGTGATCGACCGCCGTCTGCAGGTCATGGACCTGACGGCCGTGACGCTCTGCGCGGAGCAGGGCATGCCGATCCTGGTCTTCGACATCAGTGATCCGGAGAACCTCCTGCGGGTGATCCGGGGCGAGGACGCCGGGACCCTGGTCGCCAAGGAGCGCAAGCTATGAGCGATGAACTCACCCAGGAAGCCGAGCTCCTCATGGAGGAGCAGATCGAGACGCTGACCCACCGCCTGGCGAAGATCCGCACCGGCAAGGCCAGCCCCGCGCTGCTGGACTCCGTGCGCGTCGAGTACTACGGCGCGCCGACGCCCCTGCGCCAGCTGGCGAGCATCGGCGTGCCGGAACCGCGGATGCTGACCGTGGCGCCCTTCGACCGCAGCACGCTCAAGGACATCGAGCGGGCGATCATGGCCGCCGACCTCGGGCTGAACCCGTCGAACGACGGAGTCCTGGTGCGCGTGCCGATTCCCGAGCTCAACGAGGACCGCCGCCGCCAGTACACCAAGACGGTCCGCGACTTCGGCGAGCAGGGCAAGGTCGCGGTGCGCAAGGCCCGCCAGAACACCAACGACCGCATCAAGAAGAGCGACACGCTGACCGAGGACGAGCAGCGCGCGGCGCGCGACGCCGTCCAGAAGCTCACCGACCGCTTCTGCGAGGAGATCGACCGGATCGTCCGGGCCAAAGAAGCAGAAATCATGGAGATCTGAGGCATGGACGAGCGACGGGAAGAACCGGGGATGCAGGAACTGCGGGAGCAGGTCCTGGCCGCCGGCAATATCCCGCAGCACGTCGCCATCATCATGGACGGCAACGGCCGCTGGGCCCAGCGCCGGCACCTGCCCCGGGTGGCCGGCCACCGCGCGGGCCGCCACGCCGTGCGCCGCACCGTCGAGGCCGCCGTGCGGCTGGGCGTGCGCCACCTGACCCTCTACACCTTCTCGCAGGAGAACTGGAAGCGGCCCCAGGCCGAAGTGCGCGCCCTCTGGTCGTTCCTGGAAGAGGTCCTCGGCGGCGAGCGCGACGAACTGCACCGCCAGGGTGTGCGGCTGGTGGCCACCGGGGAGCTGGACCTGATCCCGGCGCGGGCCCGCGCGGCCCTGGAGTCGGTCATCGCGTCGCTGGACGGCAACCAGGGCATGGTGCTCAACCTCGCGCTGGCCTACGGCGGACGCACCGAGATCCTGCGCGCCTGTGCGCGGCTCGCGGCGCGGGTCGCCGCGGGCGAGCTGGACCCCGCGCACATCGACGAGGCGGCGTTCCGTACCGGCCTCTACGCCCCCGACATCCCCGACCCCGACCTGGTCGTGCGCACCAGCGGCGAACTGCGCCTTTCGAACTTCCTGATCTGGCAGGCCGCCTACGCCGAGATCCACTTCACGCCCGTGCTGTGGCCGGACTTCGGCGAGGGCGACCTGCTCGCCGCCGTCGCCGACTACCAGAGCCGCGAGCGCCGCTTCGGCGACGTCGGCGGCGAACACGACGGCGACGATCCCGCGGCCGCCCCCTTCGACGTCTCCCGCTGGCGGAAACTGTTCAAGGTCCGGTCGTGAACCGCGGGGACGGCAGCCGGGAACCCCGCGCCGGCCTGTGGGGACGACTGCTGGGGGCGGGGCTGGTGCCGCGCGCGGCCGTCACGGTGCTCGGCGTACCGCTGCTGGCAGCAGCCGCGGTGCAGGGCGGTCTGGTCTTCCGGGCGCTGATCGGCCTGCTGGTGCTGCTGGGCGTGCGCGAGTTCCTGCTGCTGATGAGCGCCAAGGGCTACGGCCCGTTCAAGGTGATCGGGACGCTGGCCGCCCTGGCCTGCGCCTGGGCGGTCGCGCACGGCCCCGCGGCGGCCGTGCCCGTCCTGACGGCCGCGCTGCTGGCGGTGATGACCGTCGAGCTCATGCGGCGCAACATGGACCGCTCGCTGAACCATGTCGCGGTGACCCTCTTCGGCGCCCTGTACGTCGGCTGGCTGGGGGGCTTCCTCGTGCTGCTGCGGGAGACGACGGCCCGCGAAGGCGTGGACGGCTTTTCGGGCCTGCGGGCGATCGCGCTGCTGGCGGCGCTGACCTGGGCCTGCGACACGCTGGCCTTCCTGGTGGGCGTCGCCGTGGGCCGCCGTCCCCTGCTGCCGCGGGTCAGCCCCCGCAAGTCGGTCGAGGGCGCCGTCGGCGGCGTCCTGGGGGCCACGGCCGCCGGCCTCGTCGCCGCCGGCACCTTCGCGCCCTTCCTGTCGCCGCTCCAGGGTGGCCTGCTCGGCGCGGTCTGCGGCGTGACCGGCCAGGTCGGCGACCTCGTCGAGTCGATGCTCAAGCGCGACGCCGGGGTCAAGGACACCGCCGACCTGCTGCCCGGCCACGGCGGCATCCTCGACCGCTTCGACTCCCTGCTGTTCAACGCCCCGGTCGTGTACTACGCCCTGGTCCTTTTCGGAGTCGCGAACGTTGCGCGCTGACGGGAACCGGCAGCCGCCGGACGCCGGCTCACGCACCGAACCGCTCTACCGGATCGGCGGCTCCCCGCGTGAACCGCGGCTGCCGGTGCGGGTCGTGATCCTGGGCGCGACCGGCTCGATCGGCGTCCAGGCCGTCGACCTCGCCGTGCAGCAGCCCGACCGGTTGCAGGTCGTCGGCCTGGCGGCCTGGTCCCGCGTGGACGAACTGGCCGCGCTGGTGCGCCGCCTCGAGGCGGCCGGAGCTGCGTCCGCGCCGGCGGTCGCGTTCGCCGACCCCCGTGCCGTGAGCGCGGCGGCGCGGGATCCCCTGCTCGGTCGCCGCCTGCTGCCGCCCGGACCCGAGGGCCTGGACGCGATCGCGGCGCTGGAGGGGGCCGACTGCGTCGTCAACGGCATCGTCGGCGCCGCGGGGCTCGCCCCGACGCTGGCCGCGGCCGCCGCCGGGCGGCGGATCGCGCTGGCGAACAAGGAATCCCTCGTGGTCGGCGGCGGGCTCGTGCGCGAGGCCGTCCTGCGCGGCGGCGCGGAGATCGTTCCGGTCGACTCCGAGCACTCGGCGCTGGCCCAGTGCCTGTCCGGCCGGACCGCCGAGGAGCTCGAGCGCCTGGTGCTGACCGCTTCGGGCGGGCCCTTCCGCACCTGGAAGGCCGCCGCGATGGCCGCCGCGCGCAAGGACGAGGTCCTGCGCCACCCCACCTGGAACATGGGGCCGAAGATCACCGTCGACTCGGCGACCCTGATGAACAAGGGGCTGGAGGTCATCGAGGCGCACGTGCTGTTCGGCGTGGCCTACCGCGACATCGAGGTGGTGGTCCATCCCGGCTCGATCGTCCACTCCCTCGCGGTTTTCCGCGACGGCGCGGTGGTGGCCCAGCTCGGCGCGCCGGACATGCGGGTCCCGTTGCTCTACGCACTGGCCGGCGAGCGCCACTGGCCGCTGGCGACCGAGCGCCTGGACCTCGCGCGCCTGGGCGAGCTGCGCTTCGAGGCGCCCGACCCGGAACGCTTCCCGTGCCTGGCCCTGGCCCGTCGCGCGGGGGAGGCCGGCGGCCGCGCGCCCATCATCCTGAACGCCGCCAACGAGACCGCGGTGGCCGCGCTGCTGGACGATCGGCTGGGGTTCGCCGATATTGCTGCGGTCATCGCGGCGACGCTCGACGACCTGCCGGGCGGCCCGGTGGGCAGCCTGGCCGAGGCCCTGGAGACCGACGCCGCGGCGCGGCGCGCCGCGCAGCGCCTCATCGCAGTTCGCGCGCGGCGCTGACGCCGCCTGTCCCGACCGACGTGGAGGTCCCGTGCTCTCGACCCTGATCGCCTTCGCCCTGACGCTGGGCATCGTCATCATCATCCACGAGCTGGGCCACTTCGCCGTCTGCAAGTGGACCGGCATCTACGTGAAGACCTTCTCGATCGGCTTCGGCCCCAAGCTGCTGCGCCGCCGCTTCGGCGAGACCGAGTACGCGATCTCGGTGGCCCCCTTCGGCGGCTACGTGAAGATGGCCGGCGAGGGCGTGCTCGAGGAGATCCAGGACACCGCGACCCGCGACGCCCACCACTACCCCATCGGCACGGTCGAAGGCGACCGCGCCGCGGCGCTGCGGGACGACCCCATCCCGGAGTCCCGCCACTTCCGCAACCGTCCCGCGTGGCAGAGGCTGGCCGTGGTGACCGCGGGCCCGGTGGCGAACCTGCTGCTGGCGCTGATCCTCTACACGCTGACCGTGCTGAGCAGCGGCCTTCTCGTGATTCCCGTCACCACAGTCGGCGGCGTGGCCGACGGCTCGCCGGCCGCGGCAGCCGGCCTGCAGGTCGGGGACCGGGTCCTCGAAGTCGGCGGCGAGAACGTGACGACCTGGGACGAGCTGACCGCGGGGCTGCTGTCCTCGGCGCAGTCCGCCGGCGGCGCCGCCACCCTGACCTACGAGCGCGACGGCGCGCGGGCCACCACCTCGTTGCAGCCGCGCCGCGACGCCGCCGGCCGCTGGGAGATCGGCCTGGAACCCCACGACAACGTCGTCGGGCTGGTGCAGAAGGGTGGGCCGGCCGGGCGCGCCGGCCTGCAGGGCGGCGACCGGGTGGTCGCCCTGGACGGCGAGCCGGTGACGTCGTTCAACGACATCGCGCGGGTGATCAACGCGAAAGCCGGCGTGCCGGTGTCCGTGCGCTGGGAGCGCGGCGGGGAGACCTTCGAGCGTCCGATCGTCCCGACCGCCGAAGAGGTGCAGCCCGACTCGACGATCGGCCGCATCTTCTTCGAACGGCGCTACGAGTCCCGCCCCGTGGGACTCCTGCACGCCCTGCGCATCGGCGTGTCGGCGACGATCGCCACCATCACCTCGACGGTCGGGGTCCTCGGCAACTTCTTCACGGGCCAGCTGGGCATGGAGGCGGTGGGGGGGCCGATCCGCATCGGGCAGGTCGCCGGCGAGATGCTGCGCTGGAGCTTCAGCCACCTGATGCAGTTCATCGCCTTCTTCTCGGTGAACCTCTTCCTGCTGAACCTGCTGCCGATCCCCGTCCTGGACGGCGGCCACGTGGTCTTCATCCTGCTCGAGATGGTGATGGGCCGCCGGGTGCACGAACGCGTCCAGGCCATCGCCACGCAGGTGGGCCTGATCATGCTCCTGCTGTTCATGACCTTCGTGATCGTGGTGGACGTGCTGAAGATCCTGCCGGGGCAATGACCCGTGTCAACCCTGCGCGGGGTCTGCGCCTTCGCCGTCGCCCGCCTCGTCGGCGTTCGCCGGCGGGTCGGGCAGGGGCGCGTCCAGCCGGCCGGGACGCGGCGCGTCCAGCAGCGAGTCCTGTTCCGCGCGCAGGATCCGGCCGAGCAGGCCGTGCAGCAGCGCCTGGCGGCGGGGGTCGGCCGGCAGGGCGGCCCGCGCCCCGGCCAGGGAACTGTCGCCCCAGGCGGCGGCCAGGGAATCCAGCAGGGCCTCGCCCGTCCCGCGATCGACCAGGGCCACGGCGCGGGCCCGTTCCAGCACGACGAAACGGGTGACGTACTCGCGCTCGGCGGGCTTCAGGTCGGCCAGCCGCAGCGGTCGCCCGCCTTCCGGACCGCAGCCCGCCGCGGCGAGCAACAGCAGGGTCGCCGCCGTTCCCGCGGCGGGCGGGAACCGGGGGCGTCGGCGCGTATTCCAGATGACGGTCACGGGAGCCTCCATGATATGCTGCCCCGAACGGGGCACCCCACGTTCCTACACCGAAGCGGCGCGACGGGCAAGATGCAAGTTCGGATCCCACATCGTGCAGAGCCGCCCGGCCGGTCGCCGCGCGCCTTCCTGGCCGCGGCCGGCCTGCTGGTCTGCGTCCTGGCCGCCGCGGCCGCGTCCGCCGAGAGCGAGCTGGAGTTCGGGCTGCAGCAGCACCTGCTGCAGCGCATCGAACTGCGCGGCAACGTCGCGGTTCCCGCCGCCGACCTCAAGGCCGTCATGAAGATCCGCGAGAAGCGGTCCTTCCATCCGCTGGCCATCCTGGGCTTCGGCGACCGCACGGCGCTCTACCAGCCCCACCTGCTGGACGCGGAGCTCCGCCTGCTGACGCGCTACTACCGCCAGCGGGGCTTCCACCAGGTGTCCGTCCAGCTCGATTCGGTGCAGACGGACGTCGACGAGCGCGGCGACGTGCTCCACATCAGCATCGTGGAGGGGCCGCAGACTATTCTCGACGTGGTCGAGGTCGTCATCGCGGACGCCGCGGAGCCTGTCGCGGACGCCGTGGACGCCGACGGCGATGATGTTGAGGTTCTGGATCCCGAAAAACTCCTGGCCGATCTCCACTACGTCGCGGGGGTGGCCGCCCCGGCGGACCTCAACGACCTCGGCACCGACATCTACCTCCTGCGCACCCGCCTGTGGGAGCGCGGGCACATGCTCGCGCAGATCCGGCCCGTGATGACGACCTCGGCCACGGCCGACCCCGCGCGCCGGCTGGCGCACTTGGTCTACGAGATCGCGCCGGGCAAGATCTACCGGATCGCCGGCATCACCGTCGAGGGACGCCGCCTGACCCGGCTCGACCTGATCGGGCGCGAACTGTCGATGAAGCCCGGCGACCTGTTCCGCTGGAGCGAGGTCGAGGCTTCGCAGCGGCGGCTGCTCGACACCTCGCTGTTCCGCGACGTGGGGTTCCGGCCGGTCGACACCGACTCCGTCGCGGGCACGACCCGGCTGCTGGTGGAAGTCGTCGAGCGCAAGCCCGCCTACTACGAGTTCGGTCTCGGCGTCGGCTCCCGCGAGCGGATCCGCCTGCTCGCGGCCTGGGGTCACAACAACCTGTTCGGGACCGGCCAGCGCCTGCGCGCGAGCTCCCGCAACTCCCTGAACTACGAGGACGTCCAGCGCCTGACCGACGGCCCCGTGCATCCCGAACTGAACTACCGCTACGACCTGCTGCACACCTATCCCGGCGTGCTCGGCCGCCTGCGGCTCGACTCCGGCGTCTACGTCGGCAAGGAGACGCGCGGCGAGTCGGGCCTGAACCTGATGTCCCGCGGTCTCTCGGTCGGCACGCGGTTCGGCAGCGGCCCGCGCGTCAGCCACGCGGTGGAGGCCCGCATCGAGGAGGTCGACCCCTCCCTGCATCCCGACGCCAAGGCGCCCCTGCGCGCGGCCTTCGAAGCCAGCGACCTGCGCCCACGGGACACCCGTTCGCTGGGCTGGTCCTTCCAGAACGAGGGCCGCGACGATCCGCTGCGGCCGCGGCGCGGCGAGACCCAGACGACGCGGCTGGAGGTCGCCGGCGGCCCGCTCGGCGGCGACAACTCCTTCGTGAAGGTCTCGGCGAGCTGGCAGGGCTACCGGTCCTTCCCCCTGGGCGGCGTGCTCGCCATGCGCGCCAGCGCCGGGATCGTGCGCCCGTACGCCGGATCCCGGGCCCGCGGCGCCGACGGCGTGCCCTACCAGGAGCGCTTCTTCGCCGGAGGCGCGACCACGGTCCGGGGCTACCTTGAGCGCAGCCTCGGCCCCCAGATCACAGACCAGGCCGTGCTCGATTCGCTGGAGCTCGCCAGCGACGTGCCCCTGTCCGACCAGCCGGCCCGCGGGGGCAACTACCTGCTGCTGACCAACGTCGAGTGGCGTTTCCCGCTGCCCCTGCTGCGGTCCTGGCGCCTCGACGGCGTGGCCTTCGTCGACGGCGGCAACGTCTGGGAGAACGCCCGCGACATCCGGCTGCGGAGCTTCCGCTGGCGGTCGTACGCCCGCGCGTCGCAGGACGACGCGTCGACGAAGCTCTGGGACTACCGCTACAGCGTCGGCTGCGGCGTGCGGCTCGACACTCCGGTCGGCCCCGTCAGGCTGGACGCCGGCTTCCCGCTCAAGCGGGCCCTGCTGTCCGACTCCGTGACCGAGGACAAGGTGATCTACCACTTCTCCCTGGGTTTCCCCTTCTGAGAGAGGACGATGGTCGCGCGCACGACACGCTGGACGCTCCTGCTGGCCTTGGCGCTGTTCCTGGGCGCGGTGGCCTATGTGGGGACCCACCCGCGCCTGCTGGCGCCGTGGTTCGCGCGCCTGGCGACCAACCACCTCCTGCGCGGCAGCGACGGCAGCATCCGCATCCGCGAGATCGCGGGCAACCCGCTCAAAGGCCTCGAGCTGCACGACGCGACGCTCTCGCTGCACGGCGAGCGGGGCGCCGTGGTCGTGGTGGGCATCGACACGCTGCAACTGCAGTACGATTTCCGCGAGCTGCTGCGCGGGACGCTCGCCCTGCGCCGGGTGACGGTCGCCGGAGCCGAGATCCGCGCCCGGCGCGGCGCACCCCGCGCGCCCGGCGAACCGGCGGTGCCGGGCAGCCCCTTCGACCTGCCGGCCTTCCGCGTGGACGACCTGACGGTGCGTCGCGCGCTGCTGGTCGTGTCGGGGGCGGACGGCCGCGTCGAGGAGCAGATCACGTCGCTGGACTGGCGCGGCGGAGTCCGCGCCGACGGCGGCCTCGTCCTGGCGTGCCGCGACGCCGACATCGACTGGGCCTCGCGCGCCACCCGGCTGCGGGACCTGACGGGCTACGTGGAGGTCGACGACGCGGGCGTCTCCGTGCGCCAGCTCAGCGCGCTGGTCAACGGGAGCCACGTCACCTGCGAGGGGTCCCGCCGGCACGACGGCGACCTCGACCTCGACATCTCCGCCCTGGACGTCAGCGTGCCCGAGGTCGAGAACCTCATCGACATGACCCTGGGCTTCGTCGCCCGCGGCGACGCGCAGATGCGCCTGAAGGCGCGCGGCGACACCGTGAGCTTCGACGTCGGGTTCACGGGGGAGCTCGAGGGCTACCGGCTCGACGGCATGAGCGGCCGCGCGGTCCTCTCGCCGACCGAACTCGTCTGGGACAGCCTGGAAGGCCGCATCAACGGCGCCTGGTTCGCCGGCGACGGGGTGTTCGACGTCACCGATCCCCTGGACGTGACCTTCGTGCTCGAGGGCGACGTCGCGGATGTCGACCTCTCGCAGGGCCTGGTGCCGGAGACCGACCTGCCGCCCACGGGCGGGCACGGCTGGCTGCACCTGTGGCGGCGCGACGCCGCCGACCTGACGCAGGTGAGCGGCTGGCTCAGCGACGGCTTCATCGCCGACGTGCCGTTCGACACCATGCGCGTGGAGGTCGACGCCGACCCGGCCGGCGTCACCTTCCGGACGCTCGACCTGGCCTATCGGGGACAGCGGGCGCACCTGAGCGGTCGCGCCGACAGCGCCGGCTTGTTCGCGGGCCGGGCGACCGTCGACGTCGCGGACCTCGGCAGTCTGCCGCCGCAATGGGACCTGCCGGCGCTCCGCGGCCGCCTGGGCGCCGAGGGCGAGGTGACCGGCCGCGATCCCGTCTACCGGTTCGCGGGGGCGGCGATCCTGCGCGAGGCCGGCGTGTCGGCCCTGTCCCTGGACAGCTGCCGGGTGAACCTGGCGATCGAGGACGTCCTGGGCGCGCCGGCGGCCACGCTCGAGGCGGTCGGCGGCGGACTGGTGCTGGCGGGCGTGCCCATGGGCGCCTTCACCGGCGTCGGCGCGGTGTCGAGCGACGCCGTGGTGATCGAGCATTTCCGCACGGCGCGCGGGGACACGACCATCGTGCTGCGCGGCCGCGGCCGCTTCCACGACGGGCTCGCCGACTTCGAGGTGCCGCAGCTCGAGATCACGCTCGAAGGCAGCCGCTGGTCGCTGTCCGAACCCGCGCTGTTCCAGACGGGGCCGGGGCGCCTGCAGGTGGACCGCGTGCTGCTCGCGTCGCGCTTCGGCGAACTGGACGCGCACGGCGTCTGGGACGAGACAGCCGGCGCGCTCGACGGCGAGGTCGCGCTCGAGCGTTTCGATCTGGGCCTGGTGAACCTGTTCCTGCCCGGCGACGACGTGTTCAACGGCGAGGTCTCGGCCCAGCTCTCCCTCGGCGGCAGCCCGGCGGAACCGCTGGTGGGGCTCGAGGCGCGGCTGACCGGCAGCCGCCTGCCGCAGGCGGACCTGGACAGCCTGACGGTCTCGGCGCTGTTCTACGAGGGCAACCTCGACCTGCGCGCATTGGACCTGGTCAGCAATTACGGCCGCGTCCACGCCCGCGGCCTGGTGTCCCACCCCGGGGTCGGCCTGCGCGGCTTCTGGGACGGCGCCGCCCTGGACCTCGACCTGGACATCGAGGACGCCGACTGGGCGTTCCTGGACCAGTTCGCGATCCCCTCGCTGGACCGTCTGTCCGGGGCCTTCGACGGCAGCCTGAAGCTCTCCGGCGACACGCGGCGGCCCGTGATCGCGGGCGGGATCGAGAGCCGGCCCTTCAACGTCCACTGGCTGCACCTCGACGAGCTGCGCGGCACGGTCGGCTACGCCGACGGCGTGCTGACGCTGGGCGATCTCGCCGGCCGGCGCGAGACGCTTCCGCTGACGGGCCGCCTCGAGATCCCGCTGCAGCTGGACTTCCTCTCGGTCCCCGTCTCGCCGGTCGACGGCCCGTTCCTGATGAGCCTGTCCATCCCCGACGACACCGACCTGAAGCCGCTGGCGCGCACCTGCAACGCCTTCGTCGAGTCGGGGGGCCGCGGCGGCCTGACGCTCGTCGTCGAGGGCCCCGCGAACCACCCCCTGTACCACGGCCGGGTCACCCTGCGCGACGGGTCCTGCGTCCTGCGGGGGCTGAGCGAGGTCTACGCCGGCGTGTCCTGCGACGGCGAGTGGGAGGGCGACGTGCTCACGGTCCGCGATCTGCGCGCGCGCGAGGGCGCCCGCGGCTCGCTGGCGGGCGGGGGCACGCTCACCTTCAAGGGGCTGGTGCTGGAGCGCTTCGACTTCGCGGTGGACGCCGACCGCTTCCTGGTCGCCTCGATCCCGGACCTGCGGGCCCTGGTGCGCGGGCGCGGCATCTCCCTGACCGGCGTCAAGGTCGGACCCGACGAGCTGCTCGTGCCGAGTTTCGCGGGCGACCTGGAGATCATCGAGGCGCGCTTCACCGGCGACTTCTCGGAGCAGCCGAGCGTGAGCGACCCGCGCGTGGCCACCGTCGCCCCGGACTGGCTGGCGGACCTGCGCCTGCAGGCGCCGCCGCGCAGCATCCGGGTCGTCAACCGCACGATGGAGCTGTTCCTGAGCGGGGAAGTGCGGTTGCTGCGCGACATGGGCGGCATGAACCTCAGCGGCCACCTCAACATCGACCAGGGGCGCCTGCCGGTGTTCAACAACGATTTCAAGGTCAGCTACGGCGGCCTGGACTTCACGCAGGAACGCGGCGTGATTCCCGAGGTGGGCCTCACCGCCGAGACTTCCGTGCGGCTGCCGGCCTTCGACGGCGGCTCGCGCCGGCTGGAGAAGATCTACGTGGACGTGACGGGCTCGGCGCTGGCCCCGCAGGTCGCGTTCCGCTCCGAGAGCGGCTACGCGCGCAGCAACATCGAACGCATGCTGCTGGGCATGACGCCGAACGCCTCGGACGTGCCCGCTACGTCGGCCGTCCGCCAGGGCACGATGGCCGCCGGGTTCAACCTCCTGGAGCGCGAGGTGGCGGCGGAGCTGGACCTGGTGGACACTTTCGACATCGAGAGCGGCCGCGTCCGCGAGGACGGCACGACGCAGACGCTCATCGGCGTCGGGAAGTACATCGGGCGCGACCTCTACGTGAAGTTCGCCCAGGCCGTCACGGACCAGGACCGCGAGATCGTCGTCGAGTACCAGATCAACGACCACCTGCTGCTGCAGTCGGAGGTCAGCCGTCGGGCCAACGAGATCCTCGGGGACACCACCTACAACCTGGACCTGAAGTACCGGTTCGAGTACTGAAGGAGGGGAGCGGACGATGATGACCAGCCGATGCGTCGCCGCGGCCCTGGCCGCGCTGTTCGTGCTGGCGGCGGCGCCGGCGGACGCCTACTACTTCGGCCGCAACAAGGTCCAGACCGCGAACGTCGCGCGCCGCGTCCTGGTCACGCCGCACTTCGAGATCACGCACGCCGCGGACGCCGAGGAACTGGCCGTCCGCGCCGCGATCGTGGCCGAGCGCACCTACGCCGAGTACGCCGCCCGCTTCGGCCACGAGCTGGAGCGGCGGATCCCCTTCATCCTGTACTCCTCGCACACGGATTTCGCGCAGACCAACGTCGCCGACGACCTGCTCGGCGAGGGCACCGGCGGCTTCACCGAGCCCGTCCGCAACCGGATGGTCCTGCCCTACGAGGAGTCCCACGCCGACTTCGTGCACGTCCTGCGCCACGAGCTGGTGCACGTCTTCATGTTCGACATGGTCTTCGGCAGCTCGCGCAGCACGGCGTCGCGGTCGCCGTTCTTCCGCATCCCGCTGTGGTTCGCCGAGGGGCTCGCGGAGTGGTACAGCTCCGGCTGGGATCCCGGCGCCGAGATGTACCTGCGCGACGCGGCCACCAGCGGCTACCTCTGGCCCCTGGACCGGGTCGGGGGGTTCCTGGTCTACAAGGAGGGCCAGGCCGCCCTGCGCATGATCTCCGAGCGCTACGGCGAGGAGAAGATCCCCGAGATGTGCCGCCTGCTGAACCGCTCCCGCGGCATGGACCGCGTGCTCGACGCCGCGCTGGGACTCGACATCGAGGCGCTGGACCGTCTCTTCGCGCGCTACGTGCGCGGCCTCGCCTGGCCTTCCTACGGCAGCTTCGAGGAGCCCGAGGACATCGCCCGGCGCCTGACCGACCACCGCGAGGACGAGGACGGCGCCAACTTCCGCCCCGCGCTGTCGCCCGACGGGACCCAGATCGCCTACTTCTCCGACCGCGACGGGCTGATGAGCCTGTACCTGATGTCTGCCATCGACGGGCAGGTCCTGCGCCGGCTGGCGCGCGGCCAGCGCGCGAGCCGTTTCGAATCGCTGCATCCCTACCGCAGCCGGCCGGCCTTCTCGCCCGACGGGCGCGAGGTCGCCTTCGTGGCGCGCAGCGGCAACGCCGAGACCCTGCACACCGTCGAGGTCGCGACCGGCGCTTCCACGCGCGACGTGCGCCTGGACCTGGACGGGGCCTCGTCGCCGGCCTGGTCGCCCGACGGCCGCTGGATCGCCCTGGTGGGCACCGTGGCCGGTCGCACGGACCTCTACCTGCTCGACCTCGCACCGGACGCGGGGGACGTCCCGGCCGCCGCGAGCGCGCGGGCGCCGGCGGCCGGCGGCACGGCGCTGCTGCGCATGACCGACGACGCGGGCGACGAGTCGGGTCCCGCCTGGTCCCCGGACGGCAGCCGCCTGGCCTTCGCCCACAACCCCGTCGCGGAGGTGCGCTACCAGTTCACCGTCGGCGCGGACGGGGAGCGCCGCCTGGACTGGGCCCGCTTCGACGACGGCGATGCGGCCGTGCAGCCCGGCCACCGCCAGACCTCGCGCCTGGTCCTGCTGGACGTCTTCGCGGACCGGCGCGTCGAACTGGCGGCGCCCGCCGGCAGCTGGCGCGAGCCGGCCTGGATCACCGACAGCGAGCTGTGCGTCGTGGCCGACGGCGACGGCGCGGAGAACTTGGCCCGGTTGCAACTGGACGCGGCGGGGGAGACCGCGGCCGAGGTCCGGCGGCTGACCAACGTGCCGGGCGCCGCGGCGCACCCGAGCTACGCCTCCGGGGCGGACCGCCTGGCCTTCGCCGCCTTCAGGGAGGGCGGCTGGGATCTGTACGCCGTGGATGGCTGGGCGGCCTGGAGCCTGCGCGAGCCCGCGGGCACTCCCGCGGGCGACGTGGCCGTCGCGACGCCCGCACCGCCGGACTACGAGCTTTCCTCCGAGGTATCTGACGTCGCAAACATAGGTGTGATAAAAGATTACCGGCCGCGCTTCTCAATCGACATGAGCGATGCGCTCGGCGGCGGCGCGGTGTCGTTCAGCCCGCAGGCCGGGCTGGGGATGGCCAACGTCATCAACCTGAGCGACCTGCTCGGCGATCACCGGTTGTCGTTCCTGGTCAACGTCTACGGTTCGCTGTCCGACAGCGACCTCGCGGCCAGCTACGCCTACCTGAAGCGTCGCGTCGACGTGGGGGTGGGCCTGTTCCACTTCAAGAACTACTACAACACGGCCGTGACTTCGGTGGGGGAACTGCTGCCCGACGACACCTTCTTCAGCGAGCGCAACTACGGCCTGTACGCCTCGGCCAGCTATCCCTTCAGCACGTTCCGCCGCCTGTCGCTCGAGCTGCAGGCCTTCGCCTCGCAGCGCACCGTGTACAGCCTGGATCCGAGCGGGACGCTGCTGATCGCCGACGGCACCCGCACCGACACCCTGCTGCAGCCGACCCTGACCTTCGTCCACGACAGCGCCTACTACGGCTGGTACGGGCCGGTCACCGGCAGCCGCCTGCTGCTGCAGTTCACGCCCTCGCTGGCGGTCGGCGGCGGCTCCCTGGACCGCCGGACGGCGCTGCTCGACCTGCGCCGCTACTGGCTGCCGGCCCGCGGCAACACGCTGGCCCTGCGCGTGCTGGCGGCCGCCAGCACCGGCGACGATCCGCGCGCCTTCGTGCTCGGCGGCCCGTTCACGCTGCGTGGCTACGATTTCTACGACTACCGCACGACCAGCCACCTGGCCGGTCCCAAGATCGCCATGGCCAACCTCGAGTACCGGCTCCCCCTGCTGGACGCCGTCTACTTCGGCTGGCCGGCGCGCTGGGGTTTCGGGCCGGTGGGGGCGACCCTGTTCCTCGATCTCGGCGCCGCCTGGGACGACGTCTTCAGCCCCTTCGGCGACGACGCCGCCGGGCGCTGGGGACTGCGCGACCTGCGCGGCAGCTACGGGATCGGCCTGCGCACCCGCCTGGGCTTCCTGCCGTTGAAGTTCGACTGGGGCCGCCGCACCGACCTGCGCAGCACCGGCGGTACGGAGTTCCAGTTCAGCATCGGACCCGAATTCTAGGAGGAGCCCGCGGGGATGGATCTCGACACGCTCAACGAACGGCAGCACGAGGCCGTGACCGCGCCGGACGGCCCCGTGCTGGTCGTCGCCGGCGCCGGCAGCGGCAAGACCCGCGTCCTGACCACGCGCATCGCCTGGCTGCTGGAGGAGCGGCGCGCAGACCCCTGGTCGGTGCTCGCCTTCACCTTCACCAACAAGGCGGCCCGCGAGATGCGGGAGCGCGTCGACGCCCTGGTCGGCGGCAGCCGCGCCCCGAGCTGGGTCGGCACCTTCCACGCCACCGGCGTGCGCATCCTGCGGCGCGAGGGCGCCGCGATGGGACTGGACCCCTCGTTCTCCATCTACGACACCGACGACAGCACGCGCCTGCTCAAGAAGGTGCTCGGCGACCTGGGCCTCGACCCGAAGCATTACCCGCCGCAGCAGCTGCGGGCGGCGGTCAGCCGCTGGAAGAACGAGGACGTGTCGCCCGCGCAGGCCGCGCGCGACGCGGCCGACTTCCGCGAGGAGAAGGCGGCCGCCGCCTACGCGGCCTACGAGAAGGGGCTGCGGGCCAGCAACGCCTGCGACTTCGACGACCTCATCCTGCGCACCGTCCACCTGCTCGAGGAGCACGACGACGTGCGGCTGCGCCTGGCGGGCCGCTTCCGTCACGTCCTGGTCGACGAGTTCCAGGACACCAACCCCCTGCAGCTGATCCTCGTGCGCGCGCTCAGCTCGGTGCACGGGAACGTGTTCGCCGTCGGCGACGACGACCAGAGCATCTACTCCTGGCGCGGGGCCTGCATCGAGAACATGCTCGACTTCGAGCAGCACTTCGGCGGCGCCGCGGTCGTGCGCCTGGAGCAGAACTACCGCAGCACCGGCAACATCCTGGCCGCCGCCAACGCCGTGATCGCCCACAACGTCCGGCGCAAGGGCAAGAACCTGTGGACGCTCGACGGGCCGGGCGCGCCGCTGGGCATCGAGACCGTGGGCGACGAGGAGGACGAGGCCGACCGCGTCGTCGACCTGGTGCGGGCGCAGACCGCCGCCGGCGGCAACCGCGGCGACGTGACGGTCCTGTACCGCACCAACGCCCAGAGCCGCGCCCTGGAGGACGCGCTGCGCCGCGCGACCGTGCCCTACCAGATCGTGGGCGCGACCGCCTTCTACGAGCGGCGCGAGGTGCGCGACGTCCTGGCCTACCTGAAGCTCGTCAACAACCCGCGCGACGCGATGTCGGCGCTGCGCGTCCTGAACGTGCCGAAGCGGCGCATCGGCGAGGCCTCGGCGGCGCGCCTGGTGGAGATCGCCGAAGGCGAGGGCCTGTCGCTCGGCGAAGCGGCCGCGCGGCCGGGCCTGCTCGAGGCCAGCCTCAACACGTCGGCCTGCGAGCGGATCCGCGGCTTCTTCGGCCTGGTCGCGGGCTGGCGCACCGCGCTGGCCGAAACGCCGGTGCCCGAACTGGTCGAGCGCATCGTGGAACAGATCGATTACGTGCGGCACCTGGAAGAGGACGATCCCCTCTCGGCGCCCGCCCGCAACGAGAACGTGGCCGAGCTGATCAACGGCGCCTACGCGTTCCACGAGCAGAGCGACGGGGGCACGCTCGCCCAGTTCCTTGAGCAGACGGCCCTGGTCGCCGACGCCGACACCGCCCGGGACGACCAGGGCGTCGTGCGGCTGATGACCGTGCACGCGGCCAAGGGCCTCGAGTTCCCGGTGGTCGTGGTCAGCGGCGTCGAGGAGAACCTGATGCCCCACGCCTCGAACCTCGACGACGAGGCCGCCCTGGAGGAGGAGCGCCGGCTCTTCTACGTGGCGCTGACGCGGGCCCGCCTGCGCGTCCACCTGCTCCACGCGCGGATGCGCCGCCGCTACGGGCAGCGCGAACTGTGCGCGCCGTCCCGCTTCCTGGACGAGATCCCCGCCGAGCTGACGGTGCGCAGCGGCGAATCGCTGCGGGTCGTGCAGCCTTCGCTGTCCGCCTTCCTGTGGGGCAAGGACGCGGCGCCGCCCGCGCCCCCGCCGGCCCGCCGGCGCGAACCCGCGCCGGGCATCCGCGCCGCGAGCGCGCCGCGCCTGCGGGCGGTCGACTGGCACGACGACGTCAGCCAGCAGGACGTCGTCTTCCGCGTCGGGCAGCGGGTGGCCCATCCCACGCTGGGGGCGGGCGTCGTCGCCCGCGTCGAGGGCCACGGCGAGAGCCTCAAGCTGAGCGTCGATTTCCCCGGCGGCGCCCGCAAGCACTTCCTGGCCCGCTTCGCCCGCCTGCGACCTTTGGACTGATCGGAACAACCCGAATTCATTGCGACAATTCCTCAAGTGGCGCGCCGGACCGCCGATACCTGCTGCGTTCACCCGCAGGGAGATGCGTCTAGACAGGATGTCGTGATGAAGCGATTCACCGATTCGGTCTTCGCCGATCTCAGGTACTGGATGATCGGACTGGGACTCGCCGCAGGGCTCGTGTTCCCGCTCGTCCTGCTGCTGATCGGCGTGTCCCCGGCGCTGGCCCTGCGCTGGACGACGTTCCTCGGCGCGCTGGCCGCGGGCGCTTCCATCGGCTGGCTGAACCACCGCCTGGCTTCGAAGGTCGTGCGCACGGAACTGCAGGTCGTGGTCGAGCGCATGCGCGAGGTCGAGGAGGGCGTCCGCGAAGCCTCGTTCAACCGTGACTGGTCATCCTGCAGCGCCGAGCACTGCACCGTGCCGGTCGGCAGCGACGACGAGATCGGCCACACGGCCGAAGCCTTCAACGCCCTGCTGGGCGAGGTGATCCACGCCCACAAGATGGAGGCGGCCTCCGGCGCACTGACCGAGACCCTCTCGACCAAGCTCGAGATCGAGGCGCTCTGCCACGCCGCGATCGAGCTGGTGCTGGCCCAGACCGGCGCCACGGCCGGCTGCATCCTCGTGCGCGAGGAGGCGGAACTGACGGTGGCCGCCAACCACGGTCTGAGCGACGTGAGCCGCCTGCCCGGCAGCGACCACGTCCGCCGCGCCTTGGACACGCAGCAGCTGCAGATCGTGCGCATCCCGCGCGACATCGCGCTCGAGGGCGTGGTCACGCGGTTCAAGCCGCGGCAGGTGCTGGTCGTGCCGGTGCTCTACGAGGGGCAGGCGCTCGGGGTCGTGGTGATCGCCTCGGACGCCATGCTCGGCAAGGACGCCATGTGGCTGGTGCGCCTGTTCCAGCAGGTGATGGGCCTGGCCCTGAACAACGCCGTCACCCACGCCCGGCTGCAGCGCATCGCGGCGATCGACCCGCTGACCGGCGTGCTGAACCGCAGGTTCGGCATGCGCCGGCTGCGCGAGGAGTTCCAGGGCGCCGTGCGCCAGGGCACCCCGCTGGGCGTGGTGATGTTCGACATCGACCATTTCAAGCGCGTCAACGACACCTACGGCCACCTCGCCGGCGACCGCGTGCTGGCCGAAACGGCGCGACGCGCCCAGGGGGTCCTGCGCGAGAGCGACGTGCTGCTGCGCTACGGCGGCGAGGAGTTCGTGGTCATCGTGCCCGGCGCCGGCGAAGGCGCGCTGGTGGCGGTCGCCGAGCGCATCAGGCTGGCCATCGCCGCGACGCCGGTGAACGACGGCGGCCTGGAGATCCCGGTGACCGTGAGTGCCGGCATCGGCACCCTGTGCGGCCGTGAGGAGAAGGAGGAGTCGCTCCTGAAGCGGGCCGACGAAGCGCTCTACGCCGCCAAGGAGGGCGGGCGCAACCGGACGGTGTGTCTCGCCCGGACGGCCGGGACACCGCTCGAGGCTGCGCCGGTGGCTTAGCTCGCCGGCGCTCGGTGCGGGCCGTGGCCCGCGATCTGCGGGGGGCTCTGGGGAGTCCCCCGCTTCTTTTCGGTTCCGGCTTTGAAATCGTCCCTGGCGGGGACGATCCCGCTGCGGCACCTCAGCGCACGAGCGCCACTTTGGCGACGCTGCGCCGGCCGCCGGCGTTCACGGAGAGCCAGTAGATTCCCGACGCCGCCGGCCGCCCCTCACCGTCGTCGCCCCGCCAGCGCCACGGGTAGGGCTCGTCGCGGGCGGCCAGCGTGCCGAGGTCCCACCGCCCGCGCCTCCGGCCGGTCGCGTCGACGAGTTCCACCGCGACGGGACCGCTCTGCGACACCCGGAAGCTGATCGTCGCGCCCTCGGGGCCCGCGGGGTCCGGATGCACGTTCAGCAGGCGGACAGGCGGGTCGGGCAGGGGGCGCCGCGCCGCCAGCACCCAGCCGTCGGGGTCCACTTCCAGCCCCTTCCACTCGCCGGGCAGATCGAAGGTCCAGCTCTGTTGGGACGCGCGCAGCCAAACGGTGGTGTCCTGCGCGGCGCGGCTCGTCAGCAGGCGCAGCGGCACGGCCAGATGGAAGGGCGTCCGCTGCAGCTGACGCAGGGCGACCGTGACGCGCGTGCCGCCGGCCGAGGTCGGTACTGCGGACGATGACCATGACAGGTACGGGACGGTGTCGGTGTCCAGCCAGGGCTCCAGGAATGCGGCGGCGTCGAAGGAGGCGTGCTCGCCGACGACGCGCACGAAGTCGGCGGTCGTGGCGTGGCCGTAGGCCCGCTGCGGCGAGCCGGCCCAGTCGCGCAGGAAACCGCGGAAGGCGGCGTCGCCCATGGCCCCGCGCAGCATGTGCAGCACCCAGGCGCCCTTGTGGTAGATCAGGACGTTGGGCAGGACGGGTTCGGGGTCGGTCAGGATGCCTTCGCCTTCGAACAGGGACGGGTGCCGGCCGGGCCCGATGGTCTGCATGCGCCGACGCAGGCCGGCCGGACCTTCCTCGTCCTCCATCCAGAGAGCTTCGCAGTAGGTCGCGAAGCCCTCGTTCAGCCAGATGTCGCGCCAGGCGGACGGCGTCACCAGGTCGCCGAACCAGTGGTGGGCCATCTCGTGCAGGATCAGGAAGCGGAAGTGGCCGTCGCCCCGCAGCAGCGCGCTGCCCAGGCTCGTGCACGTCTGGTGCTCCATGGCGCCGCCCCACTTGAACTCGACCTGGCCGTAGCGCTCGTCGGCGAACGGGTAGGGCCCGGCGAGGTCCTCGAGGAAGCGCAGCATGTCGCAGGTGGGGGCCAGGTCGTAGCGCGCCGCCGCCTCGTGCCGCGGGAAGACGTGGAAGGTCAGCGGCAACGGGCCGCCGGCCAGCTCGCAGGATTCCTGCCAGGAGACGTAGTCCGCCACGTGCACCGCGACCAGATAGGTGGCGGTCGGGTAGCCGGTCTCCCAGACGGTGCGGCGCCAGCCCGGCTCGGCGGGCTCGTCGGCGGTCAGCAGGCCGTTGGCCACGGCGGTGAGCGTGTCCGGCACCGTCAGCGCCAGGCGCACGGTGGCCTTGTCCGCCGGGTGGTCCTTGCAGGGCCACCAGGCGTGGGCCGACCAGGGCTCGCTCATGGTGAGGATGGTCGGGCCGATCGGGACCTGCGGCGAGTCGCCCTGCACGCGGAACAGCATGCCCGCCGCGAAAGCGCCGTGGCGCTGGGGCTCGCCATGGTAGCCGATCCGCACGACCGCGCCGGCGGCGGGACCGGGCGGGGCCGCGATGCGCAACTCCTCGCCCACGCGCACCAGGGTCGCGTTCTGGAGGTCCCAGACGACCTCGTCCACGACGAGCGGTTCGTCCAGGTCCACGACCAGGGTGTCGGGCGGGTGGCCGGCGGGGAAGGCCAGGGTCATCACCACGCTGCCGGCCACGGTGCGGCCGATCGGGTCCAGGCGCAGGTCCAGATCGTAGTGCAGGACGTCGTAGCCGCGATCGTCGTCGCGGGGGGGCGGTTCGTCGTTCGCCGGCCACAACTCCGGAGATCTGGGGCGCTCCCAGTAGGCGGCGTCGGGCGGCGGCTCGGGAGCCGGCTCCGGAGCGGCGGCGGCGGCGCCGGCAGCCGCCGCGAAGGCGGCGCCCAGCAGGGCCGAGAGCAGGCTGGGGGGGCGGTGCAGGGGGACCACGGACTCGCACTTCCTTCCGGGACCAGGATCGGTTAGGATCACCCCATCTTACGACAGATCGGCCGCCGGACCCAGCCCCGGGTCGGCGGTCGCGGGGGAGCGCGACGGTTGTCCCCGAGGGGCCGGATTCAGCCCTGGAGGCAGCATGGACCAGGAACAGGAACGTCGGCAGGCTGCCCTGGCGGCTCTCGATCTGGACGAAGCGGCCCGCGCCCGCCTCGTCGAGGAACTGGCCCAGATCACCGCCCAGCTCGACCGGCTGACGGCCATCGTCGAGGAGGAAGTGGCCGAAGAGCGGGCCGCCGCGGCGGACCAGCCTCCAGCCGCTGCCGGGCCCGTGCCGGATCCGACACCCCCGATGCTCAAGAAGGACGCAGCCGCGGGCTGACTTCGCCGACCCCGCCCCGCCGCTCCGACGGGAACCAGCATTCCCCTTCGGGGCGATCCAACCTTGTGTTTGCGAATTAACAGGCCGTTGCCTAACGTAGCGACGTTCGGGGACTGCACGAAGCCGACCGGCGCAGTCCTTTGAAAACAAAGTGTTTTGCCCATTGACCGGAGACACGAGATGCCTGCTCACGAGCCCGTCGCCCCGCCGTCCTTCCCGCCCCCCAGCCTCGAACAATGGCGCGCCTTGGTCGACAAGGACCTCAAGGGAGCCCCCTATGCCAAGAAGCTCGTGACCAGGACCCTCGAGGGGATCGAGATCCAGCCGCTCTACACGCGGGCCGATCTGCCAGCCCCGGCCGCCGTTGCGGATTGGCCCGGTCAGGCTCCCTTCACCCGGGGGGCGCAGGGGAGCGACGCGGTTCCGGGATGGGACATCCGCCAGGAAGTGACGCACCCGGACCCGGCGACGGCCGCCCGGCAGGTCCGCCAGGAGCTGGCCCGTGGCGCCGACTCGCTCCAACTGGCTTTGGACCCCGCCGGCGCGACGGGCGTCGCGGTCCGCTCGGCCGATGACCTCGACCTGGTGCTGGCCGGCGCCGACCTCTCAGCGACGCGCATCGCCCTGAAATCCGGCGCCCGCTTCGTCCAGATGGCGCACCAGCTGCGCGAGGTATGGGAACGGCGCGGCATCGCGGCCGCAGATGCGCGGGCCGACCTGCTGGCCGACCCGGTGGGAGCCTGGGTCGTCAGGGGCGGCGTGCCGGGTGGCATCGAAGCCCTGCTGGCGGACATGGCGCGGCTCGCGGCCGATTCGGCGCGGGAAACCCCGCAGGTCCGGGCCGTGAAGGTGGCCGGCTGCCCCTTCCACGACGCGGGCGCGGACGACGCCCAGGAACTCGCGGCCATCCTCGCGGGCGGGCTCGCCTGCCTGAAGGCCATGGACGCCGGGGGATTGTCCCTGGCGGCGGCGTCGCGGCAGATCCACGTCTGCGTCGCGGTCGACGGCCAGTTCTTCGGCGACATCGCCAAGCTGCGCGCCCTGCGCACCCTCTGGTCGCGACTGATCGAGGCGAGCGGTGGCGACGCGGAGGCGCGCCGCGCCCTGCTGCACGCCCGCACCTCCTGGCGGATGATGACGGCGCGCGACCCGTGGGTGAACCTGCTGCGCACCACCACGGCGGCCTTCGCCGCGGCGGTCGGCGGCGCCGAGGTCGTGACCGTCCTGCCCTTCGACGCCGCCGTCAACGAGCCCGACGACTTCAGCCGCCGCCTTGCCCGCAACGTGCAGATCGTGCTGGAGCAGGAGGCGCACCTGGGGCAGGTGCTGGACCCCGCCGGCGGCTGCTGGCACCTCGAGGCCCGCACCGCGGCGCTGTCCGAGCGCGCCTGGGCGCTCTTCCAGCAGATCGAGGGCCGTGGCGGACTGGTCGCCTGCCTGCGCGACGGCTGGTTCCAGGAGCGGATCGCCGCGAGCCGGCAGGCCCGCGCCCGCGACGTCGCCACCCGACGGATTCCCCTGACGGGCGTCAGCGAGTACCCGCAGCTGGACGAGCGTCCCGTGGCGCGCCCGCGCCCCGTCCCGCCGCCCGGTGGTCCGGCCGCCCCGGCGCCGCTGCAGGACGCCATCGCTCCCCTGGCCGCCGTGCGGTTGGCCGAGCCCTTCGAGGCCCTGCGCGACGCGGCGGACCGGCACCTCGCGGCCACCGGCGCGCGGCCGCGCGCCTTCCTGGCCAACCTGGGCGGCCTGGCCCAGTTCTCCGCGCGCGCGGCCTTCACCCGCAACCTGCTCGCCGCGGGCGGCATCGCGGCCGAGGGGGAAGACGGGTACGACGATCCCGCCGCCCTGGCGGCGGCCCTGCGCGCCAGCGGCTGCCGGCTGGCGGTGATCTGCTCCACGGACGAACTCTACGCCGAACGCCTGCCGGCGGCGGCCGCGGCGCTCAAGGGCGCCGGCGCCGCGACGGTCGTGGTGGCCGGGCGGATGGGCGAAGACGAGGCCGCCTGGCGCGCCGCGGGCGTGGACCGCGCGATCTACCTCGGCTGCGACGTGCTGGAGACCCTCGGCGCCCTGCTGGACGGGCTGGAGGTGCAGCGATGACGAGCTTCCCCGATTTCACCCGGGTCCCCCTGCAGTCCGGCGCGGCCGCGGCCGCGGCGCCACCGCCCGCCGGCGAGTCCTGGGCGACCCCCGAGGGCATCGCGGTGCGGCGCTGCTACGGCCCCGACGACGTCGCGGGCCTCGACCACCTCGACTCCCTGCCCGGCTTGCCGCCCTTCGTGCGCGGGCCCTATCCCACGATGTACGTGCTGCAGCCGTGGACCGTGCGCCAGTACGCGGGCTTCTCCACCGCCGAGGCGAGCAACGCCTTCTACCGGCGCAACCTCGCCGCCGGGCAGAAGGGCCTGTCCATCGCCTTCGATCTCGCGACCCACCGCGGCTACGATTCCGATCACCCGCGCGTCGTGGGCGACGTGGGCATGGCCGGGGTGGCCATCGACTCCATCGCCGACATGCGCATCCTCTTCGACGGCATCCCGCTGGACCGCATGTCGGTGTCGATGACCATGAACGGCGCCGTGCTGCCGATCCTCGCCCTGTACATCGTGGCGGCCGAGGAGCAGGGCGTGCCGCCGGAGAAGCTGGCCGGAACCATCCAGAACGACATCCTCAAGGAGTTCATGGTCCGCAACACCTATATCTACCCGCCGGCGCCGAGCATGCGCATCGTCGGCGACATCTTCGCCTACACGGCGCAGCGGATGCCGCGCTTCAACTCGATCTCGATCTCCGGCTACCACATGCAGGAGGCGGGCGCCACGGCCGACCTCGAACTGGCCTACACGCTGGCCGACGGGGTCGAGTACATCCGGACGGGCCTGGCGGCCGGACTCGCGGTTGACGACTTCGCCCCGCGCCTGTCATTCTTCTGGGCCGTCGGGATGAACTACTTCATGGAGGTCGCCAAGCTGCGGGCCGCGCGCCTGCTCTGGGCGCAGCTCGTGCAGGGGTTCGGACCGCGCAACCCGAAGTCGCTGAGCCTGCGCACGCACAGCCAGACCTCGGGCTGGAGCCTGACGGCGCAGGACGTCTACAACAACGTGGCGCGCACCTGCGTGGAGGCGATGGCGGCGGTCCACGGCCACACGCAGTCGCTGCACACCAACTCGCTGGACGAGGCCCTGGCGCTGCCGACGGATTTCTCGGCCCGCATCGCGCGCAACACGCAGCTCTACCTGCAGCAGGAGACCGACACCTGCCGCACGGTGGACCCCTGGGGCGGCAGCTGGTACGTCGAGCGGCTGACCCGCGAACTGGCCGACCGGGCCTGGCAGCGCATCGCCGAGGTCGAGGAGCTGGGCGGCATGGCCCGGGCCATCGAGCGGGGCGTCCCGAAGCAGCGCATCGAGGAGGCGGCCGCCCGCACCCAGGCGCGCATCGACACGGGACGGCAGACCGTCGTGGGCGTCAACCGCTTCGTGCCGGAAGAGCCCGAGCGGATCGAGGTCCTGAAGGTCGACAACACGCAGGTGCGCGAAGCCCAGCTCGCGCGGCTGCGCGAACTGAAGGCCGGCCGCGACCCGGCGGCCGTCGACCGCGCGCTCGCGGACCTCACCGCCTGCGCGGAATCGGGCCGGGGCAACCTGCTCGACCTGTCGGTGACGGCGGCGCGCGCCCGCGCCACGGTCGGCGAGATCAGCCTGGCGCTGGAAAAGATCTTCGGCCGCCACCAGGCGACCGGCAACATCATCAGCGGGGTGTACGGCGGCGAGATGGGTGAACGCGACGAAGATCTGCTGCGGGTGCGGCGCCGGGTCGAGGAATTCGCCGAGCGCGAAGGCCGCCGTCCGCGCATCCTGGTGGCGAAGATGGGCCAGGACGGCCACGACCGCGGCCAGAAGGTGATCGCGACCGCGTTCGCCGATCTCGGCTTCGACGTGGACGTCGGGCCGCTGTTCCAGACGCCGCAGGAGACGGCCCGCCAGGCCGTCGAGAACGACGTGCACATCGTCGGGGTCAGCTCGCTGGCCGCGGGGCACCTGACGCTGGTGCCGGCGCTGCGCGACGAGCTGGCCCTGCTCGGCCGGCCGGACATCCTGATCGTGGCCGGCGGCGTCATCCCGCCCGACGACTACCAGGCGCTGCGCGACGCCGGCGCCGCGGCGATCTTCCCGCCGGGCACGGTCATCACCACGGCCGCGGAGGGCCTGCTCGACCGGCTCGCGGGCGCAGGTTCGTGACGGCGGGCGGGCACCGGGCAGGCGGGCTGGACCTCGACGGGTTCGAGTCCGGCGTCGTGGCCGGCGACCGCGCCGTGCTGGGCCGCGCGATCACCCTGGTGGAGAGCGGCCGCGAGGACCACCAGCGTCTCGCCCAGGAACTGCTCGCGCGCCTGCTGCCGCGCACCGGTGCTGCGCACCGCATCGGCGTGACCGGCGTGCCTGGCGCCGGCAAGAGCAGCCTCATCGACGTCCTGGGCACGCGGCTGACCGCGCGCGGGCACCGCGTCGCGGTGCTGGCCATCGACCCCAGCAGCAGCCTGACCGGCGGCAGCATCCTGGGCGACAAGACCCGCATGGCGCGCCTGGCCGCCGACCCCGCCGCCTTCATCCGCCCCAGCCCCAGCGCCCGCACGCTCGGCGGCGTCGGCCGCAAGACCCGCGAGACCATGCTGCTCTGCGAGGCCGCCGGCCACGACGTCGTGCTGGTCGAGACGGTCGGCGTGGGGCAGAGCGAGACCGTCGTCGCGGAGATGGTCGACGTTTTCCTGCTGATCACGCTGGCCGGCGCCGGCGACGAGCTGCAGGGCATCAAGCGCGGCGTGATGGAGCTCGCCGACCTGGTCGCGGTCAACAAGGCCGACGGCGACAACCGCACGGCCGCGGCGCTGGCCGCGGCCGAGATCCGCACCGCCCTGCACTTCATGCGACCGCCGCACCCCGACTGGACCGTGCCCGTGCTGTGCGTGAGCGCGGCGACGGGAGAGGGACTCGACGACCTGTGGTCCGCACTGGTCCGCCACCGCGACACGATGGCGGCCAACGGCGCCCTGGCCGAGCGCCGCCAGCAACAGCAACTGCGCTGGATGTGGTCCCTGGTCGAGGACAGCCTGCGCGAGGGACTCCGGCACGACCCGGCCGTGCGCCGCCTCCTGCCCGACCTCGAACGCCGCGTCCGCGCCGGCGAACTTCCCCCCGGTCTGGCCGCCCGCCTCCTGCTCGATGCCCGCAGTAGCTGACAGATCCGATCCGCACGCCCCACCACACGCCCTGCCCGTCGCCTGGATTCCCTGCGCCCTGGACCTGCACACGCGTCGTGTCGGGGGACGCTCGCCGGGCACGTCCTGTGCCCGACTCGCTTGACTTCCGGGTTC
>JAUSBL010000070.1 GCA_030658975.1 Candidatus Latescibacterota bacterium
GGCGCCGCCGGACACGCGACGACCGGCGTCGTCGCGGCCGTCCCAGGCGCGCACGTGGCGGCCGGCGGGCAGCGACGCGTCGACGAGCGTGCGGACCAGGCGGCCGGCCGCGTCGTGGATCGCGAGGCGGGCGCGGCCCGCGACGCCGATCTCGAAAGCCAGGTCGGTCTGCGGGTTGAACGGGTTCGGGGCGGGCGCCGCCAGCAGCGGCGCGCGCAGCGAGGGCGGCGCGGCGGTGCCGGGCAGCAGGATCCGGAAGTCGCCGGCCTCAGCGACGGTTTGGTTGCCGTATTTGTCGCGTGCGGTCACGCGCAACCGGCATGCCCCGCTGACGGCCGCGGCCACGGGCCAGTTCCAGGTGTGCTGGCCGTTCAGGAAGGCCAGATCGTGGCTCGCCAGCACTTCGCCGCTGGCCAGGACGTCGGCCCGGTGACCCTCGAGCAACAGGGCGGGCGAATAGTCCTGCAGGTTCCAGGCGAAGACGATCGTCGCGGGTGAAATGAAGGTCGCGCCGCCGGTCGGCGCGCTCAGGCCGGAGAGCACCGGCGGCACGGTATCCACAGCCACCGGACCGCTCGTCGCCGTCCCGATCCCCGCCGCGGCGGGCCCCGCCGCCACCAGTATTGTTATCAGGCCGTACCCGATCCAACCGATCTCGATTCGGGATTTTTCGCGCATTGTGGGCTTGCCGTCTTTCATCCAGGCAACAAAGCCCCCTCCAACACCTCACTCCCTATCATGCAATCGTCGATCTTTGCAACTTCTTGAGACAATTCAGACGATATTGCCCGCAAATGCGCTTTTGGGACGCCCCTCAACCCTGCGGCAGGGCGGGCGCGGGCATCAGTCCGGATACAGGGCCTTCCACCAGCCGTCATCCGCGAGCAGCTCCCGCGCGAACCAGGCCAGGATCGTGTCGTTCCAGACGATCCTGCGGTCGTGGTCCAGGATGTGGTGGTTCTGACCCTCGACCTGCACGTACTCGACCTCCTTGCCCAGCATCGTCAGGGCGATGTACATGCCGTCGCTCTCCCCGGGCGGGACGTTGGTGTCGTCCGCGCCGTGCAGCAGCAGCACCGGGGTCGTGATGCGGTCGGCGTGGTAGAGCGGGCTCTGCTCCACGTACAGGTCGGGCGCGTTCCAGGGGAAGGAGCCGGCCAGCGCCCGTCCGCCGTAGGAGTAGCCCCAGTGGCCCCCGGCCCAGTAGCTGCTGATGTTGGAGATGCCGGCGTGGCTGACCGCGGCGCGGAACATGTCCGTCTGCCCGATGAGGTAGAGCGTCAGGAAGCCGCCGTACGAGGCGCCGATGCAGCCCATGCGCGCGCCGTCGGCGTCGGGGAAGGCGGCGAGGAAGGCCTTCGTCCCCTCGATCACCTCGCCCGCGGTGCGCCGGCCCCAGTCGTTGACGTGGCGGGCGGCGAACTCCTGGCCGTAGCCGACGGCGCCGCTGGGGTTGGGCACGTAGACGAAGTAGCCCTGGCCGGTCCAGACGTTCTTCGGGTAGCGCGTCCCGAACTCGCGCGTGATCGGCGAGGTGCCGCCGTAGTAGAACACGATCACGGGGTACTTGCGGCCAGGCACATAGTCGCGCGGGTAGTAGACCAGCCCGTCGAGCGGCGTGCCGTCGGTCAGCGCCGCGGCAAAGGGCTCGACGCGGCCGAAGGTGACGTCGGCGAAGCGCTCGGCGCCGGGATCCAGCAGCAGCCGGGATTTGCCGTCGCCGAGCGGGACCACGGTGACCCGTTGCGGGGTGACCGCCCCGGTGCCGACGCAGACCGCGATCTTGCCGCGCCCGGCGGCCTCCCAGTCGCCCACCACCTCGACGCCCGTGTCCAGTGTGCGCCATTGGCCGTCGCGCGTCCCCACCGTCAGGTGCACGTACTGCCCGTCGAGCACTTCGGCCACGATCCGCCCGTCGCGACGCCAGACCGCGCTCTGGACCACCGAGTCGAGGTCGCGCGTCAGTGGGGTCGCCTTGCCGGCGCCGCGGTCGTAGAGGTAGAGCTGGCCGCCGTAGTCGTTGGGCGTCACGCCCGCGGGCAGGGTGTTGCCCAGGCCGTCGAAGGCCGAGGGGGAGCCGGTCACCAGCAGCGAGTTGCGGTCCGGCCCGTAGGAGACGTTGTCGATCCAGCGATCCTCCAGCACGACGGCGACCGCCAGGTCCGCCAGGTTCAGCTCCGACCAGACCGCGCGGGCGTAGGGGCGTTCCCGGGGATCCGGCCAGGTGCGGGAGAACAGCAGGCAGGCACCGTCGGGGCTGAACGACCAGCTCTCGGCGCTCACGGCGCCGGCCGTCAGGCGCCGCGACACGCCGCCGGGCCAGGTCATCTCGACCAGATAGCTGCGGTCGCGCCAGCCCGGCCAGCGGTCCTCGATGGCGCGCAGGCGCTTGACCTGGCGCTTGTCGGCCTCCGCTTCGACGCCGTAGGCGTAGACCAGCGAGCGGCCGTCGGGATTCCAGGCGTAGGACTGGAAGTGTTCGACGTCGCGCAGGGCGGCCCGCGTCGTTCCCGTCGCCAGCTCGTAGATCCAGACCGTCGACTTCCCGTCGTTTTCGCTCACGTACGAGAAGGACTTGCCGTCGGGCAGCCACGCCGGCTGCGCGGCCGCGAGCGCGCCGCGCCAGCTCAGCGCGAGCGTGCCGTCCTTCACGCGGCGCACCTCGAGCCAGCTCTCGCGCTTCCCGTCGGGGCCGAAGGCGCCCAGCGAGAGCGCCACCAGCTCGCCGTCGGGCGAGACGGCCAGGGCGGACACCTTCGGGGTGTCGAGCTCGTCGCGGATGTCGGTCGGGCGGGTCGGGACCAGCGTCGGGACAAAAGCCGCCGTGGGCGCATCGGTCTCCAGGGCCAGCGCGGCCCTGAGCGTCCAGGGCTCGTCCAGGGCGGGGTCGCGCAGCGTGCGCACGGCCAGCCGGCGCAGGCCCGGTTCGAGCTTCAGCTTCGCGGTGCGCAGGCCGTCCTTGTCGGCCAGGTCGATGGGTTTGCCGTCGAGCCAGACCTTCAGCGGGTGCTTGCCGTCCAGTTCGAGGGTCGGCTCGACCCAGCGGCTCGCTTCGACGTAGGTGAACAGCCAGGCCTCGGCGGCGCCGCCGGACTCCAGCTTCACTGCGCCGCCCGCCGTCGCGGTCCGCCGCCAGCCGTCGGCGCCCTCGCGCGGCCGCAGCCCGGCGACGTCGCGGGCCGGGAAGCCGAGCAGGTCGGGCAGGGCGACCTTGCCGGGCTCTTCGTCGTGGAAGGCGGGCAGGGCGACCGGTGCGGGCCCCGACACGAGCCAGGCCTCGACGGGAACGGCGACACGCTCGGCGGCGATGGCCGTGACGGCGGCGAGCAGGATGGCCGGCAACAGCAGGCGGGCGGCGGACTTCATGGCTCCTCCAGGCGGGACGGTTGGGGGTTCGGGAACCCCGGGATCCTGCCATGACCGGCCCCGGCGCTCAACCCATTGCTTTTTTCCAGCGACAACCGCATTCTTGCCCGTATATGAACTACCGACGCTCCCTGAAACGAGCCTGCCTGTTCCTGCGCCGCCTGCAGCGGGAGATCGGCTACGACGACTGCATGGGCATGGCCGCGCAGATCGCCTACTACATGATGCTGGCCCTGTTCCCCTTCATCCTGTTCCTGCTGAGCCTGATCAGCTACCTGCCGATGCTGCAGCCGGACCAGGTGCTGAGCGTCCTGAGCGAGGCGCTGCCCGGGGACACGTACGAGCTGGTGGCCGGGACGGTCCGCTCGCTGCTGGTGCAGCGCGGCGGCGGCCTGCTGGGCCTCGGGCTGCTGGCCGCGCTGTGGTCGGGCTCGATGGGCGTGGGCGCCCTGATCACGACGATCAACCGGGCCTACAACATCCACCCCAAGCGCAACATCCTGCACCAGAAGGCCCTGTCCATCGCGCTGACCCTGGCGCTCAGCGGCTTCGTCATCCTGTCCACCGCGCTGGTGCTGCTGGGGCCGGACCTGATCCGCGACTTCTTCCGCGTGCTGGGCCTGGCCGGCGACAGCCAGAACTTCTGGCTGGCCCTGCGCCTGCCGCTGGTGCTGATCCTGAACCTGCTGGCGCTGTCGATCCTCTACCACTTCGCGCCCGAGGCGAAGCAGCGCTACGTCTGGGTGCTGCCGGGCACGGTGACCGCCACCATCCTGTGGTTCGGCGCCTCGTCGCTGTTCCGGCTGTTCCTGCGCAACTTCAGCAACTACGACCTGACCTACGGCTCGATCGCCACGGTCATCGTCCTGATGGTCTGGCTGTGGGTGTCGGGTTTCATCTTCCTGCTCGGGGCCGAGATCAACTCCCTGATGCGCCGGGTCGACCACTACGAGGACGTGCCGCGCCTGCGCGGCCGGATCCGCTGGCGCGTGCACCGCCACTGAAACCCCACCGGAGGCATCCATGCCCCAGCACACCGTGACCTGGGAGGGCGGCCGCCGCTTCACGGGCCGCACCGCCGACGGCCGCGAGAGCCGCTTCGACGTGCCGGTCGGCATGGGAGGCGAGGGCACGGCGCCCTCGCCGATGGAGGCCGTCCTGCACGCCCTGGCCGCCTGCTCGGCCGTCGACGTGGTCGCCATCCTGGAGAAGATGCGCTGCCCGCCCGCCTCCCTGCGCGTGGAGGTCGACGCCGAGCGGGCCGCGGACCACCCGAAGGTCTACACGTCGATCGACTTGCTGTTCGTGGTGACCGGCGAGGTGCCCGAGAAGAAGCTGGCGCGGGCGATCGACCTTTCGGCCGGCACCTTCTGCTCGGTGGGGGCCATGCTGGGCGCGACGGCGCGGATCACCCACCGCTTCGAACTGCGTTGAACGCCGCCGCGGCGCGTGCCATGATCGCGCGAGCGCGAACCCGAGGAGACGAGGACCATGCGTGACTTCCTGTCGTTCCACCCCTGGCGCCCCCACCCCTGGCACGGACTGTCGGCCGGCCCGCAGCCGCCCGAGCTGGTGCACGCCTACATCGAGATCACGCCGTTCGACGTCATCAAGTACGAGATCGACAAGACGACGGGCTACATGCGGGCCGACCGGCCGCAGCGCTCCTCGGCGCAGCCGCCGGCCCTCTACGGCTTCATACCCCGCACCTTCTGCGGCCCGCGCGTCAGCGCTCTCTGCCCCAAGGCCACGGTCGGCGACGGCGACCCGCTGGACATCTGCGTGCTGAGCGAGCGGCCCATCGCGCGCGCCGAGGTCGTGCTGAGCGTCCGGGTGATCGGCGGCTTCCAGATGATCGACAACGGCGAGGCCGACGACAAGATCGTGGGCATCCTGCACAACGACCTGATGTGGGACCGCGTCCGCGACATCCGGCAGGCGCCCGAAGCGCTCATCGAGCGCCTCGAGCACTACTTCACCACCTACAAGCTGGTGCCCGGCCACAAGTCGAAGCAGTCGATCGCCATGACCTACGGCGCCGTCCACGCCCGCAAGGTCGTCACCGCCGCCATCCGCGACTACGACGAGACCTTCGCGAAGCTGTCGGGCACCGGCAGCGAACAGGCCCGCCCGACCGCGCCCCCGGCCAAGAAGCCCCGCCGCCGGTGAACCGGCGGCGCCCGCCGCCGCGCGACGAAATCCACCGACCCCATTGCTCTGCGCCGCAGGATGGGGTACAGTGGTACATCCCCCGCACCCAACGCCCCCGAGCCTGATTCATCAGCCCGAGGAGATTGACCATGTCGCGTCGTATTTCGTTGTTGTCATTGGCGTTAGCCGCAGCCACCCTGCTGGTGGGCCTGCCGGCGGCCGCCTTCGACGTCGCTCCCGGCCTGCAGGCGGCGCTGGCCGCCAAGGCCGACGGCGGCACCGTGCCCGTCCTGCTGCTGCTGCCCGGCACCGCCGATCTGGAGCCGCTGCTGCCTTCGCTCGAGGGGCTGACCCCCTCGGCCCGCCGCGCCGCGGTCATCGCCGCGCTGCGCGACCACGCCGCGACGGCCGAGGCGCCGGTGCGCTCCGCGCTGCGCGCGGCCGCGGCCGCGGGTCGGGTCGAGAAGGTGCGCTCGCTCTACGTGGCCAACGCCCTGCTCTTCGAGGCCGACGCCGCTGCGGTGGCCGTCCTGGCCGCCGACAAGGCCGCCGGCGAGCTGCGCCACGACCGCCCCTACGACCTGCTCACGTCCGTCATGGACTCCCGCACGCCCGCCGCGCCGGCGCTCGCCGCCGCGACCGACGGCGGCAGCCCCCTGCTGGCGAACGTCTGGAGCATCAACTACATCAACGCGGACGACGCGTGGGCCCTGGGCTACCACGGCGACGGCGTCGTGGTCGGCCACATCGACTCGGGCGTCTGGCTGACCCACCCGGACATCGCGAACCGGCTGTGGACCAACCCCGGCGAGATCGCCGGCAACGGCCTCGACGACGACAACAACGGCTACGTCGACGACGTCCACGGCTACGACTTCGGCGACCTCGACGGCAACCCCAACGACGACTCCGCCAATCCCGGCCACGGCACGCACACCGCGGGCACGGTCGCCGGCGACGGCACCGGCGGCACCTCCACCGGCGTGGCGCCCGGCGCGCAGATCATGGCCTGCAAGGCCTTCGCCGCCGACGGCTCCGGCACCCTGGGCATGATCTGGCAGGCCTACCAGTACATCCTGGAGAACGGGGCGCGCCTGATCACCATGTCGCTGGGCGTCCCCGGCGACCTGGACCCCTCGCTGATGCGCACCGAGCGCGCGACCTGCAACGTCATGCGCACGGCCGGCATCACCATCTTCAACTCCTCGGGCAACGACCACGGTGTCTATTCCCCTCCGATCGAGTGCGGCCTGACCGCGCGCGTCCCGGCCCCCTGGAACGCGATCGACGGCACGCGCTACTCCTCGACCGGCGGCGTCGTGGCCGTCGGCGGCACCGGCTACAACACCAACGCCGGCTACACAGCGTCGTCGCGCGGGCCCGCGAAGTGGGACAACGTCGACCCCTGGAACGACTGGCCGTACAACCCCGGCGTCGGGCTGCTGAAGCCGGACGTTTCGGCCCCGGCGGTCAACGTGAACTCGCTGGTGGCCCCGAGCGGCTACTCGGGCAACTCCTGGAGCGGCACCTCGATGGCCTGCCCGCACGCGGCCGGCGTCGCGGCCCTCATGCTGCAGAAGAACCCGACCCTGTCGCCGGCCGGCGTCGACTCGATCCTGGAGCTGTCGTCGCTGGACCTCGGCGCCGTGGGCAAGGACAACCAGTTCGGCGCCGGCCGCATCGACGCGCTGGCGGCCGTGAACATGGTCCCGACGACCCAGCTGCCCCAGCTGTCGTGGAGCTCCTTCGAGATCCAGGACGCGACCGACGACGGCGTCATCGACCCGGGCGAGGCGTTCGACGTCGTCTTCACCCTGACGAACACCAGCGCGCTGGTCGCGGCGACGGCCGTCGCCGGCGGCCTGGCGGTCGTCGCCGGCGGGCCCGTCGCGGTCACCGACGGCGCCGCCGCCTTCGGCGCGATCGCGACCAACGGCGGCACGGCCGACAACGCGGCCGACGTCTTCTCGCTCACGGCTGACCCCGGCGCGATCCAGGGCGCGACCTTCACCATGCTGCTGACGGTCACGGCCCAGGGCGGCTACGAGGTGACGTTCGACGCCGAGTTCTTCGTCGGCCTGCCCGAGTGGCGGACGCACGACGCCGGTCACGTGCTCGCCACGGTGACCGACACCGGCTCGCTGGGCTTCACCTCCTCCGACCAGGCGGAAGGCCACGGCTTCGGACCCGCCGGCGCCAACGGTCTCTACGTCGGCTCGTTCTGGGGCGGCGCCAGCGTGAGCTACGTCTGCAACCACGACTACGCCGAGGGCGGCAACGTCTACGACTGGCGGACCGTCACCTCGCCCAACGGGCGCATGGCGGACCTGGGCGCCTCGATCGCCGACCAGCAGTACCGGGGCATCTACAACGATTCCGGCAACGTGGCGCCCCGCAGCGTCACGGTCACGCAGGAGAGCTTCGCCTTCGCCGACGCGCCGAACGACGACTTCGTCATCCTGCGCTACACGGTGCGCAACGACGCGGCGACGACGCTCTCCAGCTACTACACCGGCATCTTCTGCGACTTCGACATCGACAACTCGGCGCTGAACCGCGGCGCCGTCGACGCCACGCGCCGCCTCACCTACATGTACCCCGACGCCGGCGGCGATTACTACGGCATCGCGCTGCGCGAGCCGACCACGGCCAGGAACCTGACGCTGATCTCCAACCCGTCGCACGTCTACCCCAACGGCTACATCAGCGACACCAGCAAATACCGCATGCTCAACGCGACGATCTCGACGCCGTCGACCTCGACGGCCAACGACTGGTCGGCCCTGACGTCGGCCGGGCCGGTGACCCTCGCGCCCGGCGCCGAGGCCGTCTACCTCTACGCTCTGGTGTGGGGCGAGAACCTGGCCGACCTGCAGGCCAACACGGACGCGGCCATGGCCGTCGACCTCACCGGCGCCACGCCGGTGGCCGACGCGGGCCTGCCCCGCGCGCTCGCCCTGGCCCAGAACGCGCCCAACCCCTTCAACCCCCAGACGACGATCGTCTTCGCCGTCGACCGCACCACCGGCGTGCGGCTGGGCGTGTACGACCTCCAGGGACGCCTGGTGCGGACCCTGGCCGACCGCGTCTACGCCGCCGGCGAGCACAGCGTCGTCTGGGACGGCCGCGACGGGTCCGGTTCGGAGATGCCCTCCGGCCTCTACCTGTACCGGCTCGAGGACGGCCGGCGGACCCAGACCCGCAAGATGGTGCTGGTGCGCTAGACACCGGTCTTCGCGACGATGGGGCGGCCCCCTTCCCGGTATGGGAAGGGGGCCGTCGCCGTTGACGCCGCGCGCGCGCGGCCCCATTCTGGAGCCATGGACAACCGACCGTTCCGGCAGAACGTCGTCTTCGGGGCCGGCGCCCTCGGCAGCTGGCTCGGCGCGCGCCTCGAGCCGGCCGCCGTGCTGGTGGCCCGCGGCGAGCACGCGCGCGCGATGCGCGCGTCGGGTCTGCAACTGGCCGGGATCGAGCACGCCGTCGTGCCGGTGACCGTGGCCGACGCCTGCCCGCCCCTGGAGCCCGACGCCCTGCTGCTGGTGACCGTCAAGGCGACCGATCTGGCGGCCGCGGCCCGGGCCGTCCGCGAGCGGCTGCGCGAGGACACGGTGGTCGCCGTGGTCGCCAACGGGCTCGCGCCGCAGGAGATCCTGGGCGCAGCCCTGGGGCGGCCGGTGGTGCGGATCGTGGCGGAGTTCGGCGCGACCCTCGACGGCCCCGGCAGGGTGTCGGCCTGGGGCGGGCGCGCGCTGCTGCTGCTCGGGGCGCGGGAGGACCGCGTCGCGGCGGCGCTGGCCCCCACCGGTCTGCGCGTCGAGCGGACCGACGACCTCGCGCGCCACGCCTGGGAGAAGCTCGCCCTGAACTGCGTGGCCAACCCGCTGGCCGGCCTCACCGGCCGGCGCAACCGCGACCTCGTCGACGACGATCTGGCCGACCTGCGGCGGGCCGTGGCCCGCGAGGTCATGGAGGTGGCGGCCCGCGACGGCGTCGACCTGCCCGACGAACTGCCCGAGCGCATCGACATCGTGCTGGCGCGCTCGCGCAACCTCAACTCCATGGCGCAGGACCTGGCGCGGGGCCGGCCCACCGAGATCGAGCACCTCAACGGCTACGTCGCGCGCCAGGCCGAGGCGCAGGGCTTCGACGCGCCGCTGAACCGCTGGCTCGCCGCGCTGATCCGCCTGCGCGAACAGCAGTCCGACTAGCGTCCCCGCCCCTGCCAGGCCAGCCCGCCCACGATCAGCGCCAGCCCGCCCAGCGTCGCCGGCCGCACGGTCTCTCCCAGCACGAACTGGATGAAGACCAGCGACAGGAACGGCGACAGGAAGATGAGGTTGGCGACGCGTGAGGTGTTCTCCGCCAGTTTCAGCGCCGTCAGCCAGATCACGAAGGTGAAGCCCATCTCCACGGCGCCGACGTACAGCGCGCCCAGCAGGCCGGGCCCGTCACAGCCCAGGTCCCGCCGCGCCCAGCCGTACAGCAGCACCAGCGGCGTGCCGACGGCGAAGTTCACCAGCAGCCCCGAAGCCGGCTCGAGCCGCGAGCGCGCGTTGCCGAGCCAGTAGAGCGCCCACAGCAGCGTGCTGCCCAGGGCCAGGGCCACGCCTCCCGGGTCGACGCCACGCCAGTCGCGCAGGTCGCCGCCGGTGCTGATCACCGCCACGCCGGCGTAGCAGATCAGGCCCGCCATCAGGTCGCGCGTGCGCAGGCGCTGCCCCAGCAGGGGCACCGACAGCCAGGTCAGCGTCAGGGCCCAGGTGTAGTTGAGGGGCTGCGCGACCTGTGCGGGCAGGCGGTCGTAGGCCTCGAACAGGATCAGGTAGTAGAGGCAGGGGTTGATCACGCCCAGCAGGCCCGCCAGCAGCAGGTCGCGGCGCGGCGCCCGCCGCAGCGCCGTCCAGCCGCGCCGCGCCGTCACCACGCCGGCCAGCACCAGCAGCGACACGGTCGCCGACCAGGCCAGCAGGGCGACCGGCGAGAGGTGCCGCAGGGCGAGCTTGAAAGCCGTCGCCACGGTCGACCACAGCAGCACCGTCGCGAGGCCCAGCAGGGTGGCCCGACGCTGATCCTTCATGGCCCGCAGCATGGGGGTTGGACACCGGAAGCGCAACAAAGACGCGGCCCCCCTCGCGTGAGGGGGGCCGCGCCGCGGCCGCGGATGCGGCGTGCGGACTAACGGTACATCGACTTGACGTCGCTCCAGCTGGCGTCCTCGTTGGCCACCGGCGCGTCGATGGTCACGGTCGTCATGCTGCAGGAGTCGGTCCCGTAGCCGTCGACGATCAGGTAGAACCAGCCCGCGGCGGGCGCCACGTAGGTGATCGTCTCGTAGCCCTGGGACACCGTGTCGTCGGCGCCGGCGACGCAGGTGCCGGCCGTGTTGGCGCAGTCGGTCACGAGCCACAGGGCGGCGTCGTGGGTGCCCTGCATCGAGGCGGTGAAGGTCTCGCCCAGGCCCAGGTGGATCTTGTAGACGAGATCCTTGCCGGCCGAGGAGTAGCCGGTGCAGCCGCCGCTCGGGGCGCTGTAGTCGTTGGCGGCCAGGCACAGGTCGACGGTGAACTCGGTGAGGCCCTGCTCCTGCAGGTCGATCGCGGTCTCGCAGGTGTCGTTGGCCGGCGGCGGCGGCGGCGGCGGCGCCCCCTCGTCGATGGACACGGCGTCGATGTAGTGGTCGGCGCCGTCGTCACCCGCGTAGATGAAGGCGATCGTCACGGCCTGGCCGTCGTAGGCGGACAGGTCGACGTCGACCATGTCCCAGATGAAGTTGCCGGCGGTGAACTCGTTCAGGAAGTTGTACTCCTCGACGCCGTTCACTTCGACCGTCAGGTTGGCGTTCACGGCCCAGTACAGGCTGCCCTGGGTGGCGAAGACCAGATGATCCTCGTTGATGGCCGAGTCGATCAGGTAGTCGAAGGACAGGACCTCGTACTGGGGGAAGCCGGCCTGCCAGGGGATGTAGGCCGCGGCCGCGCCCTCGTAGGGGGTCGCGAAGTCCTGGATCCAGGTGTAGGACGGGTTGGTGATGGTCTGGTTCCAGCCGGCGGGCGGGAAGGCGCCCTCGAAGCCCTCCATGTAGGCGCGCACGGCCTCGGTGCGGTAGACGTTGCGGCCGTCGTTGGTGCGCGGCGGGACCTTGTCCGCGGCGATGGCGGCGACGGCCAGGGAGAGGATGGCCAGGATGACCAGCGGTAACAATCTGCGACGCATGATGACCCCCCAAGGGTTGAATGGAACCGTAGTGCCCCGGCGTCGCGGCGCGGGCCCGCGTCCGCCCTTCGTTGGCGAATGGCCGCGATGGGCGCGGCGCCCCGAGCGACTGGATCCGGGTATCATCCGTGGAAGAGGCGAGACGCCATCCGTGCAGTGATCCTGAACACTATTTTGACATATGGACACACATTGCGTCAACTGAATTTATAAACCCATTATCACAGCAGGCGCCTAGAGGCCCAGTTGCTCCAGGACCCGCCCCGCCAGCGGCGCGTCGTTGTAGACGAAGAAATGCACGCCCGGCGCGCCGCCGTCGAGCAGCCCGCGCGCCTGGGACAGGGCATGCGCCACCCCGGCTTCGGCGGCCTCCTGTGGGCCGCTTGCGTGCAGGATCGCGTCGACGAGGGCGTCGGGCAGATCGACGTGGAAGTGGCGGGGGATGTTCGTGAGCAGGCCCTTGCGGCCGACCACCTTCAGCCCGGGGATGATCGGCACGCCGATGCCCGCCGCGCGGCAGCGCGCCGTGAAGTCGAAGTAGGCGGCGTTGTCGAAGAACATCTGGGTGATGACGTAGGCGGCGCCGGCGTCGACCTTGGCCTTGAGGTGCTGCAGGTCGTAGGCCGCGCTGGGCGCCTCGAAGTGCTTCTCGGGGTAGCCGGCCACCCCGACGCAGAAGTCCGTGGCCGAGGCGCCGGTCATGCGGTGCAGGTAGCGGCCGGCGTTCATCTCCACGACCTGGCGCACGATGTCCACGGCGTGCTCGTTGCGGGCGCCGGGGCGCACGGCCCGCCAGTCGGTCTGGTCGCCGCGGACCGCCAGCAGGTTGCGGATGCCCAGGAAGGACAGTTCGATCAGGGCGTCCTCGGTCTCCTCGCAGGTGAAGCCGTGGCAGAGCAGGTGGGGGACCGTCTCGACGTCGTGGCGCCACTTGATGGCCGCGCAGAGGCCCAGGGTGCCGGGACGCTTGCGGGTGATGTGGCGGTTGAACGTGCCGTCGGGGCCCTCCTCGAACCAGCTGTCGGCGGCGTGGTTGGTCACGTCGATGAACAGGGGCCGGTAGGGCTTCAGGACCTCGACCGCCCGGTGCACGTCCTCGATGCCGGCGCCGCGCTCGGGCGGCGTCAGCTCGAAGCTGAAGAAGGGGTCGCGGCGGGAGGCGAGCGCTTCGGCTATGTTCATGGGCCCCGATCCTGGTTAACATGTGAGGTCGACCGGGGGGATGATAACAGAGCGCGGCCGCAGCCGCACCCCGGGACGGCCTCGAAGACGGGAGTCGGGCGGATGGGATACCTGGAAGCGCTGCGCGAACGCGTGCTCGTCTTCGACGGGGGCATGGGCACCGGCATCCAGTTCCGTGCGCCCGACCCGGACGATTTCCAGGGCCACGACGGCTGCAACGAGTGGCTCAGCCTGACGCGACCCGACCTGATCGCCGACATCCACGCCTCGTTCCTGGCGGCGGGCTGCGACGCGATCGAGACCAACACCTTCGGCGCATTTTCGGTCGTGCTCGACGAGTACGGGCTGGGCGCCGAAACCCGCCGCCTGGCCGAGGCCTCGGCCCGCATCGCGCGCCGCGTCGCCGACGAGCACGCCGCGCCGGGGCGCCCGCGATTCGTCGCCGGCTCGATCGGCCCCGGCACGAAGCTGCCCAGCCTCGGGCACATCGGCTTCGACGACCTCGCCGCGGCCTACGAACCCCTGGTCGACGGCCTTATCGAAGGCGGCTGCGACCTGCTGCTGGTGGAGACCTGCCAGGACCTGCTGCAGCTGCGCGCCGCCCTGGACGCCGTGCGACGCGTGAGCGCGCGCCGCCGCGTCAGCCTGCCGGTCGGCGTGCAGATCACCGTCGAGACCACCGGCACGATGCTGCTGGGCACCGACACCCTGGCCGCGCTGGCCGTCCTGCTGCCCCTGCGCCCCGACACGATCGGCCTGAACTGCGCCACCGGCCCCGACGCCATGCGCGACCACGTGCGCACGCTCTGCCGCCACAGCCCGGTGCCGGTGAGCGTGCTGCCCAACGCCGGCCTGCCGCGCAACGACGGCGGCCGCATGGTCTACGACCTGACGCCGGAGCACTTCGCCGACACGCTGGCCCGCTTCGTCGAGGAGTTCGGCGTCGGTGTCGTCGGCGGCTGCTGCGGCACCGAGCCGCGCCACCTGGCCGCCCTGATTGCACGGCTGGGAGGGCGGGCCGCGCCGCGCCGCGCCGTCGAGCCGCTGGAGTCCCTGTCGAGCCTCTACCAGGCCGTGCCGCTGGCGCAGTCGCCGCGCCCCCTGCTGATCGGCGAGCGCACCAACGCGAACGGCTCGAAGGCCTTCCGCGACCGGCAGGCCGCCGGCGACGTCGAAGGCCTCGTCGCGATGGCGCGCGCGCAGCAGGACGAGGGCGCCCACGTCCTGGACGTCTGCCTCGCCTTCGTGGGCCGCGACGAGGCCGCCGACGTCGCGGCCCTGATGCCGCGCCTGAACGTCGAGGCGCAGATCCCGGTGATGATCGACTCGACTGAGCCGCCGGCGATCGAGGCCGCCCTGAAGCGCCTGGGCGGGCGCTGCATCGTCAACTCCATCAACCTCGAAGACGGCGAAGGCCGCGCGCGGGACGTGCTCGAACTGTGCCGCCGCTTCGGCGCTGCGGTCGTCGCCCTGTGCATCGACGAGCAGGGCATGGCCCGCGAACCGGCGCGCAAGCTGGCCGTCGCCCGCCGCCTGACGGCGCTGGCGGCGGAGTACGGGCTCGGCCCGCAGGACATGCTCATCGACCCGCTGACCTTCACCCTCGGCAGCGGCGACGAGGACTCGCGGCGCAGCGCCCTGGACACGCTCGAGGGCCTGCGGCTGATCAAGGACGGCATCCCCGGCGCCCGCACGCTGCTGGGCGTGAGCAACGTCAGCTTCGGCCTGCAGCCGCGCGTGCGGCGCGTGCTGACCTCGGCCTTCCTGCGCCGGGCCCTGGACGCGGGTCTCGACGCCGCCATCCTGCACGCCGGCAAGGTCCTGGGCGCCGACGAGGTGCCGGCCGCCCTCTGGGACGCCTGCGGCCGGCTCATCGACGACGACCGCGCCGGCGGCGACCCGCTCGAGGTCCTGCTGGCCAGCGACGGCGTCGCGCCGGAAGCCGCGCCGTCCGAGGATCTGCCGGTGGAGCAGCGCCTGCACCGCCGCATCGTCTCGGGCCGGCCCCAGGGGCTGGAGGCGGACCTGGACGAGGCGCTGGCCGCCCACGAGCCGCTGGCGATCATCAACGACCTGCTGCTGCCGGCCATGCAGGAGGTCGGCGACCTGTTCGGCTCGGGACGCCTGCAGCTGCCCTTCGTGCTGCGCAGCGCCGAGACGATGAAGGCGGCCGTGCGCCACCTCGAGCCGCACATGGAGCGCAGCGCCGCCGCGAGCCGCGGCCGCTTCGTGATCGCGACGGTCAAGGGCGACGTCCACGACATCGGCAAGAACCTCGTGGACATCATCCTGACCAACAACGGCTACACGGTCGACAACCTGGGCATCAAGGTCCCCGTCGAGCAGCTCATCGAGGCGGTGCGGCGCGACCGGCCCGCCGCGGTGGGGATGAGCGGCCTGCTGGTGAAGTCGACCCTGGTCATGCGCGACAACCTCGACGCCTTCAACGAGGCCGGGATCGACCTGCCGGTGGTCCTGGGCGGCGCGGCCCTGACGCGGCTCTACGTCGAACGCGACCTGCGCCGGCTCTACAGGGGCCCCGTCTACTACGCCCGCGACGCCTTCGACGGCCTGCGCTTGGTCGGCGCGATCAGCCGCGGCGAGGCGCCGCCGGCGCCGGTGCGCGCAGACGCCGCGCCGGACGATGCCTCACAGGAAGCTGAAGGGACGGCGGCCGCCATCGCGATCGTGTCGCCAGGCCCCGGCTCGCCGCTCGCTCCGGTCGCGCGCCTCCCGCAACCGCCCTTCTGGGGCACGCGCGTCACGACCGGCTTCGATCTCGAGGAGGTCTGGACGCTGCTGAACCGCGCCGCCCTGGTCAAGGGCCGCTGGGGCTACACGCGGGCGGGACTGGACGCGGCGGGCTACGCCGCCCTGCAGCGCGAGGAAGTCGAGCCGGCCCTCGCGCGCCTGCGCCTCGGCGCGCTGCGGGACGGCTGGCTGCAGCCGGCCGCGATCCACGGCTGGTTCCCCTGCGCGTCCGACGGGGACGACCTGCTGGTCTGGGCGACGCCCGACGACGCGCAGCCGCGCTGGCGCTTCCCGTTCCCGCGCCAGTCCGAAACGCCGGGCCGCTGCCTGACCGACTACGTGCGACCGCAGCAGTTCGACGGCGGCGGGCGCGACGTGCTGGGCGTGATGGTCGTGACCGTGGGCGAAGCGGCCACCGCTCACTGCGGCGACCTGCTGCAGGCCGACGACTACCGCGAGTACCTGCTCGCCCACGGCTTCGCCGTCGAGACCGCCGAGGCCCTGGCCGAGTTCCAGCACCGCGCCCTGCGCCGCGAGCTGGGCATCGACGGCGACGACGCCGCCGCTCCCGCCGACCTGGTCAAGGGCCGTTACCGCGGCCGCCGTTTCAGCTTCGGCTATCCGGCCTGCCCCGACCTGGAGCACCAGCGCCTCCTGCAGGAGATGCTGGACTGGGAGCGCATCGGCATCCGCCTGAGCGAGGAATGCCAGCTGGAACCCGAGCAGAGCACCAGCGCGCTGGTGTTCCACCACCCCGGCGCCGAGTACTTCTCGATCTGAAGGGACGCACCATGAGAGCCCTCGCCCCGCTGCTGATCCTGCTCGCCGCCGGCGCCGCCGCCGCCCACGAGGCCGACCCCGGCGCCGCGTCGATCACGCCGGAAGGGCTGATGGCCGACGTGCGCGCGCTGTGCGCGCCGGAACTGGGCGGCCGCCTGCCGGGCACGACGGGCTATGACGAGGCGATGCGCTACTGCGGCGACCGGTTCGCCGCCCTGGGTCTGGAGTCGGGCGGCGACGACGGCTGGTCGCAGCGTCTGACGATGGAGCTGAACGAGATCCGCGCCTGCGAGCTGACGCTGGTCGGCGCCGACGGCGTCGCCGAACCGCTCGTCCTGGGCAGCGACTTCGCCTGCCGCGGGTTCACCGGCAGCGGCGTCGCGGACGCGCCCGTGGTTTTCGTCGGCTACGGGCTGTCGCTGCCGCAGAGAGGCCACGACGACTACGCCGGCCTCGACGTGCGCGGCAAGGTCGTGCTGGCGATCAAGCCGGCGCCGAAGTGGGAACCCGCCGACGGTCAGGGCTGGGGCGACGCCCACCTGCCGCGGCCCAAGGCGCGCGCGGCCCTCGACCACGGCGCGGCCGGCCTGCTGCTGGTCCCGCACCCGACGGCCACGAAGCCGCAGCCGGCGATCGCCAGCGTCCTGCACGGCTCCGGCGAGCACGTGGGTTCGCTGCCGCAGGCCGAACTCACCGCGGCCGCGGCCGCGCGCCTGTGCGCCGGCGGGCTCGCCGAGCTGGCCGGCCTGGTCGCGGCCGTCGACGCGGCGAAGGCGCCGGCCTCGCGCGAGTTGCCCGGCCGCGCCCGCCTCGCGGTCGACGCCGTGTACGACTCCGCCGCGCCCACGGCGAACGTGGTCGGCATCCTGCCCGGCGCCGATCCCGAGCTGCGCGACGAGTGCCTGGTGATCGGCGGCCACCTCGACCACGTGGGCCGACAGGGCGACGTCGTGTGGCCCGGCGCCAACGACAACGCGTCCGGTGCGGCCGCCGTGCTCGCGCTGGCCCGGGCCTTCGCCGAGGGCGGCGTGATGCCGCGCCGCACGGTGGTGTTCGTCCTGTTCGCGGGGGAGGAGCAGGGCCTCAACGGCGCCCGCTGGTACGTGGAGCACCCGGCCCGGCCGTTCGAGCGCACGATCGCCATGTTGAACCTGGACTGCGTGGCCCACGGCGACAGCATCCAACTCGGCGGCGGCGGCACGCAGCCGCTCCTGTGGGGACTCGCCCGGGGGCTGGACGCCGCCCATGCCCGCCTGTCGACCGCGCGCACCTGGCCCGGCGGCGGCGCCGACGCCGAGCCTTTCCACGAGCAGGGCATCCCGACGCTCTACTTCGCCTCCACGCCCAGCTACGCGCACCTGCACCAGGCCACCGACACCCCGGAAACCCTCAACCCCATACTGCACACGGAGCTGGTGCGGTTGGCCTACCGCACTGCGGTCGAAATCGCGCAGGGAAGGTACATCGGCGAGGTCAACGAGGGCCGTTGAGGCGCAAAAGATGATGACACGCGGCCGGCGCGTGCTATTCTGCACAAGAATACTGAAAAAATATTGATTCTATCCGCGTAGATGGCTTCGGGGGTTGCCGTGACTGCGCAGATCTCGCCGGATACCATCGCCGGGGCTGACCGCTGCCCGCGCGAACACGCCTGCCTCCGCACCGGCGCCGGGTTCCTCTGCCCGGCCGAAGAGATCGTGGGCGACGATATCGTCTTCGTCAGCTACGTGCCGGAGGTCTCCTGCTGCTACCGTATTTCCTTCGGCGAGGGCTTCGTCTGCAACTGCCCCGTCCGCCGGGAAGCCTGCCGGCGCGCGCGCTAGTCCGCCGCGCCGACCAGCTTCCTGCCCGCCCGCACGATCGCCGCCACCAGCCCGACGACGAGCGCCAGGCCCAGCACCGGCAGCAGCAGGGCGATCGCCGCCAGGACGACCGCGCCTCCCGTCTCTGCGGCGGCGACGACCGGGTTGCCGAAGCCGGCGGTCATGGTGCTCGAGAGGGCGCGCGTGCCGACCGACGCGGCCTGCACGATGCCGGCCAGGCCGCCGCCGGCGATGATCGCCAGGGGCCAGCGGGCGTAGCCCGGCAGGTCGACGGCCGCGGCGGCCACCAGCGCGGCGCCCGCGATCGCGGCGGCCGGAGTGGCCAGCGTGTCGAGGGCGTGGTCGAGCCAGGGGACGAAGTAGGCGAGGGCCTCGGCCAGGGCGGCGGTGCCGAAGATCACCAGCGCCGTGGTCGAGCCCAGCCAGTCGAAACCGGAGGCCGGCTCGAGGTGCCCGGTGTGCACCGCGATCGCCGCCAGCAGCAGGGGCACGAAGACGCGCAGGCCGGCCGCGGCGGCGAGCCCCAGGCCCAGCGCGATGCCGATCGCCGTGTCCATGCCACCTCCCTGCCCGCGGCTCAGAGGATCTCGCGGGTGTCCTGCGGTTCGCGCGGCGCGTGGCGCTTATGTGGAGCGTGCTGCTCGCGCGGCGCATGCTGCTCATGCGGATCATGCGGCGCGAACAGATGGTGCAGCGTCGCCAGGTGCTGCAGGCGCTCCTGCTCGCTCTCGGCGCTCTTGAGCGACTCCATCGAGCGGCCCAGCACCTTCTTGATGAACTGCTGCAGGCTGGCGTCGACGGCCGCGGCCACCTCGTCGGACTGCTTGCGGCGCACGTAGCCGACCTGCTTCTCCTTCAGGTCCTCGAGGTAGGCGCGGAACTCGGCCACGCTCGGGCGCAGGTCCATCTCGCCGATCCACGCGCGGAACTCCGCCAGCTCCTCCTCGATGATGCGCTCGGCCCCGGGCAGCTGCTTGCGGCGCGCGGCCAGGTTAGCCTGGACGATCTCGTCGAGGTCGTCCAGCCCGAAGACGTAGGTCTCGTCCACGCGCGCGACGTCGGGGTGGACGTCGCGCGGGACGGCGATGTCCAGGACGTACAGCGGCCGGGCCCGTCGGCGGCGCATGGCGGCGCGCACCATCTCCGGCAGGATGACGGGCTCCAGGCTGCCGGTGGTGGACAGCACGACATCCACGTCGGCCAGCGCGGCGGCGAGGTCCTCCCAGGGACGGGCGCGCACGAGCTCGCCCTTGCCGCCGTTGAGATCGGCCGCCAGGTCCCGCGCGCGTTCGGGGCTGCGGTTCACCACGATCAGCCCGCCGATGCCCTGCTGCAGGAAGTGGCGGGCCGCCAGGGCGCCGGTCTCGCCGGCTCCGACCAGCAGGGCGCGGTGGCGCGAGAGGTCGGCGAAGAACCTGCGGGCCAGCTCGACGGCGGCGAAGGCGACGCTGACCGCTCCCTCGCCGATCTTCGTTTCGGTGCGGACGCGCTTGCCGGCGCGGAACGCGCCCTGGAACGCGCGCATGAGCACCGGGCCGAGTTCGTGGTGCTCCTTGGCCAGGCGGTAGGCGTCCTTGAGCTGGCCGGAGATCTGGGGCTCGCCGAGCATCATGCTCTCCAGGCCCGCCGACACCCGGTAGAGGCGGCGCACGGCTTCCGCGTCGGTGAGGCGCACCGCGTACTCGCCGGTGAACAGGGCGGGGTCGATCCCCGCCGCGGCCAGGCAGCGGGTCATGCCGTCGAACATGGCGAACCCGGGCAGGGTCTCGAGGTAGATCTCGGTGCGGTTGCAGGTGCTGACCGGCACCGCCGAGACGAACCCCGGCTCCGGCGCCAGGGCTTCCAGCAGCCTGCGCACGCGCTCCGGATCGATGTGCGCGCGCTCGCGCACCTCGGTCGGCGCGAGGCGGTGGTCGACCCCCCACATGTGCAGGCTGGCGTGTCCCGCCATCATGCGCCCCCGCGCAGGCTGAAGTTGTGGAAGCTCGGGATGAAGTGGTGGATCGCGCCCATCGTCACGACCACCGCGATGTAGGCCAGGATCGCCAGCGTGTTCATGCGGCGGCCGCGCCAGCCCCACCAGCGGTGTCCGGCCAGCCCCACCAGGTAGCCCAGGAAGATCACCCAGGACGTCAGGATCTTGGGATCGTAGGGGGTCAGGCTGCGCGCCGTCTCGGGGTCGAGCTTGTCGGCCAGGTCATAGAGCCAGAGGTGGCCCAGCGCCAGGGCCGCGAACAGCAGCGGCACGCCCAGCTTGGCCGCGCCCACGCTCATGCGCTCCAGGACCTCCAGGGGCGGCAACCTGCGGAAGAACAACCCGAAGGTCTTGCGGGCGAGCTGGCGCTCCAGCACCAGGTAGAGGATCGCGTACAGGAAGCTGAGGCTCAGCGCCGTGTAGGCCAGCAGCACCAGCACCGCGTGGCCGGCGTAGCCCGGGTCCTCCAGCAGCGGGTTGGCCGCCGGTTCGGCGACGCTGAACGCGCTGGAGATGAACTGCAGCAGGAAGGCCACGCCGGTGACCAGGAAACCCGTCTCGCGCACGCGCAGGCGCCGTTCGACCACGGCGTAGATCAGCAGCAGGGACAGGGCCAGCAGCGACAGGAACTCCAGGGGCGAGGCCATGGGCAGGTGGTGGTGCACCCCCGCGTGGATGGCGGACGCCGCGAGGTGGGCCACGACGGTCGTCGCGAGCAGGCGGCGCGCCCAGCGGTGGGCGAACTTGCGGTTCTCGTAGAAGACCCAGAGGTACGCCACGAAGAGCATCAGGTACAGCAGCGGGAGCAGGACCTCGCTCACGGTCAGCGCGAGTCTCATGCCGCCCCTCCTTCGGTGCGGGGACCGGACGCGGCCAGCCGGTCGAGCACGGCGGCGGCCATGGATTCGGACTCCTTGAGGCAGGCGTTGACCGACACGCCGCGGTACGAGCTGCCGGACAGGTGCAGGCCCGGCAGATCGGCGAGCCGCGCGTCGATCCGGCGCAGGAGGGCGAGGTGTCCGGGTTCGTACTGGGCGATGGCCCGCGCGTGCCGGAACACCTGGACCATCACCGGCTCGCCGCGCAGTCCCAGCAGGCCGCGCAGTTCGGCGACGGCGCGGTCCCGCAGGGCGCCGTCGCCGTCGTCCAGGACGCGCGGGTCGAGCGGGCCGCCGGCCATGCAGTGCAGCAGGACCCGCCCCTGCGGCGCGCGGCCGGGGAAGATGCTGCTGGTCCACAGGGCGCCGAGCAGGCGGCTGTGCTCGCAGGTGGGGATCAGCATGCCGAAGCCGTCGAGATCGTGGGCCACGTCGTCGCGCGCGTAACCCAGGGCGATCACGGCCATGGGCACGTAGGGGATGCCGTCCAGCTGTCCGGCCAGCGCGGGGTCGAGACCGCGCAGGTGGGCGGCGGCCGCGTGGGCCGGCGCGGCGTGGACCACGGCGTCGCAGGCGATGCTGCCGCCGTCGTCGGCGCCCACGCGCCAGCCGTCGCCGTCGCGCCGCAGCGACGCGACCCCGCGGCTCGTGACGAGCGTCGCGCGCGGGTCGGCGCCCAGGCTGCGCGCCAGGGCCGCCGGCAGGGCGGCCATGCCCTCGCGGAAGGAGTGCAGGGTGCCCGACGGGCCCGCGTCGGCGGCCTTCCGGCGTTTTCGCGAGATCGCCGCCAGCGCGCGGAACAGGCTGCCGTGGTCGCGCTCCAGCTCCACCATGCGCGGGAAGGCGGCCGCGAGGCTGAGCCGGCGGGCGTCGCCGCCGAAGATGCCCTTGACCATCGGGTCGAGCATCAGCTCCGCGAAGTCGCGCCCCAGACGCCGGCGCCCGAACTCCCAGACCGACTCGTCGGTCGCGGGGTCTTCGGCCGCGCGGCCCAGGTCCCGCCGGCGCGGCACGAGCAGCTCGCCCAGGACGCGCAGCTTGGCGCGCGGCGTGAACAGGTCGGTCCTGAGGAAGGCGGGTGGCGAAGCGGGGATCTCGCGCAGGCGGCCGCCGACGACCAGGAAGCGGCGGCGCGCGGCGTCGCTGCTGCGCACCAGTTCGCCGCTGAGGCCCAGGCGCTCGACCAGGCGCAGGGTCGCCGGCTCGTTGTCCAGGAATCCGTTGGGTCCCCACTCCAGGCGCCAGCCGTCGTGCGCCAGGGTGCGCAGGTTGCCGCCGAAGTCGGGCGCGGCCTCCAGGACGTCGACGCGCAGGTCGAGTCCGCGCTGCGTCGCCCCATCCAGCAGGCGCAGGGCCGTGGCCAGGCCCGACACGCCGCCGCCGATCACGACCGCCCGCCGCACGTTCCCGGATCGTTCAGACACGCGCCGCCTCCGCGTGGAAGGGTTCGCCGGCCAGGCGCGCCGCCAGCGAGGCGAGCCAGGTCTCGTCGAGGTTGAGCGCGGCGCCGCGGGCGAAGTCCTGCACGCCCAGGGCCTCGGCCTCGCGCCGCAGCTCGAGGTCGAGCTCGTGCAGCGTCTCGATGTGCTCGCAGGTGAAGCTGACCGGCTGCACCAGCAGGCGGCGGCAGCCGGCTTCGGCCAGGCGGCGCGTCTCGGCCGTGATCTCGGGGCCGAGCCACTTGATGGGGCCGACCTTGCTCTGGAAGGCCAGCAGCGGCGACGTCCCGCCCGGCAGGCGGGCCAGCCAGTCGGCGTGACCGGCCGCCGCAAGGGCCAAGCGCACGCGTTCGTGGACGGCGCTGACCGTGGCGCGGGTCTGGCTGAGGTAGGGGTCGCCGCGCTTCACGAAGCTCTCGGGCAGGGAGTGCGCCACGTAGATCAGCGCGCAGTCCCGCGGGTCCGCGCCCTCGCCGGCCCAGCGCAGCAGACCGCGGCCGGCGTTGGCCGCCAGGGTCGCGACGAAGCCGTCGAGCAGGTGCCAGGCTTCGACCACGTGGACCGCGGCGCCCGGTGCGAGCCGGTCCAGCGCTTCCTGCACGAAGGTCAGCGTGCTGCCGTTGGTGGCGTCGGAGTACTGGGGGTACATCGGCAGGATCAGGAACTGCTCCGCCCCGCGCTCGCGCAGGCCGCGCACGGCCTCGTCGGGGTAGGGACGCCAGTAGCGCATGGCCGGCTGCGCAATCGTCGGGCGGCCGGCGGCGCTCAGCAACGCGGCGAGCCGGTCGCCCTGCGCGCGCGTGGTCGGGACCTGCGGCGAGCCGCCGCCCTGGTCCATCTCGAGGTACCGCCGGCGCACGGCCGGCGCGCGCCGCCGCGCGATCAGGCGGCCCAGCAGCGGCGAGAGCAGGCGCGGGATGGGGATGATCTGGGGATCCTGGAACAGGTTGCGCAGGAAGGGCTCCACGGCGTCGGGCCCGTCGGGCCCGCCCATGCCGCAGAGGATCAGGCCCGTGGTCCGGGCCGGATCGAGGTGGTCCTGCCGAAAGCGCCGCGGTGCGGTCATCCTCGCCTCAGATCGTCTTGGAGAACAGGGGCTTCTCGCTCGTGCGGTCCAGGTAGGCGTCCAGCTCCATGCACAGGTTGCGCACGAAGTAGCGCCCCAGTCCGGTGACGCGCACGCGGTCGGGCAGAAACTCCACGAAACCCTCGTCGACGTAGGGGCGCAGGCGGGCCAGCCCGTCGGCCAGCAGCTCGTCCGCGGGCGCGCCGAAGCCGGGCACGGTCAGCGCGTACGGCAGCTCCAGGTTGCACATCAGGTTGAGGATCGCCAGGCGCCGCAGGCGGTCGTCGTCGCTGAGGCGGTGCCCCTTGACGACCGGCAGGCGGCCGGCGTCGATCGCGGTCTGGTAGCCGTCGAGCTCGGCGTCGTTCTGGACGAAGCGGTCGCACACGTCGCCGATGCCGCTCATGCCGAAGGCCAGCATGTGGGGCGCCGGGCGCGTCGTGTAGCCCATGAAGTTGCGGTGCAGGCGCCGCTCGCGCAGCGCGACCGCGAGCTCGTCGTCGCGGCGGGCGAAGTGGTCGATGCCGACCCAGTCGTAGCCGGCCTCGGCGAAGAGGTCGATCGCCAGGCGGAACAGCTCGAACTTCTCGAAGCCGGACGGCATGTTGTCGGTGTTGATGAGCTTCTGCTGCGGGCGCACCCAGGGCACGTGGGCGTAGCTGAAGCAGGCCACGCGGTCCGGCCCCTGCGCGATGATGTCGCGCAGGGTGCGCTCGAAGGACTCGCGCGTCTGCTCGGGCAGGCCGTAGACGAGGTCGAGGTTGACGCCCTCGTAGCCGGCCTCGCGGCAGGCGTGGTACAGCTCCAGCGTGCGGTCCCGCTTCTGCAGCCGGCCGATGGCCTTCTGCACCGCGGGCTCGAAGTCCTGCACGCCCAGGCTGATGCGGTTGAAGCCCTGCGCGCGCAGGAAGCGCGCCTGCTCCGGCGTGCCGATGCGCGGGTCGACCTCGATCGAGACTTCGCCCCGCGGGTCGACGTCGAAAGCGGAGCGCAGCAGGCCCAGGGCCCGCTCGACCTGCGGGTCCTTCAGGAAGTTGGGCGTGCCGCCGCCCCAGTGCAGCTGCACGACGCGCCGGCCAGGGCCCAGCACGTCCACCACCGCCGCCAGTTCGCGCTCGACGCGGTCGAGGTAGGTGTCGACCGCACCCTTCTCGCTGGTGACCACGGCGTTGCAGCCGCAGTAGTGGCAGTGCTTCGCGCAGAAGGGCAGGTGCAGGTAGACCGACAGCTCGTCGCCCGGGCGCGCCGCGAGCTCGCGCAGGGCCCCGCGGTAGTCGTCCTCGCCGAAGTCGCGCGTCCAGGCCGGCACCGTCGGGTAGCTCGTGTACCGCGGTCCCGGCTTGTCGTGCTTCTGGAGCAGCTCGCGCGGCACGTCCAGCGCCATGTCAGTCCCCCTTGCGGTACGCCTGCACGGTCGCGACCAGCGTCTCGACCGCGGCGATCGGCGCCTCCGGCAGGATGCCGTGCCCGAGATTGAAGACGTGGCCGGCGGCCTCTTCGCCGGCGCGGCAGATCTCCAGCGCGCGGCGGCGGATCTCCTCGTGGCTGCCGAACAGGCACATCGGATCGAGGTTGCCCTGGACGGCCTTGCCCGGGTAGGCGCGCGCGGCGGCGGTCAGGTCGAGGGTCCAGTCCACGCCGAACGCCTCGGCGTCGAGCGAGCGCACGTGGTCGAGGTAGGGGGCGCTGCCCTTCAGGAAGTAGACGCGGGGCACGCCCGCATCCTTCAGGCCCGCCAGGATGCGCCGCAGACCCGGCATGATGATCGCGGCGTAGTCCTGCGGGTGCAGGATGCCGCCCCAGGTGTCGAAGATCTGGACCGCGTCGACGCCCGCCTCGACCTGCATCAGCAGGTAGTCGGTGATCTGGTCGGCCAGCTTGTCCAGCAGGCGGGCCAGCAGCGCCGGGTCGGAGTAGAGCATCGCCTTGAGGTGCCGGTAGTCCTTGGAGCCGCCGCCCTCGATCATGTAAGCCGCCAGCGTGAACGGCGCGCCGGCGAAGCCGATCAGGGGCGTACGGCCGCCCAGCTCGCGCTTGATCAGGCGCACGGCGTCGGCCACGTAGCCGGTGTGCTCGCGGGAGTCGACGACGCGCAGGGCGTCCACGTCGGCGGCGGTGCGGACGGTGTTGTGCATCCGCGGGCCGTGGTCGTCGAAGGAGAACGGCGCGCCCATCGGCTCCAGGGGCACCAGGATGTCGCTGAACAGGATGGCCGCGTCGAAGCCGAAGCGCCGGATCGGCTGCAGCGTGACCTCGCAGGCCAGCTCGGGGGTCTTGCACAGCCCGATGAACGAGGTCTTCTCGCGCACGGCGCGGTACTCGGGCAGGTAGCGGCCCGCCTGGCGCATGATCCAGATGGGGGTGCGCTCGTGCGCCTCTCCCCGCAGGGCGGCCAGGTAGGGGCTGGTCTGCAGTGTGGTCATGTCGGCTCCGGGATGGGGTCGTCGTCGCGGGCGAAGGCCGCGCGCCGGGAGGCAATCTAGTCGCGAAAGCGGTGATTTGTGTCATGAAGACGTCATTTTGGAGGATTTTCGGGGCTGGCCCCGTCGAGAAACGGGCCCCGCACCGTCCTGGTGCGGGGCCCGCCGGATTGTCGCGCTCATCCGGCCGGAGCCGGAGCGGTCCAGGGGTCAGTGCGCCTCGTAATGCGCGTCGCCGAAGTCCTTCACGTGGCACTTGTTGCACAGCGACCGCTGGTTGGTCACCAGGGTGTAGCCGTAGTCCTTGTTCGCCACGTCGTCGGCCGAGGCGCCGATGTCGGTCGCCAGCGGGTGCGAGCTGATCAGGTGCGTGGACGTGAAGTCCCAGCGGCCCGCGTCGGCGAACGGCGAGGCGTGCGAGCGGTGGCAGGTCAGGCACATGACCTGGTCCTGCGGGGTGGGGCCCTGGGTGTAGTTCAGGGGATCCACGTTCTCGAGGTCGACGTTGACGGCCTCGAAGGGAACCAGGCCGCGGTACGACGTGGTGGGGTCGCCGCCGGTGGTCTGGTCGGAGCTGACGTAGGCGTTGTAGGTCGCCGCGACCAGGCTGCCCATGTCCTCGCCGGTCGGGTGCACGAAGTCGGTGGTGTTGCCCGCGTGGAGGTCCGTGTGGCAGTTGGCGCACCACTCGCTCATGCCCGACTTGTAGACGGTGTGCGAGATGTCGGTCTCGGGAACGCCCGAGGGGCTGTTGCCCAGGGTGCGGCGGCTGTTGCCCAGAGCGATCGGGGCCGGGCTGTCGAAGTTGTAGCGCGCGCCGCCGTAGATGGGGCCGGTGCCCTCGTCGCCGTAGAGCAGGCGGAAGTTCTCGTTGCCGTGGGGATCGTGGCAGCTGGTGCAGGTCAGGTACTGGCTGTTGAAGTCGCCGCCGGGGGCCGCGGCCAGGACGGGATCCTGGACGATGCCGTAAGCCGGCGAGATGATGTTGTGGCCGTGGGTGTATCCCTGGGTCGAGCCCGGGCGGGGGCTGGTCCACGAGAAGGTCTTGGTGACCCAGTAGAAGTCGCCGCCGGCGCCCCAGCCGAAGCCGCCGGCGAACTGGCCGTAGGCCGCATGGCACTTCAGGCAGGTGTCGCTGGCGTTGCCGTTGTTCAGCAGGTAGGCGTTGCCCGCGGGATGATTGACATCCACGAGGTTGCCGTTCTGGCTGTTGTGCATCGTGTGGCAGCCGGCGCAGTAGGCCACGCCGCCGTCGTGGAACGCCAGAGCGGCGCCGCTGCTCAGGGCGAGAGCCAGGACGATGGTTGCGGAGATCAACAGTTTGTGCTTCACAGAATCGCCTCCGAGGTGTGCCGACGGGCGGGGCCCGGCGACTGGGGTTGAGTGGGCGACCGGGTCGCCGCGGCCGGTGTTGCTTCCGGCTACCGAGACTTCCGACGAGAACACGAACCGATGCCGGACCCTTGACATGCGAACAATCCTCTCGGCCCCGCGCGGGCGGGGTCTCCTGCTACTCTCCTGCTTCCGTGCCGAAGATCCCGAAGGCCTGGACGCGGCCCTCGTAGCCCTGGGCCACGAGGATCCGTCCGGGCGCCGCGGCGATGGCGAGGGGGTGGTAGAGCTGCCCCGGCGCGCCGCCGAACGAACCGAACTCGGACGTGAAACCGTGGTCGTGGTCGTAGACCAGGACCGTGTGCCGCATGCGGTCGAGGACCAGGACCTCGCCCCCGGGACCGAACGCGACGCCGACCGGGAAGGCGAGGCGGCCCGGGCTGGTGCCGGGCCGGCCGAAGGAGCCGGCATCCGCGCCGTCCGCCGTGCGGACCAGCACGAGGTGCAGCTCGCCGCCGGGGATGTAGAGGCGGCCGTCGGGCGCCTCGGCGGGACGGCCCAGTTCCGACTGTTCGCTGACGCCCTCGAGCGCGCGGTGCCAGAGCACGCGCCCCGTCGCGGCGTCGTGCTTGGTCAGCGTGCCGGCGAACTTGTCGAGGGACACGTAGTCGCCGTCGGCGGTGACGATCAGGTGGTCGGGCTGCCACTGCGGGGCGGGCTTCTCGACGTCGAAGCGACGCGGCTCGCCGCGCAGGTCGAGCTTGCGCAGGGTGCGCTCGCCGCCGGCGCCGCGATCGATGAAGACGAAGCCGCCGTCGCGCTCGAGGCAGCCGTCGACGGGGGTGGAGAGGGCGGCGGTGATGCTGCTGGTGAACAGGGTGATGCCGTGGCCGTCCACCACGTGGAGGCTCACGCCCCGCTCGTCGGTGACGCAGACGTCGCCGGTCTCGGGATCGACGCTCAGGGCGATGGGGCGGACCTGCCCGGCCGTTCCCACATCCAGCTGCAGGGCGCCCTCGAAATGAAAAGCGATCGTTCCATTCGCCGCGAGCGGGCAAAGGAAGAGCGTCAGGGCGATGCAGAATGCGCGGCGGTTTGTCACGGGGGTGTCACCAGAGTCGGATGTGTGCCGTCGGCACGGGTGTTCCAGAATTCACAGTCAAGTCGCCGCTTCGGTGCATTGTGCGGTCACTTGTCACGGGAATATCATAGCCTTTCTGTTACCATTTCGTCAAAGGCATTTTGAAGTGAACGCTCTCATATTGCGAAAAATCTCCATTTTTGACAATAGATGCCAAAATCGATGATTCCCGATATCATGACGAGGCCGGCCCCTTGCGGGGGCCGGCCTGTTAAAAAACATATCAGATCTTGACGGTCACTTCACAGCGGTCAGCGTTTCTGACGGAACTTCTCAGTATGACAACCGATGCATAGCTTACCGCCCGCGTCTTCCCGGAGCATCTTCTCGAACTCCGAGCCGTGGGGGTCGTGGCAACTGGCGCAGACGATCTCGCCGCCGCGGACCGGATCGGTCGTCCCGGCGCCCAACGGATGGTCGGTGTGCTCCAGCCAGGTGTGGCAGCGCAGGCAGGGATCGGGTCCGGCGGGGACCGCTCCCGCCGGGGCGGCGGCGAGATGGGGGTTGTGGCACATCGTGCACTGCCGGCCTTCGGGATCGGGGTGGCGCTGGCTGGACGACTTCATGCGGTCGGCCTGCTCGGCGTGGCACCGTCCGCAGACGGCCGCCTGGCTGCGCGGCAGAAGACCCGGCACCGGCGAGGCGTGGGGCGTGTGGCACTCGAGGCAGGCCCGCTCGCCCGTGAGCGGGGCGTGGAGGGTCGCGTTTTTGAGTTCCTCGGCCAGGCCTGGGTGGCAGGCGAGGCAGAGGCGCTGCTGCGCTCCCGCCTGCACCTTGCCGCCCTCGTCGTGGCACGCCTTGCAGTCCCGCTTGGCGTAGGGTGGGTGGGCATGGCCGTGCGTCAGTCCCGCCTGCGTGGTGGCGTGCGGGTCGTGGCAGGCCATGCAATCGGCCGACTCCAGGTCGAAGCCCAGGTGGGGCCGGGTCAGGGCGGCGCTCCTCAGGTCGTGGCAGTTCGCGCAGAGGGCGGGCACCGCCGCGGTCAACAGGTCCGCCTGCGATGTGCCGTGCGCGTCGTGGCAGGTGGCGCAGTTCCCGTCGGCGAACGGCTTGTGCCGCTGCGGCAGCGACCGCGCGGCCTGCAGGTCCTGGTGGCAGGTCCAGCACTGTTCCGCCCGCGCCGTGCGCAGCAGCGCCGGCTGGTCGGAGCCGTGCGGGTCGTGGCAGGCGGAGCAGGCGCCGTCGCGGGCGGGCCGGTGGGCCAGATCCGCCCGCGGGAACAGGGAGCCGCTCTCGTGGCACGCAGCGCAGGCCGCGCCGACGCCGCCGGCCTTCAACAGGTGCTCGCCGCGAGCCGCATGGGCGTCGTGGCAGGCGCTGCACTCGCCGGCGTCGAAGGGGGCGTGGGGGTGACGGCGCGCCTCCGTCAGCCCGTCGTGGCAGCCGGCGCACAACGCGGTCTGGTCGGTGATCGGTGCTGCGTCCGCGTGGCAGGCGGCGCAGTCGCGATCGTCGAAGGGCGGGTGCGAGTTCGGCCGGATCAGCGCCGCCTGCGCGGAGTGGTGCGGCGCGTGGCAGCCCGTGCAGTCCAGTCCGGCGAGATCGCGCCCGAGGTGGGCGCCCTTCAGCGCGGCGTCGCCCTCGTCGTGGCAGCGGAAGCACAGCTCGGCGGCCGGCGCCGCCAGCAACGCCGGCTGCGCGCCGCCGTGGGGCAGGTGGCACGTCGTGCAGTCGTCCATGATCGGCGGGTGGACCGACTTCGACGCCGCGACGTCGACCACGTCCTCGTGGCAGACCGTGCAGAGCAGGGGCTCGGGCGCGGCCAGCAGATCGGCGCGGTCGGCGCGGTGGGCGTCGTGGCAGGCCGTGCAGTTGCCGGCGGCGACCGGCGCGTGGGCGTGACCGCCGGCGCCGGGGCCCGTGTCGTGGCATTCCAGACAGATCGTAGCAGCCGGCCGGCGCAGCATGGCGGTCTCTTCGCCGCCGTGGGGCAGGTGGCAGTCGCCGCAGAGGCCGTCCGCGACGGGCGGGTGCAGGCTGCCGCCGGCGGGCCGGGTCGACTGGTCGGCGTGGCAGGCCAGGCACGTCGCCGCCGGCGAGGCCTTCAGCAGGGACGGCTGGGCCGCGCGGTGCGGCGCGTGGCAGACGAGGCAGTCCCCCCGCGCGGCTACGTCGTGCGGATGGGCGGTGACGAGCTCGACCTTGACCTTGAGGTGGCACCCCAGGCAGAGGGTCCCCGCCTGGGCCGTCAGCAGGCCCGGCTCGTTGGAGCTGTGGGGATCGTGGCAGGCGGCGCAGTCCTGCTTGACGAAGGGCGCGTGGCTCGAGACGGCGGCGGCCGGGTCTGCGCCGACATCATCGTGGCAGCCCAGGCACAGCTCGCCCGGGGGAGCCGTCAGCAGCGCGGCCCGCGCGCCGCCGTGGGCGTCGTGGCACGTGGAGCACTCGCCGCCGGCGACCGGCGCGTGGACCAGGTTCTTGCGGAACGACGCGTCGTCGTGGCATTCGAAGCAGAGCCGTCGCAGCTCGGTCTTGATCATTCCGGCGTGCGCGCTGCCGTGGGCGGCGTGGCAGTCCAGACAGGAACCGTCGGCGACCGGTGCGTGGGGCGTCGCGGCGCCCTCGCCGGGCTGGTCGTGGCAGGTCAGGCACAGGT
>JAUSBL010000093.1 GCA_030658975.1 Candidatus Latescibacterota bacterium
TCGTCGTGGTCGAGAACATCCGCCGGCACCTGGCGCGCAGCACCGACGGCGCGACGAAGCGGCAGGTCGTCGCCGGGGCGCTGGCCGAGGTGGCGCGGCCCGTGGGCTTCTCCGTGCTCATCGTCGCGGTGATCCTGGTGCCGCTGTTCACGCTGCAAGGGATCGAGGGCAGGATGTTCGCCCCGCTCGCGGCGACCATGCTCATCGCGCTGCTGGCGTCGCTGGCGGTCGCCTTCGCGATCATCCCCGTCCTGTCGGAGGCGGTCCTGGACCGCCGGCCGGAGCGGACGTTCGAGCCCGTGCGCCGCCTCCACGCCGGGTACCTGCGCCTGCTGGAGCGGTCGGTGCGGCGGCCCGTCGCGACGCTCGGCATCGCGGGCGGCGTGCTGGCCGCCGCCCTGGTCCTGGCGCCGTTCATCGGCCGGGAGTTCATGCCGCCGCTGGACGAGGGCGCCATCGCCGTGAACGTCGTGCGGCTGCCCAACGCCTCGCTGGAGGGTTCGGTGCGCGTCGCCGACTTCATCGAGAAGCGGCTGCAGGCGTACCCCGAGGTCGCCACGGTGGTGAGCAAGACCGGACGGGCCGAGATCTCGGAGGACCCCATGGGACCCGAGCAGACCGACGTCGTCATCATGCTCAAGCCGCGCCGGCAGTGGGGGACGGGTCGCGACAAGGCCGAGCTCGTCGAGGCGATCCAGCGGGACCTCGGCGGGATCCCCGGGCTGCGCTCCTCGTTCTCGCAGCCCATCGCGCTGCGCGTCAACGAGCTGATCTCGGGCGTGAAGAGCGACCTCGCGGTGAAGGTCTTCGGCGACGACCTCGCAATCCTGAAGGGCTTCGCCGACGGGGCCGCCGCGGTCCTGCAGGGGATCGACGGCGCCCGCGACGTCAAGGTCGAGCAGGTCGCGGGCATGGCCCAGATCGACGCCGTGATCGACCGCGCCGCGGCGGCCCGCCACGGCCTGACGGTCGCCGACATCAACGCCGTCATCGAGACCGCGGTCGCCGGCAAGCGGGCCACGACCCTGATCGAGGCCGAACGCCGCTTCGCGGTCGTGGTGCGGTTCCCCGAGTCGGCGCGGGCCGACCTCGCGGGGATCGAACGGCTGCTGGTCACCGCGCCGGGCGGCGAGCGGGTGCCCCTGGGGCAGCTCGCGGATTTCCAGATGGTCGAGGCGCCGGCCCAGGTGAGCCGGGAGAACGGCCTGCGGCGCGTGGTGGCCGAGGTCAACGTGCGCGGCCGCGATCTCGGCGGCTTCGTGGCGGAGGCCCAGGCGCAGCTGGCGCCGCTGGCGGCGTCGCTGCCGGAGGGCTACCGCGTCGAGTACGGCGGGCAGTTCGAGAACCAGCAGCGCGCGATGCGCCAGCTCGCGATCGTGGTGCCGATCGCGCTGCTGCTCATCCTGGTGCTGCTCTACCTGGCGCTGGGCTCGGTGGGGGACTCCCTGCTCGTGCTGCTGAACCTGCCGTTCGCGCTGGTGGGCGGCGTGGTCGCGCTGATGGCCTTCGGCCTGCCGCTGTCGGTGTCGGCCGCGATCGCCTTCATCGTCCTGCTCGGGGTCGCCGTGCAGAACGGCGTCGTGCTCGTCGCCTTCTTCCGCCAACTGCGCGCCCGCGGCGCCACCGTGAACGGCGCCGTGCGGGAAGGCTGCGACCTGCGCTTCCGCCCCCTGGTGATGACCGCCCTCACCAGCTTCATCGGCCACCTGCCCATGCTCTACGCCACCGGGTCCGGCGCCGACATCCAGAAGCCGCTGGCCGTGGTGGTGATGGGCGGCCTGATCACATCGACCCTGCTGACGCTGGTCGTGCTGCCGACGATCTACGTCCTGGCCGGCAGCAGGCGCGGCGTTCTTTGATGCCGTTAACGAAACGCGGCCCCCCAGGTGGGAGGGGCCGCGTTTTGCAGATGTGTCCGGCTGCCGAGCTGTCAGGCGGCGGCAGGAGGCGTGGGCACCGGCCGGGCGGCCAGTTCCCTGTCCAGCATGAACAGACCCGGTCCGTTGCCGCCCATCATCGCCAGCTTGCCGAGGATCGCGTCGACGGCGGCCTCCTCTTCGACCTGCTCGCTGACGAACCACTGCAGCGTGATGTTGGTGGCGTAGTCGTTCTCCTTCATGGCCAGGCCCGCGAGGTTGTTGATGTTCTCGGTCATGTGGCGCTCGTGGGCCAGGGCGGCCTGGAACATCGCGACGGGGTCGGCCCACTCCGTGTCGGGCTGGGGGATCGCCCGCACCAGGGCGTGGCCGCCGGTGGCGTGGACGTAATCGAAGAACTTCATGGCGTGCAGCAGCTCTTCCTGCGCCTGCATGCGCATCCAGTGCGCGAAGCCCTCGTAGTTGCGGGCCTGGGACCAGGCGGACATGGCCAGGTACAGGTAGGCGGAAAAGAACTCGGCCTGGATCTGCTCGTTCAGGGCTTTCTGGATCCTCTCCTTCAGCACGGCGGGTCTCCTTCGTCGGGGTCGGTCCGGGCGGTTCGTGGTCGCGAAAATTCGGGAGGGCCGGGAGCGTCGCGAGGCGTGGGCGAGCCGGCCGCATGGACATAAGGTAAGACCGAGGCGGGTCACCGTCACGGAAAAAGCCCCCGGCGGCCAATGGGACGTTGCCCTTGCGGGTAAATCTTGATATTCGTGTTCAGATGAGGGGGTGGCGGCGCCCCTGGTTCGTGCCGATCATGGGCCGCGCCGCCGCGTCGCCCCGGTTCCCCGGGAGCGGCCGCGCCGCCGACGATTCCCGCCTGAACCTGGCCGGTCCCCGCCGGATCGGCCGTCTTCTCGCGCCCCCCGCAACGTGCGGGGCAGCGGCCCCCGCGGGCCTGGAAAGGAACGACCCCATGCCGAAGAAGGCCCTCGAAACCTTCAGCGTCTCCTACCTCTCCATCCTGGACGAGGACGGGAACGTGGACAAGGAACTCGAGCCGAAACTGAAGAAGCCCGAGCTGATCGAACTCTACCGCCAGATGGTCTGGGCGCGCCGCACCGACGAGCGCATGCTCAAGCTGCAGCGCCAGGGCCGCATCGGCACCTTCGGGCCGAGCACCGGTCAGGAGGCGTCCCAGTGCGCCGTCGCCTTCGCCATGAAGAAGCAGGACTGGTTCGCCGGCGCCTTCCGCGAGCACGGCGTGCGCCTGCTGCGCGGCGAGACCCTCACCCGGCAACTGCTCTACTACAACGGCCACGAAGAGGGCAACGTCAACGACGGGGACGCCAACCCGCGCAACCTGCCCATCTCGGTGATCGTGGGCGCGCAGCCCCTGCACGCGGTGGGCCTGGCCTACGCCATGCGGCTGCAGGGGGAGACCGAGACCTGCGCCGTGACCTTCATGGGCGACGGCGCCACCAGCGAGGGCGACTTCCACGAGGCGATGAACTTCGCGGCCGTCTGGAACCTGCCGGTGCTGTTCGTGGTGCAGAACAACCAGTGGGCGATCTCGGTGCCCCGCTCGAAGCAGACCAAGTCGGCGACCATCGCGCAGAAGGCCATCGCCTACGGCATGCCCGGCGTCCAGGTCGACGGCAACGACGCGCTGGCGGTCTACGCCGCCGCCGCCGAGGCGCTCGACCGCGGCCGTCGCGGCGAAGGGCCGACCCTGATGGAGGCCGTGACCTACCGCCTGATGATGCACACCACGGCCGACGACCAGTACAAGTACCGCACCAAGGAAGAGGAAGAGACGTGGTGGCGCCGCGACCCCCTGGTGCGCTTCCGCGGCTACCTCGAGGCGAAGAAGATCTGGTCGGAGAAGGACCAGGAGGCCCTCGAGGAGGAGTACAAGGCGGAGATCGAGAAGCAGGTGAAGGCCTTCGAGGAGATGTCGGGCTGGAAGCCGGACGCGCCCTTCGATCACGTCTTCGGCACAAGTCACGAGCGCATCGAGGCGCAGCGCCGGGAGTTCCTGGCCGAGACCGCGAAGGAGGCCGCCCGTGGCTAAGCTCAACATGGTTCAGGCCATCAACCTCGCCCTGGACGAGATGATGGCGGAGGATCCGAGCGTGATCGTGCTGGGCGAGGACGTCGGCGTCGACGGCGGCGTGTTCCGCGTCACCGAGGGCCTGATCGAGAAGTACGGCGAGGCGCGCGTGATCGACACGCCCCTGGCCGAGAGCGCGATCATCGGCACCGCCATCGGCATGGCCCTGGCCGGCCTGAAGCCCGTGGGCGAGATGCAGTTCTGCGGCTTCTCCTATCTCATGATCCCGCAGCTCGAGGGTCACGGCTCGCGCTACCGCTCGCGCACACACGGGCAGTTCCACGTGCCGATGGTCATGCGCGTACCCTACGGCGGCGGCGTGCGCGCGCTCGAACACCACTCCGAGAGCCGCGAGGCCGCGCTGGGCCACCTGCCGGGCGTGAAGGTCGTCATCCCTTCGGGGCCCCGCAACGCGCGGTCCCTGATGCGCGCGGCGATCCTCGACCCCGACCCGGTGGTCTACATGGAGCCCAAGCGCTCGTACCGCGCCTTCAAGGAGGACGTGCCGGAGACGCCCGAGACGGTCGAGATCGGCAAGGCGCAGGTGATCCAGGAGGGCACCGACGTCACGGTGATCGCCTGGGGCGCGATGATGCACACCACGAAGAAGGCCGTCGAGGAGATCCGCCAGGCGCGGGGCGCCAGCATCGAGCTGATCGACCTGCTGACGATCTCGCCCATGGACACCGAGACGATCTGCGCCTCGGTGCGCAAGACGGGCCGTCTGGCCGTCGTCCAGGAGGCGCCGCTCAGCTTCGGCCCGGCCAGCGAGATCATCGCCACGGTCAACGACCACGCCCTGATGCACCTCGAGGCGCCCGTGAAGCGCGTGAGCGGCTACGACGTCGTCACGCCCTACTTCAGCCGCGAGAACCTCTTCATGCCGACCGTCGGGCGCGCCCGCCGCGGCATCGAGGAAGTGCTGGACTTCTAAACGGAGCCGTCGAGGAGGAAGCCGATGTTCGAGTTCAAACTGCCCGATCTGGGCGAGGGCATCCACGAGGGCGAAGTGCTCAAGTGGCACGTCCAGCCCGGCGACGTCGTCGTCGAGGACGCCCCGCTGGTCGAGGTCGAGACGGACAAGGCGGCCGTGACCATCCCGTCGCCCCGCGGCGGCAAGGTGGTCTCCGTCACCGGCGAGATCGGCGACGTCGTGGCGACGGGCCAGATCATCGCGGTCATCGACGACGGCCAGGGCGCCGCGACCGCACCCGCGGCACCCGCGCGCAAGGCCGCCGGCACCGGCCGCGCCGCGGAAGAGACGCCGGCGGGGCTGCCCGCCGAGGAGCCCGCCGGCACCGGCCGCGCCGCGGAAGTGACGCCGCCCGGGCTGCCCACCGAGAAACCCGTGAAGGGCGCACCCCTCGCGCCCACGCCCGACGTCACGGCGCCGGCCGCACCCGCGCCGGCCGCGACTGTGCCCGGCGGCACCGTGACGCAACCCAACAGCACGGTCTCCGGACGACCGGTGCCCGCGGCCCCGGCCACGCGCCGCCTGGCGCGCGAGCTGGGCGTGGACCTGACGCTGGTGTCCGGCACCGGCCCCGGCGGACGCGTGACGCCCGGCGACGTGCAGACCTTCCTGGCCGGCGGCTCCGCTGCAAAGGCCACCGTCTCCGCCCCGGCCGGCGCCGCCGCGCCGGCCGCCGCACCGGCGGACCGGGCCGTCGACGGCACGACGCGCATGGCCGCCGCCGCGGCGAGCGTCATCCCGTTCCTGGACATCGAGCCCCTGCCCGACTTCTCGCTGCAGGGCCCGGTGGAGGTCGAACCGCTGCGCTCGATCCGCCGCAAGGTGGCACGCAAGATGACGACCTCGATGATCCTGGTGCCGCACGTCGCCCACATGGACGACGCCGACGTCACGGAACTCGAGGAGTTCCGCCTGAAGATGAAGGCGCGGCGCGACGGGGAGCCCGGCGGCAAGCTGACGCTGCTGTCGTTCGTGATCCGCGCGATCACCGCGGGGCTGCGGGCGGCGCCGGCGTTCAACGCCAGCCTCGACCCGTTCCGCGAGGAGATCATCTACAAGAAGTACTACAACATCGGCTTCGCGGCGGACACGGGGAAGGGTCTCGTGGTGCCGGTGATCCGCGGCACCGACGTCAAGAGCATCCGCGAGATCTCGCGCGAGATCGAGGAGAAGGCCGCGCTCGCCCGCGAGGGGAAGCTGCCGCTCGAGGACATGCAGGGCGGCACCTTCACGATCACCAACGTCGGCCCGCTGGGCGGCACCGCCCTGATCCCCACGATCAACTACCCCGAGGTGGCGATCCTGGGCATGGGCCGCGTGCAGGAGAAGCCCGTGGTGCGCGACGGCCAGATCGTGATCCGCAAGATCCTGCCGCTGACGCTGGCCTTCGACCACCGCGTGGCCGACGGCGCCGACGCGGCGCGCTTCGTGGGAGAGCTGGTCCGCAACCTGAGCGATCCGAACCTGCTGCTGCTGGACACCTAGACCGAAGGAGAGGCCGCTCATGGTGATGGGAAGCCTGAACACCGAAGTCGAGGTCGTCGTCATCGGCTCGGGGCCCGGCGGCTACGTGGCGGCGCTTCGCCTGGCGGACCTCGGCAAGGAAGTGATGGTCGTCGAGGAGCGCGAGCGCCCCGGCGGCGTCTGCCTGCTGGAGGGCTGCATCCCCTCGAAGTCGCTCATCAACGCCATCGAGCTGAGCGAGGCGGCCAAGGGCGCCGCGCGCCTGGGCCTGACCTTCACCGGGTTGAAGCTCGACCACGTGAAGCTGCGCGAGTGGACCGACGGCGTGGTGGCCCAGCTGTCGGGCGGCGTCAAGACGCTGCTGCAGAAGCGCGGCGTCGAGATCGTGCACGGCCGCGCCCGCTTCCAGGACAGCCACTCCCTCGCCATCGAGGGGGGGGGCACGATCGCCTTCAAGCAGTGCATCATCGCCACCGGATCGTCGCTGAACCGGCTGCCGCCGGGCATCGACCAGAGCGTCTGGTCGTCGGCCGACGCGCTGAAGCTGCAGGAGGTGCCCGGGACGCTGCTGGTCGTCGGCGGCGGCTACATCGGCCTGGAGCTGGGCCTGGTCTACGCCGGACTGGGCAGCCGGGTCTCGGTGGTCGAGTTCTTCCCGCGCCTGCTGATGGGGGCGGACCTCGACCTCGTGGACGTGATGGTCAAGCAGGTCAGCAAGCGGCTGCACGCGGTCATGACCGATTCGAAGGTCAAGGGCATCGAGCCCCGCGACGGCGGCTTCGACGTGGAGATCGAGCACGAAGGCCGCAGCGAGCAGCAGCATTACGACCGGGTGCTGGTGGCCATCGGCCGCCGCCCGAACACCGACGACATCGGGATCGAGCACACGAAGGTCGTCGTGGACGACAAGGGCGTGATCGAGACCGACGGCGAGTGCCGCACCGCCGAGCCGCACATCTACGCCATCGGCGACGTGACCCGCGGCCCCATGCTGGCGCACAAGGCCAGCCGCGAGGGCAAGGTCGCGGCCGAGTCGATCGCCGGCCACAAGGTGGAGTTCGACAACCGGGCCATCCCGGCCGTCGTGTTCACCGACCCGGAGATCTCCTGGTGCGGCCTCACCGAGCGGCGCGCCGAGGAGCTCGGCGTGACGGTCAACATCGGCCGCTTCCCGCTGTCGGCCCTGGGCCGCGCGCGGGCCATCGGCCACACCGAGGGCCTGGTCAAGGTCCTCTCCGAGCCGGAGACAGACCTGATCCTGGGCGTCGGCATCGTCGGCCCGCACGCCAGCGAGCTGATCGCCGAGGGCGCCCTCGCCATCGAGATGGGCGCCACCCTGGCCGATCTCACCGAGACGATCCATCCGCACCCGACGCTCAGCGAGGCGCTGATGGAAGCCGCCGAGATGGCCGCCGGTACGGCGGTGCACGTCTTCAAGCGCAGCTGAACGGTCGGCCGGACGGGGGCGTGGACCGCCACCGTCCGGCGCGACGCCGGGACGCCATGCCCCACCGCTCCGACATCGACGATACGGACAACGGCGAACTGCCAGCCTGGGACCTGGACGCGGATCTGATCGCGTCGGTGGCCGCCGGCGGATCCGCGCGCGTGCGCGTCCGGCGGTGCGCCGCGGCGCAGATCGTGGTCGGCCGCGGCGGCCGGGCCGGCGTCGAGGTGGACCTCGCGGCCGCGCGCGCGGCCGGCGTGCCGGTGCTGCGTCGGCCGGGTGGGGGCTGTGCGGTGCTGCTGGACCGGGGCAACCTCGTGGTGTCGCTGGTCGCGCCGATGGCCGGCGTCGGCGGCGTGACGTCGGCCTTCCGCGCCGTCACCGCCTGGCTCGTGGACGGCCTGGCCGGGTGCGGCGTCGCGGGCGTCGCGGGGGAGGGGGTCAGCGACCTGGTGCTGGACGACCGCAAGGTGGGCGGATCCTGCATCCAGCGCACGCGGGGTCTGGTCTACTACAGCACGACGTTGCTGCTCGACCCCGATCTCGACCTCATGGAGCGCGTCCTGCCGCACCCGCCGCGCGAGCCCCGTTACCGGCGGGGACGCCCGCACCGCGCGTTCCTGGGCAGGATCGGCCTGCCGCCCGATGTCGCACCGGAGGAGTTCGCCGAACTTCTCTCGACGGAGTTGGCGATGCGTATGCCTCAGTTTTAGCGCCCCGGTCACGGACGACGAAGAATCAAAAAACTACCCGGCATCCCCCAGATGTATGTTAATAATGTAACACATTTCATTGATTTTATAAGCTACGAAAAATTTTAGAGTTAGATTGTGAAGACACACACAGTAATGGCATAATGATTGCGATACTCAATATTCGCGCCGGCGTGCCCGCCGCCTGGGCCGCGTTTGAGGCGATCATTGTATCGAACATCATATCAGCGAGATAACCGCCCACCGTGAATTTGTCTCAATGCTTCCTTGACATGGACGATCCCATTGATGAGCTTGAAGACGTTAAGAAATAAACACCAACCCGACGGAGACGGCCATGAAGCGCGCGAAGGCGGACATCCCCCTCAAGACGATGGAGCGGCTGGTGACGTACCGGCGACTGCTGCAGTACCTCGCGGCCGAGGGACGCGTCTTCGTCTTCTCCCACGAACTGGCCAAGCTCGCGAACAACACCGCGGCGCAGGTGCGCCGCGACCTGATGATCATCGGCCACCACGGCAGCCCGACCCGCGGCTACAGCGTGCGCCTGCTGACGGCGCACGTGGAACGGCTGCTGGCCGACCACGAGCCCAGCCGTGTCGCCCTGGTGGGCGCCGGCAACCTCGGGCGGGCCATCCTCGCGCACGTCGGCTTCCAACTGCCGGGCGTCACCATCCTGGCCGCCTTCGACAGCGACGAGGAGCGCACCGGGCGCGTCATCGCCGGAGTGCGCTGCTACCCGGTGCGGGAGCTCGAGAGCCGCGTCGTCGAGCTGGGCATCAACCTCGGCATCCTGGCCGTGCCGGCGACCGAGGCCCAGGAGATCGCCGAGCGCCTCGCGGCCGTCGGCGTGGTCGGCATCCTGAACTTCGCCCCGGTGCCGCTGCGCCTGCCCAACGGCGTGGTGGTGGACGAGATCGACATCGGCATGAAGCTGGAGCGCATCGCCCTTTGCTGCCAGTGAGGAGGAGTTCGCACATGAGCCCGCTCGTCGTCGACATCCTGGAGCGCTTCCCCGGCGCCCGCCGCGACAGCCTGATCCCGATCCTGCAGGCCGTGCAGGAACAGGAGGGGTTCCTGTCGCAGGAGTCCGTCCTGGCGATCGGCCGCCATCTGGACCTGCCCGCCAGCAAGGTCTACGGCGTGGCGACCTTCTACAACCAGTTCCGCTTCACGCCCATCGGCCGCTTCCACGTCCAGGTCTGCCGCGGCACCGCCTGCCACGTGAAGGGTTCGGCCAACGTGCTCGACGCGGTCGAACGCGACCTGGGCGTCAAGGCGGGCGGCACCACGCGCGACGGCCTGTTCAGCCTCGAAGTCGTGGCCTGCATCGGGGCCTGCGGGCTCGCGCCGGTCATCGCCGTGGGCGGCGACTTCCACGCCGGCGTCGCCCCGCGCGACGTGCCCGGGATCTTCGCCTCCTACCGCGAGCGCGCGAAAGAGGGTGGCAGCGATGCGGCCTGACGCGACCGACGGGAACATCCTGGGCGGGGAGCGCCTGCACGCCCTGCTGTGCGGCGGCGCCGACCACGACGCGGAGCTGAACTCCGAACTGCAGCGGCTGCGGCGCGAGCGGATCGACCGGCCCGTCATCTTCGTCGGCGCCGGGACCTGCGGCCTGGGCGCGGGAGCGGGCAAGGTGCTGACCGCCGTGCGCGCGCACCTCGCGGCCGGCGGGATCGACGCCGACGTGGTCGAGACCGGCTGCATCGGCCTCTGCTCTGAGGAGCCCCTGCTGGAGGTGCAGCTGCCGGGCCGGGCCCGGGCGGTCTTCAGCCGCGTGAAGCCGCAGGACGCGCCGGGCATCCTCGACGCGATGCTGTCCGGCACGGTGCCGACGGCCCATTTCCTGGGCCAGCACGGACCCGAGGGCCTGCGGCGCTGGGACGGCCTGGCCGCGCTCGCCGATCATCCGTTTTTCGCCGGGCAGACGCGCTGGGTGCTGCGCAACTGCGGTCTGATCGACCCGGGCAGCCTCGAGGAATCCCTGGCCTGGGGCGGTTACCGCGGCCTGGCCAAGGCCCTGCGCACGCAGACTCCGGCCGAGGTCTGCGCCGAGGTCGAACGCAGCGGGCTGCGCGGCCGCGGCGGCGGCGGCTTCCCCACCGGGCGCAAGTGGACCTTCGCCCTGAACACCGCCGCCGACCAGCGCTACATGATCTGCAACGCCGACGAGGGCGATCCCGGCGCCTTCATGGACCGCGCCGTCATCGAGGGCGACCCGCACCGCGTGCTCGAGGGTCTGGCCCTGGCCGCCTACGCGATCGGCGCCACCAAGGCCTACATCTACATCCGCGCCGAGTACCCGCTGGCCATCCGGCGCCTGCGCGCGGCCATCGCCCAGGCCGAGACCCGCGGCCTGCTCGGCGACGACATCCTGGGCAGCGGCTTCGACCTCAAGGTGGTCATCAAGATGGGGGCCGGCGCCTTCGTCTGCGGCGAAGAGACCGCCCTGATCCACAGCATCGAGGGGCGCCGCGGCATGCCGCGGCCCCGCCCGCCGTTCCCGGCCGTCTCGGGCCTGTTCGGCAAGCCGTCGGTGATCAACAACGTCGAGACCCTCGCCAACGTGCCGGAGCTCGTCGAGCGGGGCGCCGACTGGTTCTCCTCGCTGGGCACCGCGGGCAGCAAGGGCACCAAGGTGTTCGCGCTGTCGGGCAAGGTGGCGCGCACGGGTCTGGTCGAGGTGGCGATGGGCACGTCGGTCCGCGAGATCGTGTTCGGGGCGGGCGGCGGCATCCCCGGCGGCAAGGCCTACAAGGCCGTGCAGATCGGCGGCCCCAGCGGCGGCTGCATCCCCGAGCAGCACCTCGACATCCTGGTCGACTACGAGTCGCTCAAGACGGTGGGGGCCATGATGGGCTCCGGCGGCCTGGTCGTCATGGACGAGGACACCTGCATGGTGGACGTGGCGCGCTTCTTCATGGACTTCATCCAGCGCGAGAGCTGCGGCAAGTGCATCCCCTGCCGCGAGGGCACCAAGCACCTGCGCGACATCCTCGACGCCATCGTGCGCGGCCGCCGCCACGAGTCGGGCGCCGACGCCCTGGCCCGCTTCAAGGGCGTGACCTACCTGCCGCGCCTGGCCGAGGTCATCCGCGAGACCAGCCTCTGCGGGTTGGGCATGACCGCCCCGAACCCCGTGCTCAGCACGATGCGCTGGTTCCCCGAGGAGTACGAGGCGCACATCTACGAGCGCCGCTGCCCCGCCAAGGTCTGCCGCGACCTGCTGACCTTCGACATCGACACCGGGCTGTGCAAGGGCTGCACGCTGTGCGCGCGGGTCTGCCCGGCCGGCGCCATCGTCGGCGTCAAGAAGCAGCCGCACCTGATCGTCCACGACAAGTGCATCGCCTGCGGCGCCTGCCTCGAGGCCTGCAAGTTCGACGCGGTGGAGGTTTGCTGATGAGCCCGAACGAAACGTTCCTCGTCCAGGTGAACGGCCGGCCGGCCGAGGCCAGGCGCGGCGAGACCCTGCTCGACGTCTGCCGGCACGCCGGCGTGGACGTGCCGACGCTGTGCCACATGCCCGGCCTCGCCCCGTCGGGGGCCTGCCGGATCTGCGTGGTGGACGTGCGCGGGCGCGGGCTGGTGCCCAGCTGCTCGTGCCCGGTGGAGCCCGGCATGAGCGTGGAGACGAACTCGCAGTCGGCCACGCGGGCCCGCAAGACGATCGTCGAGCTGCTGCTGGCCAACCACCCCGACGACTGCCTCTACTGCGTGCGGCACGGGGAGTGCGAGCTGCAGGACCTCGCCCAGCGCTACGGCGTGCGGGAGCGGCGCTACGTCACGGCCAAGAACGACGACCACGTGGATGTCTCGAGCCCCTCGCTGGTGCGCGATCCGGCCAAGTGCATCCTCTGCGGCAAGTGCGTGCGCGTCTGCGAAGAGGTCATGGGCGTCGCCGCCATCGATTTCATCCGCCGCGGCAGCCACACCCTGGTGGCGCCGGCCTTCAACCGCGGCCTGAACGTCTCGACCTGCATCAACTGCGGCCAGTGCGTCATGGTCTGCCCGACGGGCGCCCTGCGCGAGAAGAGCCACCTCAAGGAGGTCCAGAGCGCGCTTGACGATCCCGCCATCACGGTGGTCGTGCAGCACGCGCCGGCGGTCTCGGTCAGCCTGGCCGAGGAATTCGGTCTCGAGCCGGGCGCCGACGTCGAGGCCCTGATGGTGACGGCCCTGCGCCGGCTCGGTTTCGCCCGCGTCTTCGACACGTCGTTTGCCGCCGACCTGACGATCATGGAGGAGGCCTCGGAGCTGGTGAGCCGCCTGAAAGGCGGCGGCCGGCTGCCCATGTTCACCAGCTGCTCGCCCGGCTGGGTCAAGTTCGTGGAGCAGTCCTACCCCGACCTGATGCCCAACCTGTCCACCTGCAAGAGCCCCCAGCAGATGATGGGCGCCGTGGTGAAGCGCGTCTGGGCCGCGCGCGAGGGACTGGACCCGCGGCAGGTGTTCAGCGTCGCGATCATGCCCTGCACCGCCAAGAAGTTCGAGGCCCGGCGGCCCGAGATGGGCGACGCCCACGACGTTCCCGACGTCGACGCCGTGCTGACCACGCGCGAACTGGCCCGCCTCATCCGCCTGCACGGGCTGGACCTGGCGCGGATGACCCCCGGCGCCCCCGACCAGCCCTTCGGCGAGCGCAGCACGGCCGGCAAGATGTTCGGCGGCACCGGCGGCGTGATGGAGGCCGCCCTGCGCACGGCGCACTGGCTGGTCACCGGACGCGAGATGTACCACCTCACCATCGGCGCGGTGCGCGGCCTGGACGGCATCAAGGAGGCCCGCATCAAGCTGGACGACGTCGAGCTGGGCGTCGCCGTGGTCAGCGGGCTGGGCCGGGCCCGGCGCCTGCTCGAGGAGATCCGCGCCGGACGCGACGATCTGCACTTCATCGAGGTCATGACCTGCCCCGGCGGCTGCGTGGGCGGCGGCGGCCAGCCGCTGCGTGCCGAAGCCGGCGCGGTGCGCGGGCGCCTGGAGAGCCTGTACCGGATCGACCGCAGCGAGCCGGTGCGCCTGTCGCACCGCAACCGGCAGGTCCAGGAGCTCTACGACGAGGTGCTGGGCGAACCGCTGGGCGCGCGCAGCCACGAGCTGCTGCACACGGGTTACCACGGACGGGACGGAGCGGCCTGACATGGACATCGGACAGCAGCTGGTCGCCACGATCCCGGAGCGGTGCCGCCTCTGCTACACCTGCGTGCGCGACTGCCCGGCCAAGGCCATCCGCATCACCGGCGGCCAGGCCGAGGTGGTCGCGGAGCGCTGCATCGGCTGCGGCAACTGCGTCAAGGTGTGCCGCCGCAACGCCAAGCAGGTCGCCGGCTCGATCGACGACGTGCGCCGTCTGCTGGCCGGGCCGCGCCCCGTGGCGGCGGCCGTCGCGCCGAGCTTCCCGGCCGAATTCCTCGAACTGACGCACGGGCGGGTCGTGGGCGCGCTGCGCGCGCTCGGCTTCGACCTGGTCTGCGAAGTCGCCTTCGGCGCCGACCTGGTCGCCCGCCGCTACGCCGAGCTGATCAGCCGCCACCCCGGCCGCCGCTACATCGCGACGACCTGCCCCGCCATCGTCTCCTACGTGGAGAAGTTCGAGCCCGAACTGGTGCCCAACCTGGCGCCGGTGGTCTCGCCGATGGTCGCCACCGCCCGCGCCCTGCGCCGGCGCCACGGCGACGACCTGGCCGTGGTCTTCATCGGCCCCTGCATCGCCAAGAAGGTGGAGGCGGTGCGCGAGGGGATCGCCGGCGACGTCGAGGCGGCGCTGACCTTCACCGAGCTGCGCCGCTACCTGGCCGAGGCCGGGATCGAACCGTCGCAGTGCGAGCCCTCCGACTTCGACGGACCCGCGCCGGGGCTGGGCGCGCTTTTCCCGATCAGCCGCGGGCTGCTGCAGGCGGCCGGCCTGACCGAGGACCTGCTCAGCAACGAGGTCGTGGCCGGGACCGGCCCCGACACCTTCATGGAGGCGATCGACGAGTTCCGCGACGGCGTGCTCGACGTGCAGCTGCTGGAGCTGCTGTCGTGCAAAGGTTGCATCATGGGGGCTGGCATGACCACCACGGCGCCGCTGTTCCGCCGGCGCACGGCGGTCAGCAGCTACGTGCGCGAGCGGCTCTGGGTGCCGAGCGGCGAGCGGCGTCGCGCCGAGCTGGAGGAGTTCGCCCATCTCGACCTGATGGCGGTCTACGCCCCCCACGACACGCGCATGTCGCAGCCGTCGCCGCGCGAGCTGGTCGCGATCATGGAGCGCCTGGGCAAGTTCGCGCCCGAGGACGAGCTGGACTGCGGCGCCTGCGGCTACCGCACCTGCCGCGAGCACGCCGTGGCCATCCACACGGGCATGGCCGAGAACGAGATGTGCCTGCCCCACACGATCGAGCGCCTCAAGGAGTCCCTCGACGAGATCAACGTGTCCCACCGCGAGCTGGCCAGCACGCAGCAGGCGCTGATCAACGCCGAGAAGCTCGCCAGCATGGGCCAGCTCTCGGCCGGCATCGCGCACGAGGTGAACAATCCGCTGGGCGTGGTCCTGCTCTACGCCAACATGCTGCTGGACGAGGCGCCGCCCGGCTCGCCCCTGCGCGAGGACCTGCAGATGATCGTGGAGCAGGCAGACCGCTGCAAGAAGGTGGTCGGGGGCCTGCTGAACTTCGCCCGCAAGTCCAAGGTCGTCCGCCGCCGCATCCACGTCCCGGAGCTGGTCGACCGCGCCCTCAAGGCGGTCATCGCGCCTCCGGGCGTCGAGGTGTCCGTCGAGCTCCGCCTCGACGACCCCTATGCCGAGCTCGACGGCGACCAGATCATCCAGGTGCTGACCAACCTGGCCGTCAACGCGGTCGAGGCCATGCCCAACGGCGGCCGCCTGCGGGTCGTCACCGAGGGCGACGCCGAGCGCATCACGCTGCGGGTCGTCGACACCGGGACCGGCATCCCCCGCGACATCGTCAAGAAGATCTTCGAGCCGCTGTTCACCACCAAGCAGATCGGCAAGGGCACGGGTCTGGGCCTGGCCGTCTCCTACGGCATCGTCAAGATGCACCAGGGGCAGGTCCAGGTCTTCTCGAACGCGGACCCCCGCGAGGGGCCCACGGGCACGACCTTCGTCGTGACCCTGCCGCGCGCAGCCAAGGGAGAGCCAGCATGACCGCCGGACACGAGCACGACTACGCCGGGCGCACCGCCCTGGTCGTCGACGACGACCCCGACGTCCTGGAGCAGATCCGGCTCTTCCTGGAGCGCCTCGGCTTCCGGGTCCTGGCCGGCGAGAGCCAGGCCGAGGGGGAGGCCCTCGTCGACGGCGCCGTCCCCGACCTCTGCATCTTCGACCTGATGATGGAGAACAACGACAGCGGCTTCGTGCTCTCCCACCGCATGAAGAAGAAGAGCCCCCAGACTCCGGTTATCTTAGTGACCGGGGTGGCGCACGAGACCGGCTACACCTTCGACGCGGCCACCGCGGAGATGCGCCGCTGGGTGAAGGCCGACGCGGTGCTGGACAAGGACATCCGCTTCGAGCAGCTCGCGGCCGAGATCGCGCGGCTGGTGCAGCAATGACCGTCGAGACGCTGCGGGTGCTGATCGTCGACGACGAGCCCGGGATGCGGCAGGGCGCGTCCCGCGTGCTGTCGCGCCATGCGCAGACCCTGCCGGACCTGGACGTCGAGGTGCGCTTCGCGGTCGAGACGGCGGCCGACGCGGCCGAGGCCCTGGCGCGGCTCACGGCCGCGCCCTGGGACCTCCTGCTGCTGGACTACAAGCTGCCCGACCGCACGGGGCTCGAGGTGCTCGACGAGATCCGCACCCGCGGGATCGACGTGGTGACGGTCATGGTCACGGCCTACGCCTCGCTGGAGGTCGCCGTCAGCGCCACCAAGAACGGCGCCTTCGACTTCCTGGCCAAGCCGTTCACGCCCGACGAGCTCAAGACCGTCGTGGAGAAGGCCGCGCGCACGGTCCTGGCGCACCGCCGCGCCCTGGCCCTGGCCGAGGAGAAGCGGCAGGTCCGCTTCCAGTTCATCCGCGTCCTGGCCCACGAGTTGAAAGCCCCGCTCGGCGTCGTCGACTCGTACCTGCGCATGGTCCAGGACCGCGCCCTGGGGGACGAGCTCGCCGCCTACGACCGCCCGGTCGAGCGCGCCCTGGTCCGCATCGACGGCATGCGCCGCATGATCGTCGACCTGCTGGACCTGACGCGCCTCGAGTCGGGCCAGAAGCGCCGCGACCTCGCGACGGTCGACGTGGTGGAGGAGGCGCGCAGCGGCCTGGAGGGCGTGACCGCGGCGGCCGCCGACCGCGGGATCGCGCTGGAACTGCACGCGCCGGCGACCCTGCCCATGCAGGCCGACCGCGGCGAGCTGGGCATCATCTTCAACAACCTGCTGACCAACGCCGTGAAATACAATCGCGACGGCGGCCGCGTCGACCTGACCGTCCGGCCCGCGGGCGACGGCGGCGTCGAGCTCGAGGTGCGCGACACCGGTGTCGGCATGGCGCCCGCGGACGTGGCGCGCCTGTTCGGGGAGTTCGTGCGCATCAAGAACGAGAAGACCAAGGGGATCGAGGGTTCCGGCCTCGGGCTCTCGATCATGCGCAAGCTCGCCGAACTGTACGGCGGCTCCGTGGCGGTGGCGAGCGAGCCGGACGTCGGCACGACCTTCACCGTGACGCTCGCCGCCGCGCCGCAGGGGACGGAGCCATGAGCGCGCCCCGCCCCGCCGACGGCCGCCCGCCGCAGCGCGCCCTGAGCGCCGGTTTCGCGGATTTCGTCGACGAGGCCGGGTTCCAGCGGCTGATCGGAGCGGGCGCGCCGGACGCCGCCCGGGTGCGCGACGTGCTGGCCAGGAGCTTGGCGAAGGAGCCCCTCGCTCCGGACGAGGCGGCCGTGCTGCTGCGCGCCGAAGCGCCGGACCTGATCGAGGAGATCTTCGACGCGGCGCGCCGGCTCAAGCGCGACGTGTACGGCCGGCGCATCGTGCTGTTCGCCCCGCTCTACATCGGCAACCTCTGCGTCAACGATTGCGGCTACTGCGCCTTCCGCGCGAGCAACCCCGACTCGGTGCGCCGCACGCTCTCGCCGGTCGAGGTCGAGGCCCAGGTCGCCGCCCTCGAACGCAGCGGGCACAAGCGCCTGATCCTGGTCTTCGGCGAGCACCCGCGCTACACGCCGGAGTTCATCGCCGACACGGTGCGGCGCGTCGCGGCGGTCCGGACCGGCCACGGCGAGATCCGGCGCGTGAACATCAACGCCGCGCCCCTGGACGTCGCGGGCTTCCGCACCGTCCACGAGGCGGGCATCGGCACCTACCAGGTGTTCCAGGAGACGTACCACCGGGCGACCTACGCCCGCTACCACCCGGCTCGCACCTTCAAGGGCGACTACGATTTCCGGCTGGACAGCCCGAACCGGGCCTTCGAGGCGGGCTGCGACGACTTCGGGATCGGCGCGCTGTTCGGCCTGGCGGACTGGCGCTTCGACGTGCTGGGCCTGGTGGCCCACGCCCGCCACCTGCGGGAGCGCTACGGCGTCGGCCCGCACACCCTGAGCTTCCCGCGGCTGCAGCCCGCGAGCGGCGTCGATCTCGCGGGCGCGCCCTTCGTGAGCGACGACGACTTCAAGCGGCTGGTCGCCGTCCTGCGCCTGTCGGTGCCCTACGCCGGGATGATCCTGACCGCCCGGGAGCCGGCGGCGCTGCGGCGCGAGATCCTGGGCTTCGGCGTCTCGCAGATCGACGCCGGCTCGCGCATCGAGCTCGGCGGCTACACCGAGGCCGGCGACGCCCAGGTCATGGACCGCGAGCAGTTCGCCCTGAGCGACCTGCGCCCGCTCGACGAGGTGCTGCGCCAGCTGCTCGAGGACGGACACGTGCCGAGCTTCTGCACGGCCTGCTACCGCATGGGCCGCACCGGCGAGCACTTCATGGAGTACGCGATCCCCGGCTTCATCGAGCGCTTCTGCACGCCCAACGCCCTGGTCACCTTGACGGAGTACCTGCAGGACTACGCGTCGGAGCCCACGCGCGAGGCCGGCCGTCTGCTGGTGGAGCGGGAGCTGGCGGCCTTCCCCGAGGGAGAGGCCAAGGAGTCGCTGCGGCGCCGCCTGCAGGCGACGCGGGACGGGCAGCACGACCTTTACGAGTAAGGCGCGGCGGCGCGCCACCACGACCGGAATGAAGGAGGGCGCCCCTGCGGGCGCCCTCTTCGCTTCGGCCGTTTCGGATCGTCGGGCGCGAAGCGCTCGCCGATCAGCTGCTACTTCACCAGCTGCACGGTGCCGTTCTGCGTGAAGCCGCTGCCGCTCAGGCGCAGGAAGTACGTGCCCGAGGACAGGCCGGAGGGCGCGAACACCGTGGTGTGCTCGCCGGCTTCGACGTTCCCGTCGACCAGCACGGCCACTTCGCGGCCGCGCATGTCGAAGGCCTTCAGGCTCACGTGGCCGCTGCGCGGCACGCTGAACCGGACGGCGGTCGAGGGGTTGAACGGGTTCGGGTAGCTGGCCAGCACCGCGTGCGGGGCGGCCGCCGGGCCGTCGCCGACCGCGGTCACGTAGGCCGTGCCCTGGGGATTGAAGTTCGTCCAGCCGGCGGTCCACTGCTGGTCCATCGGCAGGGCGGGGTCGAAGGCGCCGCGGTACGTGGTGACCGCGAAGCCGGCCAGGGCGGGCGCGCTGAAGTCGGCGGTGCCGATCAGTTCGGAGCCGGCCGCCGGCACCGGGTTCGGGTTGTTGAGGTCGCTCAGGTCGGTCAGGCCGATGGCGCTGGGGTTGCGCGGGGCCGTGCCGGTGTTGGCGTAGGCGGGCGTGTTGTACCAGGTGACGACGCCGGCCCAGCGGCCCTCGTCGTGCACCGTGGCCGAGCCGGGCTCGAGCACCGAGGCCTGGAGGCTGAGGTTGCGGACCTGCAGGACGTCGGTCAGGGCGCTGGCCTGGGTGAAGGCGTCGCGGATCGACATGCCCCAGGGGTAGCCCATGATGACCGAGTTGTAGATGCTGGTGCGGGTCGAGCGGCGCAGCACGGCGGCGTGCTGGAACTTGTGGCCCACGGGCAGGTTGCCGACCAGGGCGTCGGTGCGCTCGGGCCCGATCAGGGTGACGTTCGAGAAGTGGGGGTGGGTGAACGGCGTCGCCTGGGAGGTCGAGCTGCCGTCGTTGTCCGACTCGAAGCCGTTGGTCTCGCCTGTGGGATCCCACAGGTTCAGGTCCTTGATGCCGAAGGCGAACTGGACGTTGCCCGTGAAGCCGAAGTCGGTGTCGAACTCGTCGTCGGTGACGCCGAAGCACACCAGGTGGTCGCAGTTCACGGTGCCGCCGAACCACTCGTAGCCGTCGTCGAACGAGTAGCTGACCTGGACGTGGTGGATCTCCGTGCCGGCGCCCACGCCGCCCATGGTCAGGCCGTTGACCTCGTTATTGAGCTGGAAGCGGTAGCCGCAGTACTCGATGCGGACGTACTTGAACACGCCGCTGTCGTCGTTGGGGTTCGAGCCGCCGTAGGTGCCGCCGATGATGCCGCCCTCGATCAGGGGATCGACCTTGTTCACCGGTGCGCGGCCCAGGATCATGACGCCGCCCCAATCGCCGGGGGCGCGCTGCCCCTCCAGCTTGCGGCTGGTGAAGACGATGGGCTGCTCGGCGGTGCCCTCGGCGTAGATCTTGGCGCCGCGGGTGATGATCAGCGTGGCCGCGGTGTCGGCCTGGCAGACCGTGCCGGCGGGGATGGTCAGGGTGTAGCCGTTCTCCACGTAGTAGAGGCCGGTCAGGGTGTAGAGGGTATCGGGGGACAGGGTGCGGTTCCAGGTCTGGGAGTAGCCGGTCCGGCCGGAGTTCAGGCCAGGACCGAGGATCGCCTGTCCTTGGTAGACGGGCGGCGGCGTGGCCTCGGCCACGGCGCCCAGACCCATCAGCAGGATCAGGGCGATCAGCAGCGGTTTGGTCTTCATGGAGTATCTCCTCCCGTGTGGTGGTGTCGCGGGTTGTCGTTTCATCATCGTTCTCCCCGGCATCCGTGCGGTCCCGTCCCGCGTCGCCGTCGTGTCGTCGTCAAGTCAAGGACCCGCGAATGGAAGCGGATCACGTGCGGATTGGCGACGGCTCGGCTCGACGTTCCCGGTCGGATCTCTCGAGCGATCTCGCGTTCTTCGGCGGTCGTACCTCCCTGGCCGGCGGTGGCGGACCGGCGGGCGCGCCGCGGCGCGCTCACAGGTCCAAGCTGAACGAAAGGGCGAAGCTCACGCCCCGGGTGATCTTCTGGTAGGGCCGTCCCTCGTCGCCGAGGGTGATCTCCTCGTCCTCGTCGAGCAGGTTGCGGGCGGTGGCCTTGAGCTTCCATCCCTTGCCGAGCGCCTGCGACAGGGCGGCGTCGAGCTGGCGGCGCGACTCCTCGTAGGCGTCCTCGTCGCGCGAGTCGCCCACGGCGTCCAGGCGGCGGCCGATGCGGTTGTACAGGACGCTGGCGTGGGTGCCCCAGCCCGCCTGCCGCCAGGCGAGCGACAGGTTCAGGGACCAGGGCGACTGCCCCTGCATGACGCGCTCCTTGACCGTGTCGATCCGCTCGCCCTGCTCGTTGGTCTGCGAGTCCACGTACTCGATCGCCGAGGTCACGCGCGTGTAGTTGGCCGTCACGGTGAAGGGGGCCAGCGCGCCCCAGAAGCTGCCCAGGCCGCGGCGGTACTCCAGCTCGTAGCCCTCGTTCGTGCCGCGCTCCGAGTTGAACCAGGTGCGCACGAAGCGCTCGGGCGAAGGGATGAGGCGCTCCTCGATGGCGTCGACGAAGGTCTTGCGGAACCAGCTCGCCGCGACGACCTCGCCCTCCCGGGGGAAGAACTCCAGCCGGACGTCGTAGTTGTCGACGGTGGCGCGCTTGAGCGCGGGGTTGCCCTTGACGTTCTGGAAGGTGTTGAAGTCGAAGTACAGCACGTCGGACATCTCGCGGAACTCGGGCCGGTTCACCGAGGCGTAGTAGGCCAGCCGCAGGTTCAGCCGGTCGGACGCGCGCCAGGTGAAGTTGCCCGAGGGCAGGGCGTCGCGGTGGTCGATGCGCGAGAGGACCGACGTGGTGTCCCCGGCCTCGGCGCGCGTGAGGACCTGCTGGTCGGAATCCTCCCAGCGCACGCCGCCGGTCAGGCGCAGGTCGAGCCCGCCGAGGCGCAGTTCCCGGTCGTACATCGCGTACCAGGTGCGCAGCTCGTGGGTGCCCTGGTAGGCGCCCGTGAAGACGGTGATCGGGACGAAGCGGAACTTCCCGGGCCCGAAGTTTTCCGGGATGAAGATGCTCCCGGTCCCCCACTGCGTGATGCCGGCGTTGACGCCGGTGATCTGGGAGGCGTCGGCTGCGAAAGCGTCGATGCCGTAGGCGCGTTCCCGCGACTCGCGGCCCGCGCCGGTCTTGAACTCGCCGCCCAGCAGGGGCAGGTGGGCGTCCAGACCGCCGCCCTCGCCGTCCTCGGTCAGGGCCGACCAGGTGCGGTAGTTCTCCTTGTGGGTGTAGGACTCGTCGGCGGTGAGGCTGTACTCGATGTGCTTGCGGTCGGGTTCGGCGGCGTCCGAGGACGAACGGTGCCAGTTCCAGGAGAAGCCGGGCGCCAGATCCCCGTCGGCGAAATCGTGCTCGCCGCCGAGCTGCGCCAGCCGCATTTCGCGCTGGTTCCAGACGATGGTCTGCCGCGTCGTCGGGCCGGCGTTCTCGTCGTCGCCCGCCATGAACTGCACCTTCTCCTTCGCCGCACGGCTGGCGTTGGTCTTGAGGCTCAGCTTGTGGCGCTCCGAAAGTTTGAGGTTCACGTTCGCCAGGGCGCCGATCAGCAGGCTCGACTCGTGGCGCACGCCGGTCATGTTCCAGGGGCGCGATTCCAGGATGATGTCCTCGAGCGGGTCCGGCATGTCGACGACGAGCACGGACAACGGGCTGTCGGTGTACTCCTCGGTGTTGCGGGCGGTCTTGTAGGAGAGAGCCGCCACCAGGCCCAGCTCGCGCGCGCCCCACCGCCAGCGGTCCCCGTAGGAGAAGCCCAGCGAGCGGTCCAGGGGCGCCTTGCCGCGTCGCGGCGTCCAGTTGTTGGGCAGGGCCCGCGCCAGTTCGTTGCCGGTCAGGCCCTGCGGCAGGGCGCGTGCGCCGTCGTCCTGGCCCAGCCAGTCGCGGCCGCTGCCGGTCGAGGTCCAGAAGGGTTCGGTCGAGGTGCCCTCGCCGTAGCCGGCGGACCAGTTCCAGCGCAGCGAGCGCGTGTCCGGGAACTCCAGGGTGCTCACCTTCACGAAGCCGCCGCTGAAGTCGCCCGGCAGGTCCGGGGTGGCGGTCTTCACGACCACGGTGTTGGCCAGCAGGTTGGCCGGGATCATGTCGAAGGAGAAGCTCTTGCGGTCGGTGTCGGTGTCGGTGCTGGTCACCGCGACGCCGTTCAGCGAGGTGCCGTTGTAGCGGTCGGTCACGCCGCGCACGAAGACGTACTTGTCGTCCACGATCGAGAGGCCCGTCACGCGCCGCAGGGCGTCGCTGCTGGTGCCGTCGGGGGACTGGGCGATCTGGGCGGCGCTGATCGCGTCGCCGATGGTCACTTCCTTCATGCGCTCGACCAGGACACCGGTGTCCGTGGACAGGACCCGCTCCCCGGTCACCCGCAGATCCTCGAGCTGGAAGGCGCGGGCGCCTTCGTCGTCGGTTTCGGCGCCCAGCGGCCGGCCCAGCCGGATGCGCAGGACGGTCTCGCCCTGCAGTTCCACGGCCACGGCCGTGACGGTCTCGGCGGGCCGGTCCTCGAAGCTCACCCGCAGGTCGTACATGGCCGGGGCCGGTACGGCGATGGTGAAGCGCCCGTCGAGATCGGTGGTCGCGCCGGCGGCGGTGCCCACGACCAGGACGCTCGCGCCGGCGATGGGCGCGCCCGACGCGTCGTCGATGACGACCCCGCTGATCGCGCCCTGCTGGGCGTGGGCGGGGGCGGCGAGCGACAGCAGGAGCAGGGCGGCGGCGGCCGGGATCGGGAGTCGGCGTTCGTTCATGCGTCGGTGCGTCCCTGGTCGGGGTGGCGTGGGCGTCGCGGCCGATGGTCGCGGATCGAGGGAAAGTCTAGCTGCGCAATGTGCGCGGGAAGTTCAAGCTCGCCGAGAATTCGGCTAATCGGATGTGAAGCGGCTGTGAACGGCTCCGCCTTCATGCAGTTTTCACGCGCCGTTCGCTTCTTCTCCACAATCCGAAGCTAGACTGCGCTCGGATGACGGACCGGTTTCGCCGGCGCCGACGCGCCGCCACCGCTCAGGAAGGACCAGGCATGGCCAGATTCTCCGTGTTCCTCGCGCTGCTGGGCTGGCTGGCGGCCGCCGCCGCCCAGGCGCAGACGCCGGACGTGCGCGGCACCGTGGACGGCACCCTCGGCGTCCAGCAGCAGACCCAGGTCCGCAAGGACGAGTGGGCGCAGCAGGCGGGGACGCTGCAGTCCCGCTACCGGTCGGCGAAGGCCGACGTCGCCTACCTCGAGGCGCGGCGCGACTACCAGGCCGGCCAGGTGCAGGCGCTCGAGGCCCGGATCGCGGAATTCGAACGGCGGCTCGGCGAGGCCGTGCGCCTGCGCAACGGGATCGGCGACACCCTGTCGGTGATCCTGGGCCGGCTGGAGACGCACGTGGCGCGGGACCTGCCGTTCCTGCCCGAAGAGCGGGCGCGCCGCCTCGAGTCGCTGAAGGCGGAGCTGGCCCGGCCCGACGTCTCGTCGGCCGAGAAGCTGCGCCGGCTGCTCGAGGCGCTGCAGGTGGAGGCGGGCTACGGCGGCACGGTGGAATTGGGAGAGCAGGTGATCAGCCTCGACGGCTCCCCTCTGAACGTCGACGTGCTGAAGATCGGCCGGCTGTCGCTTTTCTGGCGCACGCCCGACGGCAAGCGCGTCGGCGAGTACGACCGCGCGTCGGCCGGCTGGAGCGAGCTGCCCCGCAAGCACGCGCGCAACATCGGCACGGCCATGGACATGGCGGCCCGCATGCGCCCGACCGAACTGATCGCCCTGCCGCTCGGGAGGGTCACGCCATGAAGATGCGCAACGCGTTGATCGCGGCCGCACTGGTGCTGCTCGCGGCGGCGGCCCAGGGACAGGACGTGCGCGAGGCGGCCCGCAAGGCGGACGCCGACCGCTCTCGCGCCGAGACCGAAGCCCTCGCCGCGGAGGAGCGGATCCTCGCCGACGGAGCAGCCCTGACCGCGAAGGTCGGCGAGCTCGAACGGCGGCGGCAGGGACTGGACGACGAACTGGCGGCCCTGGAGCGCCGCCGCGAGGCCGGCGAGCGGCGCCTGGCCGAGATGGAGCAGGCCTGGGCCGAGAGCGAGCTGGAGTTCCGCGAGATCTCCGGCAACGTGCGGCTGGCGGCCCGCGACCTCGAGGCGATGCTCGTGCAGTCGCCCCTGACGGCGACCACACCGGGACGGCCGGGGCTGGTCGCGCCCATCCTCGACAGCGGGTACTTCCCCGGCGTGGACGACGTCTCCAGGATGACGGGCCTCTACTTCGACGAGATCGCCCGCTCGGGCCAGGTGATCCTGGGCGAGGCGCCCTTCGTGAACCGCGCCGGCGAGGAGGTCACGGGCCAGGTGATGACGATCGGCAAGTTCACCGCGCTCTACCGGCACGGGGGAGAGACGGGCTTCCTGCGCTACATGCCCGAGTCCGCCCGGTTCATCGCCCTTTCCTCGCTGCCCGGCCGCGGCATGCGTTCGCTGCTGGACAAGTACATGACCGGGCGCGGCGAAGCGGTCATCGTCGACCTGTCGGGCGGCGCCGCCCTGAACGCGGTCACCCAGCGCCGCGGCTTCCGCGAGGAGATGCGCGCCGGCGGCCCCCTGATGTACCCCCTGGGCCTCATCGCGCTGGCCGCGCTGACCATCGTGGTCTACAAGGTGCGGTTCCTCAACAAGGTCGGGCGCAACACCGACAAGTACATGACCCGCGTGAACCGCCTGGCGGCCGAGGGCAACTGGCACGAGTGCGAGGACATCGTGCGCCGCCACAAGGGCGAGCACTCCCCGGTCAACCACGTCATCGAAGCCGGCCTGCTCGCGCGCCACGAGGACCGCGAAACGCTCGAGAGCGTCCTGCAGGAGTCCATCCTGCGCGAACTGCCGCGCCTGGAGCGGGGCCTCTCGACCCTGGCCATCTTCGGCGCGGTGGCGCCGCTGCTGGGGCTGCTCGGCACCGTCACCGGCATGATCGACACCTTCCGGGTGATCACCCTGTTCGGCACCGGCGACCCGAAGCTCATGTCCGGGGGCATCAGCGAGGCTCTGATCACGACCGAGGTCGGCCTGTTCGTCGCCATCCCCATCATGCTGCTGCACACGTTCCTGTCGCGGCGCGTCGAGGAGATCATCGGCGAGATGGAGGAGAAGGCCGTCTCCCTGACGAACATCATCCACAAGGAGCAGCGGCGGCATGCCGACACAACTGCAGTTCGCGCTTGAGTACCTGCACTCCGGCGGCTGGGTCATGGTCCCGATCGGGATCTGCTCGGTGGCCATGTGGATGTTCATCGTCGAGCGGTTGCAGGCATTCCGCGTGCTCGGGAGCGGCGACGTGACGATCGCGGAGGCGATCGGGGCCGTATCCGGCGGCGCCGCGCTGCGCCCCGTCGACGGGCTGCGGGCCAGGCTGGTGCGCGACTTCCTCGCCGAGCGGTCCGGCTATCCGGACCTCGACGGCGAGATCGTGCGGCACAGCGCCATGAAGCTGCGCAACGCCCTGCGCGCGCGCCTGGCGGCCATCGCGGTGCTGGCCGCCGTGGCGCCGCTGCTGGGCCTGCTGGGCACGGTGCTGGGCATGATCGCGACCTTCGACGTGATCGCCTTCTTCGGCACGAGCAACGCCAAGGCGATGGCCGGCGGCATCTCCGTCGCCCTGATCACGACCCAGAGCGGCCTGATCGTGGCCATCCCGGGCCTCTACATCAGCGGCAACCTGTCCCGCAAGGCCAAGCACCTCGAGATCATGCTCGACGAGATCACCACGGTGCTCGTGCGCCACGTCCGCGGCCAGACGTCGTTCTCCCGGGAGGCTGGATCGTCATGATCAACGTTCGCAGGTCCCTGCGCGGGGGCGACAAGGTCAACATCGACATGGGGCCGCTCATCGACATGGTGTTCCTGCTGCTGATCTTCTTCGTGGTGACCACGAGCTTCGTCAAGGAGTCCGGTGTCGACGTGCAGCGCTCGACGGCGGCCACGGCCGAGGTCAAGGAGCGCGGCAACATCATGGTGGGCCTGACCGTCGACGGCGAGGTCTGGTTCGACGGCGAGCGGGTGGACGTGCGCAGCGTGCGCGCCCACGTCGAGCGGGCCCTGGCCGAGGACCCCGAGAGCGGCGTGGTCATCGTCGCCGACAAGAAGAGCGAGACCGGCCTGGTCGTGCAGATCATGGACCAGTGCCGCCTGGCCGGCGCCAGGGACGTCAGCCTGGCCGCGAACCGCGGGGACGGCGAATGAAAGGCGCAGCGTCGCTCGACGGCGGTCCGCGCCGCTGGGTCGGCCCGGCCCTGCTCGCGGCGCTGCTGGTGAACCTGGCCCTGCTCGTGCTCACCATGCAGCTGACGAAGCACCGCCGCGCGCCCCAGGACATCAGCGAGCCGGCGGGCATCAACCTCGTGACGCTGGCGCCGCCCGAGCCGCCCCGGCAGGAGGAGGTCGCTCCCCCCGCCAGGCCCGAACCGACGCCGCAGCTGGACTTCACGCCGGATCTGACGCCGCCCCCCCTGGATTTCGGCGGCGTGGACCTGGGCCCGGCCGTGAGCGTCAACCTGGGCGGGATCAACGCGGCGCCCGTCGTCGAGGAAGTGATCTTCGAGTCCTTCGAGCTGGACCAGCCGCCCCAGGTCGAGATGAGGGTGCCCCCGGTCTATCCCTTCAAGGCGCGCGAGCAGGGGATCACCGGCGCGGTGCAGGTGAAGCTCAAGATCAACGTGGACGGCAGCGTCGGGCGCGTCGTCATCCTCGACGCGCGGCCCAAGGGACTGTTCGAGGACGCGGTCCGCCAGTGCGTGCCGCGCTGGCGCTTCCGGCCGGGCATGGTCGCCGGGGAGGCCGTTACCTCGTGGGCCGTCACGACGCTGAACTTCGAACTGGAATGAACGGAGGGGTTGCCGTGAGGTCGAGCCGCCGGGCCCTCGCCGTTGTCGCGCTGCTGCTGGCGGCGGGCGCTGCCGCATCGGCGCAGACGGCGCTTCAGCCCGTACCCCGGACTGCGCCCGTGGCCACGCTGGCCGACGTGCCGAGCCGGGCCCGCCTGGGCATCGTCAAGGCCCTGCAGGCCCGCGGCGCCGGCCGCGCCGAGGAGGCGGTGCAGCTGCTGCAGACGGAGCTGCGCGAGCGCCCGCAGGAGGACCACTGGCTGCTGCGTCACCATCTCGGGATGTCCCTGATGCAGGCCAAGCGGCCCGCCGAGGCCGCGGCGCAGTTCGATGCCGTTGTGGCGACCGAACCGCGCCACGCCGAGAGCTGGCTGGGTCTCGGCCAGTGCGCCTACGAGACCGGCGATTTCGCGACGGCCGGGCGCGCCCTCGACGAGGGTTTCCGCCGCAACCCGCGCAAGGATCCGTCGCTGCTGTACTTCGCGGGCGTCGCCTATCTGCAGGGGGGGCGACCGGATCTGGCTGCAGGGTTGCTGGAGCAACTCGCGGGCGGCTTCTACGGCCGCCCCCAGCTCGATGCGTTCCGCGCCCTGATCGCCGCCAGCCTGGAACTCAAGGATCCCGAGCGGGGGCGCCGCGCCGCCGACGCCATGCTGGCGGCGTACCCCGCGGATCCGGACGCCTGGCGGTTGGCCTTCCAGCAGGCGGCGGCCGTCGGCGACCACCGCCGCGCGGCGGTCGACCTGACCGTCGTCGACTACCTGCAGCCGCTGCAGGGACGTGAGCGCTTCCAGCTGGGCGACCTGTACCGCGCCGCCGGCGCGCCTTCCGAGGCGGGTCGTCACTACGAACAGGCCGTCAGCGACACCAGCGGCACCGACGACTACGAGCGGCTGGCCACGGCCTGGCTGTCGGCCCACGAGCCGCAGCGCGCGCGGGAAACGCTGAAGCTGGCGCTCGCCCGCAAGCCGACGGTGCGCTTCTGGGCCCTGCTCGGCGACCTGGAACTGGCGCAGGAACAGCACGCCGCGGCCCTCGCGGCCTTCACGGAGTCCCTGGCACTCGACCCGGATCAGGGCCGGATCCGTCTCATGGCCGGTTTCTGCGCTCTGGAGGCGGGCGATCTCGCGGCAGCCAGGGCCCACCTGGAACTGGCCGCCGTGTTTCCGGAACAGACCGCCAGCGCCACCCAGCTGCTGCAGCGGGCGACTCCGGCGCAACCGTGATCGGGGCGGGTGGCCGCTACCTGTGCTTCTCCCGCACGTAGACCGAGCGCAACACGATGTCCTTGTCGGCGCGCGGCGGTTTGAAAGCCATCAGCACCGTGAGCTCGGTCCCGTCGGCGTTCAGTTCGTAGGACGTGGTGCGGATCTGGCCGTCCTGCCCCTCGCTGCGCACGACGATCCTGCCGCCTTCGACGACGGCCGTCTCGAAGACCTGACCGCGGTGGGTCCAGCGTTCGCTCTTGCGGCCGTCGGTGGTGAGGGTCTGCGAGATGTCCATGGCGTCGGTCACGCCGAACTCCGGACCCTCGTGGAAGATGATCAGCCGCGAACGGCCTGCGGCGAGTTCGGGTGGCCCGCCGGCGCCGGCGGTCTTGCCCGCCTGGGCGCCGCCGAATTTGCCGCTGCGCGTGTTGCCCTGGCCGCCGCCGCCCATGCCACCGCCGCCGCCGCCCATGCCGGGCCCGCCGCCCATGCCCGGCCTGCCGCCCTTGCCGCCGGGGCGCTCGCCCATGGTTGCAGTCTTCGGCATGAGCTTGGCGGGATCGTCGGAGCGGGCGACGTCCAGGGTCCAGGCGCCGTTGAAGCGGGAGGCGTTCGCGGCCGGCGTGTCGCCCGCCGCGAGTGCCGGCGGCAGGACCGCCAGCGCGAGGATGGCGATCAGCATCGTCTTGGTTGTCGTCATGTCCGGTCCCTTCACATGTCGTGGGGGTGCTCCATGCCATACGCGCGGGCGCGACGATTCCTGCGGCGGCAAGGATTCCTGGAGCGCCTTGGCCGTCCATCGGGTATGATGCCCCGGTTCGCGCGACGTCCGTCCGGGACCAGGAGGCACCCATGTCCGCGACCCGTCTGCCCGCCGGTTTCCACAGCCTGACCCCGCAGCTCGCCGTCGAAGGCGCCGACCGCGCCATCGAATATTACAAACTGGCGTTCGGGGCGGAACTGTTGCGCCGTCACGAGGGACCGGGCGGCAAGGTGGCCCACGCCCTGCTGCGCATCGGCGATTCGGTGCTGATGGTCAACGACGCGTTCCCGGAATGGGGCTCGCACGCGCCCTACGAGAATCTCTCGCCCTGCACCCTGCACCTCTACGTGGAGGACGCCGACGAGACGTTCGCGCGGGCGGTCGCCGCCGGCGCGAAGGTGACGATGCCGGTGCAGGACACGTTCTGGGGGGACCGTCACGGCGAGCTGCTCGACCCGTTCGGCCACCGCTGGGCCGTGGCCGCCTGCGTCGACGAGATGACGCCGCAGCAGCTCGAGCGCGCCGCCGAGGAGGCGATGCGGCGGATGCGGGCAGGAGACGACTAACCGGGACGCCTGGAAGATCAGTCGCCGGCCGTCTGCCCCGCGACGAGGTCCAGCACCAGCGAAGCCAGCGCGTACCCGAAGATCCCCGGCATCGCGATCCCGCTCGGCAACCGGTTGCGGATCCGTCCCCGCTCGTAACGCGGGTCGTCCGCGTCGGGCGCCAGCGCGTCGGCCGGTTCCTCCTCCGACCACACGCAGGGGATGGGCGCGGTCACCCCGCGCCGCCGCAGGTATTTCCGCACCCTTCCGGCCAGCGGGCAGCGCCGACTCGCCCAGAGATCCCCCGACCTCACGAACGACACGTCGGTGCGACCGGCCGCGCCCATGCTGCTGGCCACCGGGATGCCGCGCGCGACGCACGCCGCCAGCAACTCGACCTTCGGGTTGAGCGCGTCGATGGCGTCGACCACGCACGACGGCGGCGGCGCGAGCAGCGTGTCCGCGGTGTCCGCGTGGAAGAACGCCTCCACCCCGTCCACGCCGGTGTCCGGGCAGGTGCGCCGCAGGTAATCACCGACGACCGCGACCTTCGGACGGCCGATGTCCTCGACGGTCGCGCACGGGCTGCGGTTCAGCGACGACGCCGTCACCGGATCGAAGTCGATCAGGACAAGCCGGCCGATCCCGCTGCGCGCCAGCGCCAGCGCGGCGTGCGCGCCCACGCCGCCCAGCCCGCAGACGACGATCGTCGCGGCGCGGATGGACGCGAAGCCGGCGTCGCCGTAGAGGTCGACGGTGCGCGTGAAGCGCTCAGGGCAGCCGGAAGAGCTCACGGGCATTCTCCGTGGTGAGGGCGGCGACGGCGTCGGCCGTCAGACCGCGCAGTTCTGCCAGGGCGAGGCAGACCTCGCGCACGTGCCGCGGTTCGCAGGCGCCGGCTGGCACGTCCTGCAAGCCGATGGACGGGGCGTCGGTCTCCAGCACGATGCGTTCCTGCGGCGCCGTCGCGGCTGCGCGCCGCGCCCGCGCGTCCGTCCGCGTGACAGCGCCGCCGAACCCCAGGTGCAGGCCGAGGTCCAGGTAGCGGCGGGCCAGTTCCGGCCCGCGCGAGAAGGCGTGCACGACGCCGCGCACCGGTGCGCCTCCGTAGACTTCTTGCAGCAACGGCACCAGGTGCTCGGCGGCGCCGCGATCGTGCAGGATCACCGGCAGGTCGAGTTCCCGCGCCAGGCGCAACTGCGGGCGCAGGATCTCGACCTGCCGCTCCATGCCCGGCCCGTCGATCTTCGCGTCGAGCCCGATCTCTCCGACGGCGACCGCGCCGCAGGCGAGCAGGCGCGCGCGCAGGTCGTCGAGGTCCAGGGCGCGGTCCGCGACCCACGGGTGCAGGCCCAGCGCCGGATGCACGCCGGGGTGCGCCGCGGCGAGCGCCGCGACCGCGTCCCACGATCCCGGATCGTAGGCCGGCGCCACGATGTCGCTGACGCCCGCCGCGCGGGCGCGCGCCAGCACGCCGTCGATGTCGCCGGCCAGCGGCGCGGCGTCCAGGTGCGCGTGTGTTTCGATGAGCCGCATGGCGCGATCATGCCCGAGTTGCCGCCTTCCGTCCAGCCCGTCAGACCCGCAGGCCGGCTTCGGCGAGGAAGCGGCTGGGCGACTTCCTGGTGCAGACGATCTCCAGACGGTGGCGGGCGCGGGTCAAAGCGACGTAGAAGAGGCGGCGTTCGGCCTCGACACCGGCTTCGAGCCCGCCCTCGCGCCCGGCGTGGGAGTGGGGGATCTGGCCGCGGTCGACGCCGTAGAGGACGACCCGGTCCCACTCGCGGCCCTTGGCGGCGTGGATGGTCGCCAGTTCGCAGATCCCGGCCGGATCGAGGCCCGCCTCCGCGCAGGCCCGCGCCACTTCGCCCAGCAGGGCCGAGGTGCGCGCCAGCACGGTGGTCGTGCCGGGGAAGTCTTCCCGCAGCAGTTCGACGACGCGCCGCGCGCCGGCGGCGCGGTCGACCAGCGCGTGGACGCGGATCCGGCCGCGGTGCGGCGCGCCGGGGCGCAGCGGCTTGCGGAAGCGGCGGCGGTTGTGCCGGATCAGGCGGCGCGAGGCGACGGTGATGCGCCGGCCGCAGCGGTAGTTCCTGATCAGCGGGTGACGCTCGAGGTCGGGGTAGACCTGGTCCAGCTCGATCACCCGCTCCACCGAGGCGCGCCGCCAGGCGTAGATGCACTGGTCCTCGTCGCCGACGCAGAACAGGGAGTCCTGCGGGGCGGCCAGCAGCCCGACCAGCAGCGCCTGCGCGGGCTCGATGTCCTGGTACTCGTCCACCAGGACGTGGTCGAAGCGCGCCTGCCAGCGGCGGCGGACGTCGGCGTCGCACTGCAGCAGCGCCACGGCGCCGGCGACCAGGTCGTCGAAGTCGAGACGGCCCCGCTCGTCCAGGTGGAGCTGGTAGAGGTCGTAGAGGCGCGCCGCGGTGCGCGTGCGGGCGTCGCCTCCCGACGCCTGCGCCAGAGCCGTCTGCGGGCCGATCATCGCCGACAGCTTGAAGGCGCTGACGGCGTTGCGCGCCGCGGTCACGTCCAGCGCGACGCCGTCGGCTTCCGCGTCGCGGGCGAGTTCGGCGAACCGTTTCCACGTCCCGTCGTCGACCTCGCCGATCCCCGCGCGCGTGCGCCCTTCCTGCTTCAGCAGCGCCAGGCCCAGCCCGTGGAAGCTGCGCACCGCGACGCCGGTCACGCCGGCGCGCTCCAGCCGCGCTGCGATCTCGAGCTTGGCGTCGCGGTTGAACGTCGTGCAGAGGATGCGCCCCGGCGCGGCGCCGCGGTGGAGCAGCTCCTTGACCCGCTCGACCAGCACGCTGGTCTTGCCGCTGCCCGCAGGCGCGATGACCTGCACCACGCCCGTGCCGGCGCGCACCGCCCGGCACTGCTGCGGGTCGAGGGAGAGGGGGCGCGGCGGGGGCTGGCCGGGAGGCGGCCCGGCGCCGCGGCCGACGACGCGGTCCACCAGGCGCGACAGCCGGCCGCGACGGTGGTCCCGCCGGATGACGCTTCCGCTGACGGGCGCCGCGTCTGGTGCGTCATCCTGCGCGATGAGCCAGCGCAGGCGCTCCAGCGTCCAGGGGTGACGCCAGTCGGGATCGACGAACGCGTCCGGCTCGAGGGATTCCAGGTCGCGACCGGCGTGGATCAGCAGGCGGCAACCGCGGCGCTGCGCAGGCGCGGCGAGGGTGCCGTAGATCAGTTGCAGGTCGTCGACCGAGTCGCAGGTGACGTCGAGCACGACGACCCGTTCTTGGCGGGAGAAGATCGCCAGCAGCCGGGCGGTCGGATTGGTCAGGGAACGGCGGGTTCCGCGGGGACGGGCCGAGAGGACGGCGCGGCGCCACTTCTCGTATCCCAACACGTGCCAGCCTTCCCTCGCCAGCCGGGCGGGGTCGGGGCGCGAAGTCGTCCAGGCCAGTCCCGGGGATTGATGCTGCAACTGTTTGCCTTTGCGAAGGATCCGGCGTTCGACGCCAACGCGTCAGGGTCGTTCCAGGTGCCCGTCGCCCCGCCGGGATTTTCGGCCTAGCATCAGGCCGTCATCCCCAGCCCGATGATCTTGTCGATTTGCTATAATCAATACGGTGTCGGACTCCCATCCTGCGAGGTGCCCCATGCCCGCTGACAAGCGCCGTGCCGGCCGGATGCTGGCCATCACGATCCTGGTCACCTTGTGCGCCGCCGCCGGACCGGCCAGCGGCTTCATCGTGGCACATTGGCGATTCGACGAGCCGGTTGGTGCAACCGTCACGGTCGACGAGACCGGCGGTTTCCACGGTGCGGCGGTCGGCGATGCGTCGTTCGGCGCCCCGGGCATGGCCGGCGGCGCGCTCGCCCTCGGCTTCGGCGGCGGCGGCGCCATCGACATGGGCGACGTGCTGGCCTTCGACGACGAGGATTTCTCGCTCGTGATGTGGGTGAAGACCCTGCCGGGCGCGACGGGCGTGATGTACCCGGTGAGCAAGCACGCCTCGGGCTACGGCGGCTACCTGGTCGGCATGAACACCGACGGCGTCTACGGCGCGCCGGGCAAGGCCTGGTTCTACGATATCGGCGCGCCCGGCCAGCAGGCCTTCTCGACCACCGACGTCAACGACGGGCAGTGGCACCAGATCGCCTGTGTGTACCGGCAAGGCGGGCTGCTGGGCATCTGCGTCGACGGCATGCCGTTCGAAGACCTCATCACGGGGCCGATGAACCCCGTGACCGCCGCGAAGTTCGTGGTCGGCGGTTACGACATCGGCGGCGCGGTCCACGCCGGGTTCCAGGGCTGGATCGACGACGTCCAGGTCTACGACCACGCGCTCAAGCCCCACCAGATCGTTTACCTCTTCGCGCACCCGTCGTACGTCTACATCGACGAGATCCTGCCCGTCACCGCCGGCCTGCGGCTCTGGCTGCGGGCCGACGAAGCCGGCGCCGGCGGCGATCAGCAGCCCGTCGCGATCTGGGCCGACCGCTCGGGGCAGGCCCTGCACGTCGCGCAGTCCGACCCCGCGGCGCAGCCGCGCTACGTCGCGCGGGCGCTGGGCTGGAACCCGGCGGTCCGCTTCGACGGGAACGACTTCCTGATCCGCGAGGGCGTCGCCGGCTCGTCCCTGACGTCGGCGGACGCGGCGACGGTGTACGTCATGGCGCGGCAGGACGGCACGGACCTCTACAACACGGTCCTGGGCTGGGGCTCCGGCGACCACCGGCTCTTCGTGCACTACACGTGGGACGGCTGGCTGATCTTCCAGCACGGGCCGCCCAGCGGGCCCGGCGGCGCCGGGTCCTGGCTACCGCCGGCGGGTTGGAGTGACGCCATCCATCTGGTCGAGCTCAAACGCGAGTCCGGTCTCTTCTCGTGCATGATCGACGGCGTGAACCAGGGCGACCAGGGCACGCTCGGCACGCCGAACCTGGCGTCGGTCCGGTCGCTGCTGATCGGTTCGGACGTCTACCGTACCAACGACATGACCGGCGACGTCTTCGAGATCCTGGTCTACGACCGCGCCCTTTCGCCGGCGGAGCGCGCCGCGGTGCGGGACTACTTCCAGCAGCGGTACTACGGGGCGGGGGGCATGGTTGGCGTGGGGAACGCGCCGCGACTGCAGCCGGCGCTCGCGGTCGCCCCCAACCCGTTCAACCCGCGCACGGTCGTTTCCTTCGAACTGTCGGAGGCGGGAGAGGTCGCCGTCGCGGTCCACGACGTCCAGGGCCGGCTGGTGCGACAGCTGGCGTCCGGCCGCTACGCGACGGGACGGCACGAGCTCGTCTGGGATGGTCGCAACGAGCGGGGGCGGGCTGCAGGCGCTGGCGTCTACCTGGTGCGGCTGTCCGCGCCGCAGGGCGACGCCGTGACGCGCGTCGTGCTCATCAAGTAGCTCGCGGGTCCGACGCCGAGCCGTCCAAACCCAGATCCGCAGCCGCGCGCGCCAGCGCGCGGTCGCGCGTCCAAAGACGGCAGCCCGTCAGCAGCGCCGCGGCCAACAAATGCGCGTCGATCCAGCCGAGGCCGCGGCCGTGCAACCCCCGGCGCTCGACCAGTGCCAGGGTCTCACGATCGTCGGCCGTCGCGGCGACCGGAAGCGCCTTCAGCAACGCGAGCGTTTCGTCGCGCCGCCTCAGCCCGCCGCACGCCAGTTCCCCGAACACGCACGGATGCATCAGCACGGCGCCGTCTTCGAGCAGGCCCGCGAGCGCGGGATCGTGACGCCGCAGGTGGTCGATCCAGACGGAGGTGTCGACCAGGGTCACGATCGTCCTGCCCGGTCGTCCGGATCCGGTTCGGGGGAGGCGCGGCGCCTGGGCGTCTGTGCGAGCGACGGATCGCTGCCGCCGAGCCGCGCCAGACGGCGCGCGCTCTCGCGAGCGATCAGGGCCTCCAGCCCCATGCGGACCAGTGAGGTCTTCTCTGTCTCACCGGTCAGCCGGGTGGCCTGTTCCAGCAGCCGATCGTCGATGTTCAGGGTCGTTCTCATATGCATGAGTATGTATTTCCTGGGCATCGATGTCAAGACTGCGCTCGTCCATCGCTGATCCGGTTGCCGGAACCGTGCCATGGGTTTATCAATGAGGATGACATTCAATCGCACAATCCAGCCGCTCCCGCGGCCTCGTTCAGGAGGACACCCTCATGATCAACCTCACCGACAGCGCCCAGCAGGAACTCAAGCGTCTGGCCACCCGCGACGGTCTGAACGCCCCGGTCGTCGTGCTGGGGGTCGACAGCGGCGGCTGCTCCGGCTTCAGCTACCGCATGGGCATGGACACGCGCGTCCAGGACGGGTACCAGGCCTTCACGTACGAGGGACTGACCGTGGCCTGCGCGCCCGACGCGCTGCCGTTCTTCAAGGACATGGAGATCGACTTCTCGAAGGATCTCATCGGCGGCGGTTTCAAGTTCCGCAACCCGAACGCCAAGGGCACCTGCAGCTGCGGCACTTCGTTCCGCGTCTGATGTGGAATGCGGAGTACCGTTGACCAAGAAGTTACCTTGACGGGCTGTTATTTGTTTGCCCTAATCGGACCGATCCGCTAGCATTTCCGTCGCTTGAGCCGGGATGCCCCGGCTCGTCCCACGCAGAAAATGAAAGAACGCCGCCATTCGCGGCGGAATCACGCCCTCGGGCGGAACGCGGGAGCAGCCCCCTTGGATTCCCAGCAGAAGGACCCCCGGCGGGACGGGCACGATCCTTTCCGGTTTCCCAAATGGGCCAACGCGATCCGCCTGCCGGTGACCCTGGCGGCGGCGCTGGCTCCCCTCTACATCCTCGGCCTGCTGTACCTGCTCTTCTCGCCGGGCGCGACGAGCGTGGGGTACCAGCCTGAGCAGCCGGTGCCCTACAGCCACCAGCTGCACGCCGGACAGCTCGGCATCGACTGCCGGTACTGCCACACGGGCGTGGAGACGGGCGCGGCCGCGACGCTGCCGCCGACCTCGGTCTGCATGAACTGCCACGCCACGGTGCGGACGCAGAGCGAGAAGCTGCAGCTCGTGCGCGAGAGCTTCGCGACCGGGATGCCCATCCCCTGGGTCCGCGTCCACGACCTGCCCGACTTCGTCTACTTCGACCACAGCGCCCACGTGCGGCGCGGCGTCGGCTGCGAGAGCTGCCACGGCCGCGTCGACAAGATGGAAGTCGTGCGCCAGTCCGCCGGCCTGAACATGGCCTGGTGCCTGGAGTGCCACCGCGATCCCGTCCCGCACCTGCGTCCCGAGGACGCGGTGACGGTCATGGGCTACGCGCCCGACGAGCCCCAGTTCGAGCTGGGGCGCCGGTTGCGCGACGCCCGCAACATCACGCCGAAAACGGATTGCTCGACATGTCATCGATGAACCAGAACGGCCTCGACCACAACTACTGGCGCAGCCTGCAGGAGCTGGCGGACGAGCCCGAGTTCCGCCGCTTCCTGGAGGGCGAGTTCCCCGAGCCCGCCGAGGTGCCGACCGACGCGATGTCGCGGCGGCGCTTCCTGCAGGTCATGGGGGCGTCGGTGGCCATGGCCAGCCTCGTCGGCTGCCGCTGGCCGCAGGAGACCATCGTGCCGTTCGCGAGCCGGCCCGAGGGGACGACGCCCGGCACGGCGCGCCGCTACGCGACGGTCATGGAACTGGCCGGCGCGGTCAGCCCGCTGCTGGTGACCAGCTTCGACGGCCGCCCGATCAAGGTCGAGGGCAACCCCGAACACCCGCTGAGCCAGGGCGCCTGCGACCTGTTCGCGCAGGCGGGGCTGCTCGAGCTCTACGATCCCGACCGCAGCCGCTATGTGCTGGAGCGCGTGAACGGCCACCCCCGCCGCCGTTCCCACGGCGAGGGGGAGACCGCGGCCGCGGCCGCCTTCGCGGCGTTGCGGGCCCGCCGCGGCGCCGGCCTCGCGGTCCTGACCGAGGCCACGAGTTCGCCCACGTTCGCGGCGCTGCGCGCGCGCGTGCGGGACGAGTTGCCCGAGGCGGCCTGGTACGAGTACGAGCCGGTCTCGCGCGACAACGAGCGCCTCGGCGCCGGCCTGGCCTTCGGCGAGGCGCGCCGCGTGCGCGTCGATGTCGCCGCCGCCCGCGTGCTGGCCTGCTTCGACGCCGACCTGCTGCAGGACCACCCCACGGCCCTGCGCAACGCCCGCGGTTTCGCGGACGGGCGCCGCGCCGAGGACGGCGCGATGAACCGCCTCTACGTCGTCGAGAGCGACCTGAGCCTCACCGGCGGCATGGCCGACCACCGGGTCGCCGTGCCGAGCCTGGAGATCCCGCACGCCCTCTACGGGCTGGCCGCCGAGCTGGTGCTGGGCCGCGGCCTCGCCCTGCCGGCCGGCTACGAGGCCGTGCTGCCCGCGCTCGAGCACGCGCGCGCCGCGGGCCATGCGCCGGCCTGGATGGGCGCGCTGGCCGGCGACCTGCTCGCCCACCGCGGGGAATCGCTGGTGGCGGTGGGCCCGCGCCAGCCCGACCACGCGCACGTGCTGGCGATCCTGCTGAACGAGGCCCTGGGCAACACGGGCCGCACCGTCAGTTACGGGCCCGACGACCAGCGCGGCCTGTCGCACGGCGCGGCCATCGCGACCCTGACCGTGGCGATGGGCAAGGGGCAGGTGCCGTCCCTGCTGATCCTGGGCGGCAACCCCGTCCACGACGCGCCCGCCGACCTGGACTTCGGCGGCCTGCTGGACAAGGTCGCCGATTCCTGGCACCTCTCGCTGTTCGTAGACGAGACATCGCAGCGCTGCCGCTGGCACCTGCCGCGGGCGCACTGGCTCGAGTCCTGGCACGACGTGCGCGACCACGACGGCCGCTACGCGGTGGCGCAGCCGCTGATCGCGCCCCTGTACGACGGCCGGACGCCGGCGGAACTGCTGTCGCTGCTGCTGGACGGCGTCCTGCGCCCGGCTCACGACCTCGTGCGCGCCACGGCCGTCGGCCAGCCCGGCGCCGGCGACTGGGAGGCGCTGCTGCACCGCGGCTTCGCCGACGCGCTGCCCGCCGAGGCCCCGCCGGCCATGGACGGCAGGGGCGTCGTGGCCGCGGTGCGCCGCGGCGGCATGGCCAAGCCGCCGGCGATCGGCCCCGACAACCTGGAGCTGGTCTTCGTGCGCGACCCGTCGCTGCACGACGGCCGCTTCGCCAACAACTCCTGGCTGCAGGAGCTGCCCGACTTCATGACCAAGCTGGCCTGGGACAACGCCGCGCTGTTCGGCGTGTCCACGGCGGCCGCCCTGGGCGTCGTCCACGGCGACCTCGTCGAACTGCAGTTGGGCGGGCGCCGGCTCGAGGCCGCCGCCTACGTGCTGCCGGGCCACGCGCCCTGGTCGGTGAGCCTGAGCCTGGGCCACGGCCGCACGGCCGCCGGCGGCGTGGGCAACGGCACGGGCTTCCGCGCCTACGCCCTGCGCACCGCCGCGGCCCCCGACGCCTGCGCGGGCCTGCAGGTGGCGCGCACCGGCCGCAGCTACCCGCTGGCCACGACCCAGGACCACCACGCCATCGACGCGGTCGGCATGCGGGAGCGCGAGAAGCGCTCGCGCTCGCTGGTCGTCTCGGGCACCCTCGCCGAGTACCGCGAGCACCCGGAATTCGCAGCGCACCGCACGCACCACCCGCCGCTGATCTCGCTGTGGCCGGAGCGCCCGCGCGTGGGCCACGCCTGGGGCATGACCATCGACCTGAGCACCTGCATCGGCTGCAACGCCTGCGTCGTGGCCTGCCAGGCCGAGAACAACATCCCGGTCGTGGGCAAGGAGCAGGTGGGCAAGGGCCGCGAGATGCACTGGCTGCGACTGGACCGCTACTTCCAGGGCGACCCGGACGCGCCCGCGGTCGCGCACCAGCCCGTCGCCTGCGTGCACTGCGAACTGGCCCCCTGCGAGCAGGTCTGCCCGGTGGGCGCGACGATGCACAGCGAGGACGGCCTGAACGTGATGGCCTACAACCGCTGCGTGGGCACGCGCTACTGCTCGAACAACTGTCCCTACAAGGTGCGCCGCTTCAACTGGTTCAACTTCAACAGCGACATCCCGGACGTCCGCAAGCTGGCCTACAATCCCGAGGTGACCCTGCGCGCCCGCGGCGTCATGGAGAAGTGCACGTACTGCGTGCAGCGCATCGAGTCGGTGAAGATCGACGCCAAGAACGAGGGGCGCCCGGTGCGCGACGGCGAGGTCGTCACGGCCTGCCAGCAGACCTGCCCGACCCAGGCCATCGCCTTCGGCGACCTGAACGACCCGCAGAGCCGCGTGGCGAAGCTGACGACCGGCGACCGGGCCTACCACCTGCTCGCGGAGCTCAACGTGAAACCGCGCACGGCCTACCTGGCCCGCCTGCGCAACCCGAACCCCGAACTCGCGGAGAGCGCCGATGGGCACCCTGCTCACTAGGGACACGATCGACAACACGGCCCACGACCCGACGCGGCCGCAGGAGCTGATCACCGGCGGCTACGACTTCACGACCCTGACCGACAAGGTCTGCGGCATCGTGGAGCGGCCGGGAGCCCCGCGCGCTTGGTGGGTGGCGCTCGGGTTCATGGCCAGCCTCGCGGCGATGATGTTCGGCATGATCGGCTACCTGATCTACAAAGGCGTCGGCGTCTGGGGCCTGAACAACCCCGTGGGCTGGGGCTGGGCGATCGTCAACTTCGTGTTCTGGGTCGGCATCGGACACGCCGGCACGCTGATCTCGGCCATCCTGTACCTGCTGCGCCAGCAGTGGCGCACCAGCATCAACCGCTTCGCCGAGGCGATGACGATCTTCGCGGTGATCTGCGCCGGCATCTTCCCGGGCATCCACGTCGGCCGCGTCTGGGTGGTGTGGTGGCTGTTCCCGTTGCCCAACTTCCAGGCCATGTGGCCCAACTTCCGCAGCCCCCTGCTGTGGGACGTGTTCGCGGTGGGCACCTACGCCACGGTGTCGCTGCTGTTCTGGTACACCGGCATGGTGCCCGACCTGGCGACCCTGCGCGACCGCGCCACGACGAAGGTCCGCAAGATCTCCTACGGCTTCTTCGCCCTGGGCTGGCGCGGCTCGAACCGCCACTGGCACCGCTACGAGAAGGCCTACCTCATCCTGGCCGGCCTCGCGACGCCGCTGGTGCTCTCGGTGCACTCGGTGGTGTCCTTCGACTTCGCGACTTCGCAGATCCCGGGCTGGCACACGACGATCTTCCCGCCCTACTTCGTCGCGGGCGCCATCTTCTCGGGCTTCGCCATGGTGATGACCTGCCTGATCCCGGCGCGCGAGTGGTACGGCCTGAAGAACATCGTGACGCTCTACCACCTCGAAACGATGGCCAAGATCATCCTGGCCACCGGCACCATGGTGGGCTACGCCTACGCGACCGAGTTCTTCATCGCCTGGTACAGCGGCAATCCCGCCGAGCAGTTCGCCTTCATCAACCGCGCCTTCGGCCCCTACGCCTGGGCGTACTGGATCATGGTCAGCTGCAACGTCATCTCGCCGCAGCTGTTCTGGTTCAAGAAGATCCGCACCAGCCCGGCCGCGCTGCTGGTCATCTGCATCTTCGTGAACATCGGCATGTGGTTCGAGCGTTTCGTGATCACGGTGACCTCGCTGAGCCGCGACTTCCTGCCCGCGGCCTGGGGCTACTACCGGCCGACGACGATCGATATCCTGACCTTCGTGGGCAGCTTCGGGCTGTTCTTCACGCTCGTGCTGCTGTTCATGCGGTTCCTGCCCATGATCGCCATGGCCGAGGTCAAGACCGTGATGCCGCAGAAGCACTGGGAAGACAAGGTGTCGCGTCCGGTGGGCGACTACCACGGGACCAACCCCGGGGACCGTTAGCAGAGCGAGAGGCGATGGCGACACGAGAGACACACGGCCTCTACGGCTACCTCGCGGAGTTCCGCGAGCCGTGGGCGCTCATCGATGCGGCCGCGAAGGTCCGCGACGCCGGCTACACCCGCTGGGACTGCCACACGCCGTTCCCGGTGCACGGGCTGGACGACGCCATGGGGATCCGCGGCACGCGCCTGCCCTGGCTGGTGTTCTGCGGCGGCCTGGCCGGCATGAGCCTGGCGCTGGTGATGCAGTGGTGGATGAACGCGCACGACTACCCGTTCCTGATCAGCGGCAAGCCCCTGTTCGGGCTGCCGGCGGCGATCCCGGTCACCTTCGAACTGACGGTGCTGCTGAGCGCGCTGACGACGTTTTTCGGGATGTGGGGGCTGAACCTGCTGCCGCAGCTCCACCATCCCCTGTTCAACAGCGAGCGGTTCCGGCGCGCGACGTCCGACCGCTTCTTCATCTCGATCGAGGCGCGCGACCCCCTGTTCCGGGGCGAGGGCACGCGCGAGTTCCTGGCGGGCCTGGGCGCCGACGCCGTCGAGCCCGTGGAGGACTGACCGATGCCGAGATTCATGAAGTCCGCCGCCGTGGTCCTGACCCTGCTCGCGCTCATCCCGCTGCTGGTGCTGGTCAAGGACCGCGTCACCGACAGCGAGCGTCCCCGACTGTCGCTCGTCTACGACATGGACGACCAGGACAAGGTCAAGACCCAGCGCGCCAGCGAGCTGTTCGCCGACGGGCGCTCGATGCGGCCGCCGCCGGCGGGCACCGTCGCCCGCGACGAGCCGGTGGGACGCGACCACCTGCGCGACGGCCGCATCGACACCCTGTGGGTGGAGACGTTCCCCGCGCCGGTCACCCGGGCGATGGTCGAGCGGGGGCGCGAGCGCTACGGCATCTACTGCGCGCCGTGCCACGGGCTGGCCGGCAACGGCGACGGCATCGTCGCCAAGCGGGCCGAGGCCCTCATGGAGGGCACCTGGGTGCCGCCGTCGAACCTGGCCGACGCCACGGTGCGGGCGCGGCCCGTCGGCCACCTCTACAACACGATCCGTCACGGCATCCGCAAGATGCCGGCCTACGGATCCCAGATCGGCGTCGACGACCGCTGGGCGATCGTGGCCTACGTGCGCGCCCTGCAGGCCGCGCAGGCCGGTTCGCCCGCGGACCTGGAGCCGGCGGATCTCGCCGCGCTCGGCCCGCCGCCAGCGCCGGAGCCAGCGGCGACGACGACGCAGCAGTGACGGCGATGCCAGTGAAACCGGCGTCGCAGTGAAACAGGCGTTGCAAGGCGCCGCGAACCCGACGGGAGCGTAAGTCTTGGCTCAACACGCGCGACGCGAAACCGCCGTCCTGGACGGCGACAACCTGGTCCTCGGCGGCGCCGCCCGGCGCATCGTCGCGGGCGGGCTCGCGGTCGGGGCGGTCGGCCTGGGAGCCGGCTTCCTGCTGGGCCGCGCGGCCGGCGACGGCATGCGCCACTTCCTGCACGCCTGGCTGCTGAACTGGCTGTTCTTCCTGTCGCTGTCGCTGGGCGCGCTCTGGTTCGTGCCGCTGCAGCACCTGACGCGCTCGACCTGGAGCGCGGTGGTGCGGCGTCTGGCCGAGATCGTCTCGGGCGCGCTGCCGCTGCTGGCGCTGCTGTCCCTGCCGGTGCTGCTGAACCTCGGCTCGATCTACGTCTGGGCCGACCCGACGCGCGTCGCCGGCGACGCGCTGCTCGAGCACAAGGCGGGCTGGCTGAACCCGGGCTTCTTCACCCTGCGGATCGTCTTCTACTTCGCCGTCTGGATCCTGCTGGCCACGATCTTCCGCCGGCGGTCCCTGCGCCAGGACGCGACGGGCGATCCCGCGATCACCGCCGGCTCCGAGCGGCTGGGCGGCCCCGCCCTGATCATCTACGGCCTGACCCAGACCTTCGCGGCCTTCGACCTGCTGATGAGCCTCGACGCCCACTGGTTCAGCACGATGTTCGGCGTCTACTGGTTCGCGGGCATCGTGGTCAGCTTCTTCGCGGTGATGACGCTGCTGACCGCCGGCCTGCAGCGCTCGGGCCGGCTGGTGCACGCGGTGACCATCGAGCACTACAACGACTACGGCCGGGCCATGTTCGCCTTCGTCTTCTTCTGGGCCTACATCGCCTTCAGCCAGTACATGCTGATCTGGTACGCGAACATCCCCGAGGAGACGGGCTGGTACCTGCGCCGCCAGCAGAACGGCTGGTCGGCCGTCGGTTACGTGCTGATCTTCTGCCACTGGCTGCTCCCCTTCGCCGGGCTGATGTCGCGCTTCACCAAGCGCCGGGTGGCCCTGATGTCGTTCTGGGCGGTCTGGATCCTGGCCATGCACTGGATCGACCTGTTCTGGCTGATCATGCCCGAGCTGAGCCCGGACGGGATCCCGCTGCGCCTGATGGACCTGGCCCTGCTGGTGGGCATGGGCGGCCTCTACACAGCGACGCTGGCCTGGGTGGCCGGGCAGCGCCTGCTGATCGCGCGGCGCGACCCGCGGCTGCGGGCCTCGCTGAACTTCGAGAACTACTAGACGGGAGGGGCGCGGGCCCATGCGGACCGAAGCGGACAAGACCGACCTGCACAACGTCGTGACCTACGGGCTGGTGTTCGCGCTGGGCCTGGTGGTCAGCATCCTCGCGCTGGAGATCGGCTTCCATCTCGTCAAGCGCGACCAGTTCGAGCGCAAGGTCGTGGCGGTGGCGCCGGCCGAGCTGCTGGCCCTGCAGGCCGCCCAGCAGGGCGTGCTGCAGCAGGGCGTGCGCTGGGTCGACGGGAACGCCGGCCTGGTGGGCATGCCCATCGAAACGGCGATGGACGCCGTCGTGCGGCGCCACGGCGGGGACGGGGAGTAGGCATGACGATCCGGGTCGCGGCGGCGGCGTGCGCGTTTGCGGTCCTGCTGACGGCCGCGGCGCCGGCGCGCGCGCAGACGGAACTCGCCGGCCTGACCGTGGTCGACATCGTCGAGCGTCCGGGCGCGCCGCTGCCCCTGGACCTGGTGTTCACCGCCGAGGACAGCACGGCGGTCCGCCTGGGCGACTGCTTCGCGCCCGGACGGCCGGTGATCCTGAACCTGGGCTACTACGCCTGCCCGATGCTGTGCGGCCTGGTGCTCAACGGCATGGTCGACGGCCTGCGCGACGTGGCGTGGACGCCGGGCCGCGAGTTCGGGATCGTGACGCTGAGCATCGACGAGCGCGAGGGGCCGCGCCTGGCGGGCCTGAAGAAGCAGAACGCGCTGGAGTCCTACGGGCGGCCCGAGGCGGCCGCCGGCTGGTGGTTCCTGACCGGCAGCGCGCGCGACAGCCGCGCCGTGGCCGACGCCGTCGGGTTCGGCTTCGACTGGGACGAGAAGACCCAGCAGTGGATGCATCCGGCCGCCCTGGTGGTCTGCACGCCGGACGGCAGGGTGGCCCGCTACCTTTACGGGGTGGAGTTCGACGCGCAGACGCTGCGCCTGGCGCTGACCGAGGCGTCCGGCGGCAAGATCGGCGGGACCAGGGAGAAATTCCTGCTGCTCTGCTACGACTACGATTCGAGTGTGGGCCGCTACGGGCCGTCCGCGCGCAGGCTGATGAAGATCGGCGGATTCGTCACGGTGCTCGCGATCGCGGGCTGGCTGGCGCTGCTGTGGCGCCGCGACCGCAGAAGGAAATCGACATGATCTTGAGCGGGTTGCTGAACACGCTGTCGGTCCGCGGGGCGGGGGCCCCCTTCCTGGCCACGGGCGACGGGACCTTCTGGCTGCCGGTCCGGGCCTCCGAGGCCGCCGGGTCCGTCGACAACCTGTTCTATTTCATCTTCTGGATCTCGCTGTTCTTCTTCACGCTGCTGATGGCCCTGCTGGCGATCTTCGCCGTGCGTTACCGCCGCCGCCGCGAAGGGGAGGAGCCCGAGCCCTCGCCGTCCCACAACCTCGCCGTCGAGGTGGTCTGGACGGCCATCCCGGTGCTGCTGGTCGCGGTGATCTTCTGGTTCGGCTTCCAGGCCTACGTCGACATGTCCACGCCGCCGCTGAACGCCTACCAGATCCAGGTGACGGGCCAGAAGTGGAAGTGGACCTTCACCTACCCGAACGGGTACGTGGACGAACTGCTGCACGTCCCGGCCGACCGCCCGGTGCAGCTGGTGATGACCTCGCAGGACGTGATCCACAGCCTGTCGATCCCCGCCTTCCGCATCAAGCGTGACCTGGTGCCGGGACGCTACAGCAAGGCCTGGTTCACGGCCGTGCGGCCGGGGGACTACGACATCTACTGCGCGGAGTACTGCGGCACGCAGCATTCGTCGATGATCTCGACCGTGAAGGTGCTCCCGCCCGAAGAGTTCGACGCCTGGATGCTCGAGCACTCGGACATCCTGAGCGGCCTGACCCCGGTCGAAGGCGGCGAGCGCGTCTACAACGTGCTCGGCTGCAAGCAGTGCCACACGCTCGACGGCGTCGCCGGCGTGGGTCCGACCTTCCGCGACCTGTTCGGCAGCGAGAGGTCGTTCAAGGACGGTGGGCGGGCGCTGGCGGACGAGAACTACATCAGCAGCTCCGTGCTCGACCCGCAATCCCAGATCGTGCAGGGCTTCGAACCGGTGATGCCGACCTTCAAGGGCCGCATCAAGGACCAGGAGATGACGGCGCTGATCGCCTTCCTGAAATCGCTGAGCGAACACGCGCCGGGGGAAGAGGCGCCGGCGGCCGTCGGCGCCGGGACCCCGTAGGCGAACGAATAGCGGGGCGCCGCGCCCCGCAGACCGGAGGCTTCCATGTCGACCCACGACGCCACCGCGGCCCCGCCGGCCGTCGGCGGCGAGAACTACCTGAACTGCAGCCACGGCTTCCGTTCGTGGATCTTCACGCTCGATCACAAGCGCATCGGCGTGATGTACCTGGCCTCGATCCTGTCCTTCTTCCTGCTGGGCGGCATCCTGGCCCTGCTGATCCGCACCGAGCTGCTGACGCCGACGCGCACGCTGATGTCGGCAGACGACTACAACAAGGTCTTCACGCTGCACGGCGCGATCATGATCTTCCTGTTCATCATCCCGGGCATCCCGGCGGCGCTGGGCAACTTCGTGCTGCCGCTGATGCTCGGCGCGAAGGACGTGGCGCTGCCGCGGCTCAACCTGGCCAGCTACCACCTGTACCTGATCGGGGCGCTGATCGCGGTGCTGTCGATCGTGCAGGGCGGGGTGGACGCCGGCTGGACCTTCTACGCGCCCTACTCCACCACGACCAACACCGCGGTGGTGACGCTGACCTTCGGGGTGTTCGTGCTGGGCTTCAGCTCGGTGTTCACCGGGCTGAACTTCATCGTCACCATGCACAAGATGCGGCCGGCGGGCATGGGCTGGTTCGACATGCCCCTGATGCTGTGGGCGCTCTACGCCACCTCCATCATCCAGGTCCTGGCCACGCCGATCCTGGGCATCACCATGGTGCTGCTGATCGTCGAGCGCGTGATGGGCATCGGCATCTTCGACCCCGCCCTGGGCGGCGATCCCGTGCTCTACCAGCACTTCTTCTGGTTCTACTCCCACCCGGCCGTCTACATCATGATCCTGCCGGCGATGGGCATCATCAGCGAGGTGATCTCGGTCTTCAGCCGCAAGCACATCTTCGGCTACCGGGCCATCGCCTATTCCAGCATCGCCATCGCCGCCTTCAGCTTCCTGGTCTGGGGACACCACATGTTCACCAGCGGCCAGTCCGACCTCATGAACATGATCTTCAGCGCGCTGACCTTCAGCGTCTCGATCCCCTCGGCCGTCAAGATGTTCAACTGGCTGAGCACGATGTACAAGGGCTCCATCCGCTTCGACACGCCGATGATCTACGCCCTGTCCTTCATGTTCCTGTTCGGCATCGGCGGCCTGACCGGCCTGTTCCTTGGCTCCCTGGCCACCGACGTCCACCTGCACGACACCTACTTCGTGGTCGCCCACTTCCACTACGTGATGTTCGGCGGCACGGTGATCGCGTTCCTGGCCGGCCTGCACTACTGGTGGCCCAAGATGTTCGGGCGCATGTACGACGAGAAGTGGGGCCGGATCTCGGCGATCATCATCTCGGTGGGCTTCAACATCACGTTCTTCACCCAGTTCGTCATGGGCAGCCAGGGCATGCCGCGGCGCTACTACGCCTACGTCGACAAGTTCGAGCCCTACCACGTGATCTCGTCGATCGGCAGCTACCTGATGGCCGCGGGCTTCTTCATGACCGCCTGGTACCTGGTGAAGTCGCTCTACCGGGGCCGGCCGGCGCCGGCCAACCCGTGGGGCGGCGCTTCCATGGAGTGGCAGGCCGCCTCGCCGCCGGTGCTGCACAACTTCACGGACGAGCCCGTGGGCGGCGATCCCTACGACTACTCGAACCAGGACTACGACCCCGCAACCGGCGGGTACGTGCTCCGCAAGCCCGAGGTGTCCGACCGATGAGCACCCCCCACGAGGGACGCGACGAGCACGCCCATCCCCACCTGCAGCACCATTTCGAGTCGATGGCGCAGCAGTACGATTCCGGCAAGTTCGGCATGTGGCTGTTCCTGGTCACGGAGGTCCTGCTGTTCGGCGGGCTCTTCTGCGCCTACGCGGTCTACCGGGCCAACCACCCCGAGATCTTCGCCTACGCGCACCAGTTCCTGGACAAGACCCTCGGCGGCCTCAACACGCTCGTGCTGATCGTCAGCAGTCTCACCATGGCGATGGCCGTGCGCTGCGCCCAGCTGGGGCAGCAGCGCCGGCTCAAGCAGATGCTCGCTGCGACGCTGCTCTGCGCCTGCATCTTCCTGGGCGTCAAGGGCGTGGAGTACGAGCACAAGTGGAAGCACGGCCTGCTCTGGGGCACGCACTACGTGCCCCAGGGCGAGACGGTAGCGCCGGCGGACGCCGCCGGCGCGGCGACGACGGCCGAGACGACGGCCGCCGCTGCCGCGGCCCCCGCCGACGGCGGCACGACCCTGCCGCACGCGGCGACCGGGCCGCAGGGCCTGGCCGACCACTCGCAGCCCGGCCACGGCGGCGCGTCGCACGGCGGGCACGGACCGGCGGGCCCGGCCCCGCGCAACGTGCACCTTTTCTTCGGCATCTACTTCGTGATGACGGGCCTGCACGGCATCCACGTGCTGGCCGGCATGATCGCCATCGTCTGGCTGCTGCGGCGGTCCGCGGCGGGCGAATTCGGGCCTGAGTACTTCGCGCCGGTCGACTTCGTCGGCCTCTACTGGCACCTGGTGGACCTGATCTGGATTTTCCTCTTCCCGCTGCTCTACCTGATCCATTGAGCGGCGGACCGCGGGAGGCGGCACGAGCATGAGCAAGCACCATGAAGGCCCCACGTACGCCCACGTCGTGCCCGTCAGGACGCTGCTGGGCGTGTTCGGCGCGCTGATGTTCCTGACGATCCTGACCTACGCCGTGACCTACGTCGACCTGGGCGCCCTGAACATCTGGGTGGCCCTGGGGATCGCCCTGGTCAAGGGCACCCTGGTGGCCCTGGTCTTCATGCACCTGCTGTGGGACAAGAAGTTCTACGCCGTCGTGCTGATGAGCGCCCTGCTCTGCGTGATGATCTTCATCGGCATCGCCCTGCTCGACAGCGGACAGTACCAGGCCGACCTGATCCCTGATTTCGCCCCCGGAATCGTCCAGTAGGCTCTGGCCGGGACATTGTCCCTGCCCATGCTATGTTGCGACTTGGATCCGCACATCCTGCCGAGACCGGGGACACGCTCCGGGCACCTCGTGTGCCCGGAGCGCTTGGCCTTCCGGCCCTTTCGCCATCCTGGCTTCAGGGCCTGCAGGACACCCCGGTCTCGGCAGGATGTGCGGATCCAAGTCGAACAGCAGCATGGGCATGGGAGGGACAATTTCCCGGCCAGAACCTACGTCATTCGGGGCCGAGAGCGGCTGAGACGGCTGCGGGGTCGGCCACGGTGCCGGGGTACGTCCGCAGCGGGAAGGGGATGTGGCCCGCGTCGGCGAAGGTCACCAGACGGCACGTCCCGTCGGGCCGCACCTGGATCACCGTCAGGCTGCAGTTGGCGATGCTCATGCCCAGCCAGGCTTCCGGGTCGACGCCCAGCGCGCGGCAGACGAACCAGCGGATGACGTTGCCGTGGCAGACCACGATGTCGTGGGCGTCGCGGTCCGCGGCCGGCCGGACCAGGCGGTCCCAGGCGGCGGCCAGTTCACGCCCGCAGGCCTCGGCCTCGCCCGGTTCCAATCCGGCCATGACGTCGGCGCGGCGGGTCGCCGGCGTGCACTCGCGGATGTCGCGGTGGAGTTCGAGCACCGGACCCGGCAGCCGCTCGTCGATGATCGCCGCGGTCTCGCGGGCCCGCGTCATGCTGCTGGACTGCAGCGACGTGAATTCGATCCCCAGAGAGGCCAGCAGATCGCCGGCCAGAGCCGCCTGGTGCCGGCCCAGGCGGTCCAGGGCGCAGCCGGCGTCCTCGTCGCAGCCCTCGTCGCGCACGTACTCGCCGTGGCGGATCAGGTAGAGATGACGGACCGGCGCGTCGTGCGCCGGCCACCCGGCCCCGACTTCGGCCGCCGTCGTCGCCAGCAGGGCCAGCGCCAGCAACGCCGCCGCGCCCGCCTTTCCCTTCGTTCCCTTCATCGCAACCCTCCCGTTGAGCGTCTCGCCGCGCAAATACGCTGTCCCGTAGCAGGCTAGGCGAACCGCCGCCCGCCGTCGAGCCTCAAGCTCCCGCCGCGCCTGCCGATGATAGGAGCGGGATCGGCCGCCCGCGAGCGGAGCGATGGGCCCGTCCCCGTTTCGCACGTTCACGGAGGCCGCCCATGTTCCCTGGAATGTCCCTGCGCGCGAGGCTGCTGACGGCCGGAGTCGGCGTCACGATCTCGCCGCTCATGGTCCACATGCTGCTCGAGCGCAACGAGGACGGCCGGCAGATGCTGCTGACCGGACTGGCGGCGGTCGCCCTGGCCGTGGTCGTCTGGTCGCTCGTGGCCCGGGGCATCGGCCGCGATCTCGAGCAGGTGGCGCAACGGCTCGGCGGCGCGGGCACCCACGTGGTGACGGCGTCCCGCCAGGTCGCGGCCGGCGGGCAGCACACGGCGCAGGACGCCGCCGAACAGGCGGCCAACCTGCAGGATGTGACGGCCACCCTCGCCCAGCTGGTCGGCATGACCGGGCGCAACGCCGACAGCGCCCGCGAGGCCAACCGCGAGGCAGGCGAGGTCTGCCGCGAGGCGGCGACCGGCAGCGAGGCGATGAGCCGGCTGGCCGGGACCGTCGGCCGCATCAAGTCCGCCGCCGACGAGTCGGGCAAGATCGTGCGCAGCATCGACGAGATCGCGTTCCAGACCAACCTGCTGGCGCTCAACGCCGCGGTCGAGGCGGCGCGGGCCGGCGACGCGGGTCGCGGCTTCGCCGTCGTCGCTGAGGAGGTCCGCAACCTCGCGCGGCGCAGCGCCGAAGCGGCCAGCATCACGACGGCCCTGATCGAGGAGTCGCGGGTCATCGCCGCCGACGGCGTGCGGGCGTCCGAGGAGGCGGCCGCGGTCCTGCGGCGCATCGCCGGCGGCATCGAGCGGGTCAGCCACCTGGTGCGGCAGGTCGACGCGGCCAGCAGCGAACAGTCGCGCGACCTCGTCCAGATCAACGAGACGGTCGTGCGCATGGACCGGGTCGTCCAGAGCAACGCCGCCGGCGCCCAGGAATCGGCGGCCGCCAGCCAGCAACTCGCCGGCCAGGCCGCGCAGTTGCTGGACCTCGTCGCCGAACTCGAACGCGTGTTGACGGGACAGGGAACCCAGGCCGCGGCCCGCCCGCCGCGGGAAAGGCGCACCGCGGCGTCCCGTTCACCGGCGCCGCGATCCCCGGCGTCCCCATCGCCGCCGCCGCGACGGCGCGACGCGCCGCGGAAGTACGCGGAGACGGGACAGGACCGGGCTTCGGCCCTGGACGACGACGATTATCTGGACCTCGCCACGGCCTGGGACGAGCCGAGCAGGCTCGAAGTCTGATCGAGCGCACCGATCCGGCAAGGGAAGGAACGACCATGAGCGCCATCGCCTGGAACGACGAACTCGAACTCGGTTTGCCGCTGATCGACGAGCAGCACCGGCGGCTCATCGATCGCTACAACGAACTCGCCGCCGCCTACCGCCGCCGCGAACCGGACGACGATCTCGCCCGGCGGCTGGGGATCCTGCTGGAATGCGCCGTCGTGCATTTCAACTCGGAGGAGGCGCTGATGGCGACGCTCGGCTACGTCGGCCTCGATGAGCACCGCGAAGAGCACCAGGACCTGCTCCAGCGCGTGCGGCGCTTCCAGACCGCCCTGACTGAAGGCCGCCAGACCATCACGCTGCCGGTCCTGCAGTACCTTCAGCACTGGCTGCTCGGGCACGTCCGCGGCGCCGACCGCGATTTCGCCAGGGCCGCCCGCCGGCTCGCCGCCGACGCCCTGATCGCCCAACCATCCTGAGGAGACCGTGTGAGGCCTCTGGAGTGGGACGTGCGGTTCAGCTCGGGGGTCGCGTCGCTCGACGACGACCACCGGGAATTCCTCGCCCTGCAGAACAGTCTGCTCGAAGCCCGCGGCCACGGCCGCGGGCACCGCGTGCTGCACGAGGTCCTGGAGCAGCTGATCGCGTGGGCCGAGATCCACCAGGCCCGCGAGGAGGCGATGTTCGGCGAGACCGGGTACCCGGGCGCCGCGCGGCACCGCGCCGAACACGAGCGACTGCTCGCCGCGGCGCGCAGCCTGCGTCTGCGGCACGCCCTGGACCTCGAGCGTCTGACGCGCGCGGTGCTGGGTCTCTTCGACTACTGGTGGAAACGGCACATCCTGGAGCACGACCTGGAATTCGGACGCTACCTCGCCGCAGAACGGCACGGCGCCCCCGTCTGACCCGTCCCGTCAGGGGAGCCGGCGCCGACCCAGCCGCAGGCTGTTCAGCACCACCGAAACCGAACTGAAGGCCATGGCCGCGGCCGCGAGCATGGGATGGAAGTCGCGCAGCATGGGAGGCAGTCCCGGCACGCCGTGCAGGGCGCCGGCCGCCACGGGGATCAGCACCACGTTGTAGCCGAAAGCCCAGGCCAGGTTCTGGCGTACCGTCCGCATGGTCAGCCGGCTCAGCTCGCGGGCGCGCTGCACGGCGCCGAGCCCGCCGCGCACCAGGGTCACGTCCGCGGCCTCGATGGCGATGTGGCTGCCGTGCCCCACGGCGAAGCCCACGTCCGCGGTCGCCAGGGCGGGCGCGTCGTTCACGCCGTCGCCGACCATCCCGACCGTGCAGCAGTCGGCGAGGAAGCCGCCGACGACGGCGGCCTTGTCCTGCGGCGTCGCCGAGTCGAACACCTGCTGGATGCCCAGCTCGCGCGCGACCGCGGCCGCCGCCAGCGGCCCGTCCCCCGTCAGCATGATCACATCGACGCCGAGCGTCTCGAGGTCCTGGACGGCCGCGGCCGCTTCCGGGCGCAGCGCGTCGCGCACGGCCACGAGCCCGGCGACGGCCCCGTCGACCTCGACCAGCATGACGGTCCTGCCTTCGCCGGCCAGCCGGTCGGCGACGGTTTGCAGGTCGGCGGGCGCGCCCTGCGGCGCGATCCACGCGGGCTTGCCCACGCGCACCGCGCACCCGTCGACGACCGCCGTGACGCCGTGGCCCGGCACCACGCGGAACGCAGTGGCGATCGGGAGCCGTGCGGCGCCCGCGGCCAGGGATCGCCCGACCGGATGCTCCGACGGCGTCTCGGCCGCCTGCACCAGGGCCGCGAACCGCTGCGGCGACAGGCCGGAGCCGTCGGCGACGACCCAGTCGGTCGCTTCGGGGCGGCCTTCGGTGAGCGTGCCGGTCTTGTCCATCAGCAGGGTGGTGACGCGGTGGGCCCGTTCCAGGGCGGCGGCATCGCGGAACAGCACGCCGTGGCGGGCGGCCAGACCCGTGCCGACCATCACCGCGGTCGGCGTCGCCAGACCCAGGGCGCAGGGGCAGGCGACGACCAGCACCGCGATCATGCGCGTCAGGGCCGGCGCGAAGGCGCCGCCGAACGCCCACCAGCCCGCGAACGTCAGCAGGGCCACGACTGCAATCACGGGCACGAACACGGCGGCGACGCGGTCGGCCAGGCGCTGGACCGGGGCCTTGCTCTGCTGGGCGCGGCGGACCAGGGCGGTCACGCGCGCCAGTGCGGTCTGCTCGCCCACGGCCGTCACGCGCACCGTCAGCAGGCCGTCGCGATCGATCGAGCCGCCGAGGACCTCGTCGCCGGGCCCGCGGTCCGCCGGCAGGGGCTCGCCGGTGAACATGCTCTCGTCCACGGCGGCGTGCCCCTCGCTCACCAGGCCGTCGACTGGCACGCGCTCTCCGGGCCGCACGCGCACGACGTCTCCCGGCTGCAGGCGGGAGACCGGCACGTCGTGCTCGACGCCGTCGCGCAGCAGGCTGGCCCGTTCCGGCGCCAGGGCCAGCAGGGCGGTGATGGCGTCGCCGGCGCGGCCGCGGGCCCGGGCCTCGAGCAGCTTGCCCAGCCGCACCAGGGTCAGGATCACCGCGGCGGTCTCGAAGCCGGAGTGGCCGCCGAGGCCCGGCGCGAAGAGCAGCGCCACCGCGTGCAGGTAGGCGGCCCCGGCGCCCAGCGACACCAGCGTGTCCATGTTGGCGGTGCCGGCGCGCAGCCCGCGCCAGGCTCCGACGTAGAAGGCGCGCCCGGTCACGAACTGCACGGGCGTGGCCAGGGCGCCCAGCAGCCAGGGCATCCAGGCGGCGTGGAGCCACGCCGCCCCGAGGCCCAGGTCACGGGCCATCGACAGGACGAACAGGGGAGTGGTGAAGACGGCGCCGACCAGGAAGTCGCGCCGGTGCCCGGCCTCCTCGCGGCGCCGGGCCTCCCGGCCCGCCTCCTCGGCGGACAGGGCGGCCGTGGGCAGGGCCAGTTCGAAACCGGCCGCAGCCACCGCGGCCGCCAGGGTCTCGTGGCCGACGAGCGCCGGGTCGTAGCTCACGGTCACGGTGTTGTCGGCGAGGTTGACCGCGGCCTCCAGCACGCCGGGCGTGTCGCGGCCGAGAGCTTTCTCGACGGAAGCGGCGCAGCTGGCGCAGTGCATGCCGAGCACGGGTAAAGTGGCCTGGACGCTGGGGTTCGGCACGGGCACCTCCGGGGCTGCGGGATCGTTCCATGATAGCGGCGATCGGCCCCGCGCCCCAGCCCGAACCGGAGCTGCCGGGGCCCCGGGTGCCGGACCTTGACGCGGCGGGCGCCTGTGCCGACAATGCCCGTTCGCGGCATCGGCTGATCCCACATCGGAGGTACGCGCGTCGTGACGTCCCTGCCCGCCTGCATCAAGGCTTACGACATCCGGGGACGCGTTCCCGAGGACCTCGACGCGGACCTCGCCCGCCGTTTGGGTCGCGCCCTGGCCGCCCGGATCGGCGCAGGGACCCTGGCTGTCGGCCGGGACTGCCGCACCAGCAGCCCCGAACTCGCGGCCGCGGTCGGCGCCGGCCTCGCCGAGGGCGGCTGCGACGTCCGCGACCTCGGACTCTGCGCCACTGAGCAGATGTACCACGCGGTGATCGCCCGGGGCCTGGACGGCGGCGTCATGGTCACCGCCAGCCACAACCCGCTGGGCTGGAACGGGATGAAGATCGTGGCCGCCGACGCGGTCCCCGTCAGCGGGGACAGCGGCCTGCACGCCGTGGGGCGCGCCGCCGTCGCCGGCGATTTTCCGGCCGCCGCGCGTCGCGGCACGACGACGCCGCTGGATACCGGCGACGAGTTCCGCGACTTCCTGCTGGGATGCGTCGACGCCGGGACCCTGCCGGCCCTGACCATCGTCGCCGATGCGGGCCACGGCTGCGCCGGTCCCGTCCTGGACCTGCTGGAACCGCACCTGCCCGTGAAGCTGATCAAGCTGCGCCACGTGCCCGACGGGAATTTCCCCACCGGCGTGCCCAACCCCCTGCTGCCGGAGAACCGCGCCCTGACCGCGGCCGCCGTCCGCGAGCACGGCGCCGATCTCGGGCTGGCCTGGGACGGCGACGCCGACCGCTGCTTCTTCTTCGACGAGACCGGGGCCTTCATCGAGGGCTACTACCTGGTCGCCCTGCTCGCCCGCGCCGCGCTGCGCCGCGTGCCGGGGGGGCGGATCGTCCACGACCCGCGCCTGGTCTGGAACACGATCGACACGGTGCGGGAGGCCGGCGGCGTGCCCCTGCAGAACAAGACCGGCCACGCCTTCATGAAGGAGCGGATGCGCGCCGAGGACGCCGTCTACGGCGGCGAGATGTCGGCCCACCACTACTTCCGCGAGTTCCGCTGGTGCGACAGCGGCATGCTGCCCTGGCTGCGCGTGCTCGAGGAGATGGGACGCACCGGGCTGCCGCTCTCGGCCCTGGTCGGGCGGATGCAGGCCGCCTATCCGGCCAGCGGCGAGATCAACCGTCGCCTCGCGGCCCCGCAGCGGGCCGTGGCGGCCGTCGCCGCCCGCTGGCTCGACCGCGCGGTGGCGGTGGACCGCACCGACGGCCTGTCGCTGGACCTGGGCGACTGGCGGCTGAATCTCAGGGAATCCAACACCGAGCCGGTGCTGCGCCTCAACGTCGAGTCGCGCGGCGACGCGGCGCTCATGAAGGCGATGACCGACGAGGTCCTGGCCGTGATCGACGGGGCGGGGTCCGGCAACGGGGAGGGTGTTTCGTGACGGCCCGGCGAGCGTTCGCAGGCGCCCTGTTCCTGGCGGCCGTCGCGGCGGTCGCCCCCCCCGCGCGCGCGGCGGGCTGGCGCGAGCTGGCGCCGGGGCTGGAACTCGGCTCCTTCGCGCTGCCGGGCGGCAAGGCGTCCGACGGGGAGCCGCTGCACGTGGTCCGGCTCGATCCCGAACGCTGGGAGCTGGTGCTGCTGAACGCCTCGGCGCCGGGCGAGGGCGAGGCGCACTCGGCCCGCGACTGGTGCCGCCTGAAGGGCCTGGCGGCGGCCGTCAACGCGAGCATGTACCAGGCCGACCACCTGCGCAGCGTGTCGCTCATGCGTACCCGCACCCACGTGAACAACGCCTACGTGTCGCCCGACAACGCCGTGTTGGCCTTCGATCGGCGCGACGCGGGCGTGCCGCACGTGCGCATCATCGACCGCACGTGCGAGGACTTCGCCGCCGCGGCGGCCCGCTACGGCACCCTGGTCCAGAGCATCCGCATGGTCTCGTGCGACCGGCGCAACACGTGGGAGCCGCAGGCCCGCCGCACCAGCGCGGCGGCCATCGGGACGGACAGGTCCGGCCGCGTGCTGATGATCCACTGCCGCAAGCCGTTGCCGACCCACGACCTCATCGAGCACCTGCTCGCTCTGCCGCTCGACCTGGCGCAGGCGATGTACGGCGAGGGGGGCTACCAGGCCCAGCTCTACGTGGGCGCCGGCGGGCAGGAGTACCAGTTCGGGGGCGGCTTCGACGACGGCCGCAATCCCGGCGATCCCGGCCGGCAGGCCTGGCCGCTGCCGAACGTGGTGGCCGCGCGGCCGCGCTGAAGCCGGCGCCGCCGGCCGCGGTCAGAAGACGCCGGTCCACGCCCCTTCGCGCATGATCTCGCGCGCACCGTCCGGCCCTTCGAGCGTCACCGAGGCGACGGCCACCGCGGGCTGCACCTGCGGGATGTAGACGCGGTCGAGGTGCACCACGGCGTCGGGTCCGCTGAAGTCGGCGGGGCCGACCGCCCCGCCGAAGTGGTCGCTGCGGCCGAAGGCCACGTGCAGGCCCAGCTTCTCATCCAGCAGGATGCTGCCGACCGGCTCCAGCCCGAAGTCCCCGAGCACGCCCAGCCCCAGCTCCGCCAGGTTGGCGTAGGCCGGCTCCGCGACGATGCGCGCCGCCTCCGCCGCGCCGTGCGGCCCCTCGCTCAGGACCGTGACCGCCTTGTTGCCCTCGATCCGGTAGACCACGACCTCGTCGTCGAACTGCACGGGCAGCTCGCCGCGGCTGCCGCTGGGATCGCCCGGGAGTTCACCCTCGTAGGGCACGATGTAGGTCTCGCCGCTCGGCAGGTTGCCGGCGACGCCGTTGCGCGGGAACAGTCCGCCGGAGGCGTGGGCCTCGCGGTGGCGCAGGTCCAGGCGCAGGGTGTGGGTGCGGTCGCGGACCCTGGTGACGATGGTCGCCGCCGTGGCCGGGTCCAGCAGGGCCTTGAGCAGGTCGACGCGGCGGTTGACCTCGGCGTAGTCGATCTGCAGGGCCGGGATCATCGACGGCAGGAAACCCGGCATGGTGGCCGCGCGCAGGGGATGGGACCGCGCCGCGACCTTCAGGGGCGCCGTCGCCGACAGCTCCGTCGGCGCCAGCAGGATGCTGTGACCCGCGAACAGTTCTTCGAAGCTGATCGTGTTCCCGGCGGGCAGCTCGTCGGCGTTTCCGTAGGTGCGGGCGCCGTCGCCGGGGTGGCAGTGGGCCGGCAGGTCCGCGTTGTTGCCGCCCGCGTTGCGGTACCAGGCCAGGGTCGTGCGCGGCACGCCGGTCGCGCCGGCGGCGGCGCCCAGCCGGCGGACCCAGTCGGCGGCCATGGCGCGGCGCGCCGCCCACTCGGGATTGTCGGCGAGCCTGGCGTCGGGCAGGTCGACCAGCACGGCCAGTCCGCGGTCGGCGGCGGTGGGGACGAAGACCCGCCGGACGAGGCGGACGAGGTCATCGGTGCTCAGGACGGCGTTCACGCGGGGGTCCTTTCGGGACGGGGGAAGAGCCGGCACCATGATAGCAGCACGGGCCTCGGGGCCCAAGGCCGGCGTCGCGCCGGTCCGCCCGGGCAGATTCCGGTGGCGGCCCGCCGCATCCCGGCACTATGTTCGGGGCGTCCGCCGGGGCGCCGCGCGCTCCGCACCCCTTCCGCGCCTCGAGGAGCACCATGGCAAGCGATCGCGACATGAATCTGGCCCTGTTCCTGGATTTCGACAACGTGGCCATCGGCGCCCGCGACGCGCGGCAGCGCTTCGACATCCACGTCGTGCTCGAGCGACTGCTCGAGAAGGGCAAGATCGTCGTCAAGAAGGCCTACGCCGACTGGAGCTACTACCAGGACTACATGTCCGACCTGCACGGCGCCGCCATCGAGATGATCGAGGTCCCCAGCTCCCGCATCAGCGGCAAGAACAGCGCCGACATCCGCATGGTCGTCGACGCCATGGACCTCTGCTACAGCAAGGACCACATCGACGCCTTCGTCGTGATCTCCGGGGACAGCGACTTCTCGCCCCTGGTCTCGAAGCTGCGCGAGAACGACAAGAGCGTGATCGGCGTCGGCATGAAGGGGTCCAGCTCCGAGCTGCTGATCCGCAACTGCGACGAGTTCATCTTCTACGACGACCTCGTCCGCGAACCCGTCGCCGTCGAGGCCGTCAACATGGACGCCGTGCCGTCGGACAAGAAGAAGCTCTTCAACCTGCTGATCGCCACGATCGAAGGCCTGGTGCGCGAGCACAAGGGACCGCTCTACTCGTCCCTCGTCAAGGACACGATGAAGCGCAAGAAGCCCGACTTCAACGAGCGCACCTGGCGCTACTCCTCGTTCAGCGACCTGCTGGAGGAGGCCATGTCGCTGGGCCTGATCACCGTCGAGCGCGACGAGCGGGCCGGCGGCACCCTGGTCGTCACGGCGCTGGGCGGCACGCCGGCCGTGTCGTCCGGGACCAACGGCGCGCGCAAGCCCGCCCGCCGCCGCGGGCGCCGCCGCGGCGGACGCGGGGAGGAAGGCCGCATCGGCGGCGCCGTCACGGGCCGTCCGGACGCGCCCGAGCCGGCCGCCGCCGCCGGACCGCCGCCGGCATCCGCCCCCGCGGACAACGGCGGCGCCGAGGGCAACGGCGGCGCTGAGGGCGCCGACGCGCCGAAGCCCGCGCGTTCACGTTCGCGCCGCTCCCGCGCCGCGCCCGCCCCGGACAAGCCCGCCGCGGCGCCCGCGGCGCCCGCGCCCGCGACGAAGCCCGTGAAGAAGACGACGGTGCGCAAGCCGGCGAAGAAGACCCCTGGCCGCGAGGCCGCCAAGCCCGCAGAGGCCCGGACGAAGGGCGCGGCGAAACCGGCGGCCGGCAAGGACGCCCCCGCGAAGACCCCCGCGCGCCGGCCGGCCAGGAAGGCGCCTGCCCGCAAGGCCCCGACCAAGGACTAGATGGCGATGACCGGGGATCACGTGGACCTCTCCCGCGAGCCGACCTGGCGCGAGATGCTGGAGTTCCACCGCTCCGAGTCGCCCGTCCTCTACGAGAAGATCATCCGCCACTTCCTCCTCGTGCTGATCGAGGAGGATCTCATGACGCTCGACGAGCTCGAGGAGCAGGTCTCGCGCGTCGCCGGCGACGCCGATTTCATCCACTGGTCCAATCCCAACCGCCCCGCGCCGTCGCTGAGCGAAAGCGCCGTGGAGCAGCTGCGCGACATCGTGCTCGAGAAGGCGGCCGACCTCTGGTCCGACGACAAGCTCGAGGACCTGATCTACATGGCCATCAAGAAGGACCTGGCCCTGCGCCTGGCCGAGATGGCCGACGACCCGTTCAGCTCGTGGCGTGATATCGGGCGCGAGTCCCTCGAATTCTCCAAGATGCCCATCGGCGGCGCGACGCTGTCGCTGTCCGACGCGATGGGCACGCGCGTGGCCCTGATCCGCCGCCTGCTCTCCGACCAGCTCGCCTACCTGAGCATCGCCAAGAACGTCCTGACGATCCGCGACTTCTCGGAGATCATGTCGCGCGTGATCGGGCCGGAGCGGGGGCTGGGCAAGCTGGGCGGCAAGGCGGCCGGGTTCATCCTGGCGCACGACGCGCTGTCCAAGGCCCGCCGCCAGGGCCGCGCCGTGGGCGAATTCAAGACGCCCCACACCTACTACATCCGCTCGGACGTGATCCTCGACTTCCTGAAGGCCAACGGGCTCAGCGACCTGACGAACATCAAGTACCGCGAGGGCGAAGACCTGCGCCGCCAGTACAGCATCCTGCAGCGGCTCTACCGCACCGGCCGCTTCCCCACGTACGTGATCAAGCGCCTGTCGGGGATCCTCAAGACGCTGGGCGAGGTGCCGCTGGTGGTGCGCTCGAGCAGCCTGCTCGAGGACCGCCTCGACGCCGCCTTCTGCGGCAAGTACAGCAGCCTCTTCGTCGCCAACCAGGGCTCGCTGCACGACCGCATGCAGGAGCTGCTGCGCGCGGTGACGCAGGTCTACGCGAGCGTCTTCAACCCGGCCGCCATCCAGTACCGCAACGAGCGCGGCCTGCTGGACTTCCGCGAGGAGATGGCCTGCATCATCCAGCCGGTGGTCGGCCGCCGCATCGGACGGTACTGGCTGCCGGCCTTCGCCGGCGTGGCCTTCGGCTCCAACGACTACACCTGGTCGCCGCGACTGCGCCGCGAGGACGGCATGGTGCGCCTGGTGGCGGGCCTCGGCACGCGCGCGGTCGACCGCGTGGGTGAGGACTATCCCAAGCTGTTCAGCCCCGGGCAGCCCAGCCTGCGCACCGTCGTGCACCCCGACGAGATCCTGCGCTACAGCCAGCACTACGTCGACGTCGTGGACCTCACGGACAACGAGTTCGTCACGGTGCCCCTGGAGCAGCTGATGAAGGAGGCGGGCAACCGGTTCCCGATCGCGCAGCAGATCTTCTCGATCTACCGCGACGGGCAGCTGATCCCCGCGACGGGCCTGCTGTTCAACGTCGAGCCCCGGGACCTGGTGGTCACCTTCGACGGGCTCCTGGAGCGCACCGGGTTCGCGCGGCAGATGAAGGAGATCCTGGACGTGCTCGGCGAGACCTGGCGCGTGCCCGTGGACGTGGAGTTCGCCCACGACGGCGAGCACCTCTTCATCCTGCAGTGCCGGCCCCAGAGCCGCGCCGGGCACTACGCGCGCGTCGAGATCCCGAGCGGCGTGCGCGCCGAGGACCGGATCTTCTCGGCGGAGCGCTTCGTCCAGATGGGGCAGGTCGAAGACATCGAGTACGTCGTCTACGTGCCCGGCGAGGACTACGCCGCGATCGCGGACTACGAGCGTCTGCTGGCGGTGGGCGCCACCATCGGGCAGTTGAACCGCGTCCTGCCCCACCGGAAGTTCGTGCTGATGGGGCCCGGGCGCTGGGGGAGCCGCGGCGACGTCAAACTGGGCGTTCGCGTGGACTACGCCGACATCAACCACTCCCGGATGCTGCTGGAGGTCGCCCGCCGCAAGGGCGACTACGTGCCGGACGTCTCGTTCGGCACCCACTTCTTCCAGGACCTGCTCGAGGCCGACATCGGCTACCTGCCGCTGTTCCCGGACGACGCCGGGGTGATCTTCAACGAGGAGTTCCTGCTGGGCTCGCCGAACTCCCTGGCGGACCTGCTGCCCGCCCGGGCGGACCTGTCCGGCGTGGTCCGGGTCATCCACGTACCGGCCGTGGCGCAGGGTCGCCGCCTCGACATCATCATGGACGCCGACCAGGGCCGCGCCCTCGCCTTCCTGAAGCAGGCCTGACCGCCCGCCGCGGCCTGAACTCAAGACTCTCCCGACGGGGCCGAAGACTACCGAGGAGAAGCCCCGGGCATGCCGCCCGGGACGACCTCGCCCCGTCGCACCGGGGAGGCCTGGGCCTTGACCGTCAGCCTCGACATCGACACGCCCGTCGCCGGTTTCCGCGCGCGGTGGCGCCAGGTGCTGGAGCCGCTCGACGGCATGGTGCTGACCGCCGCGGCGAACCCGGCCGCGGACGATCTCGACGACCTGCTCCGCCTGTTCCGCGATCTCGGCTGCGAGGCCGACACGGCCGGAGAGCGGGATGTCGCCGCGCGCGCCCGCGCGGCGCAGAACGTCCTGCTCGACGACGGGCTGGGCGCGGGCGCCGACCGCATCCTGGAGACGACCGACTGGATCCTCCGTCGCCTCGCGCCGGAAGAGACCGCGGAAGCCGCGGACGTCGGCTGCGGCCAACAGGACATCGTCGACCTGCGGCCGCTCGACCCCGAGACGCTGCGCGACTTCCTGGACGAGGCCGGCGAGCACCTGGACGAGGCCGAAGCCCGGCTGCTGGCGCTGGAGTACGCGCCGGACGCGCCCGCGTCCCTGAACGCCGCGTTCCGGTCGTTCCACACCCTCAAGGGCATGGCCGGCTTCGCCGGTCTCGCCCCCGTCCAGGCCCTGGCCCACGCCGCCGAGCACCACCTGGAGCGCGCCCGCCGCGGGGAGATCGCGCTCGTCGGCGATGAACTGGACCTGGCCCTGGCGGCCACCGACGCCCTGAAGCGGCTCGTGGTCGGCGTGGTCGAGGGCCTGCGGCACGACGGGCGGCTGCGCGTACCCACCGACGTCCCGGCCCTGGCGGCGCGTCTGGCTCCGGCGCCGAAGACCGGCGGCCTGGTCGTGCTGGCGCGCGGGAAGGAGCACGCGCGCGATGCGGCCTCTGCGGCTATGCAGCCGGCTCCGGACGACGCTCCGACCTGGGCGGCCGCGCCGCCCGCGCCCGCCGTCGCCCGGCGCGAGGCGGTGCGCGTGAGCGCGGATCGTCTGGACCTGCTCGTGGACACCATCGGCGAACTGGTGATCACCGAGGCGATGGTCCGGCGCCACTGCGACCTGCGGCGAATGCCGGTGGAGCAGCAGCGGAACCTGGAACGCCTCGCCAAGCTCAGCCGCGAACTGCAGCGCATCGGCCTGGAAGTGCGCATGGTGCCGGTGCGGCCCGTCTTCCAGAAGATGGCCCGGCTGGTGCGCGACCTGGCCCGCAAGTCGGGGCGCGACGTGGAACTGCGCACCGACGGCGAGGACACCGAGCTGGACCGCTCGGTGGTCGACCTGCTGACCGACCCCCTGATCCACCTGCTGCGCAACGCGGTGGACCACGGCATCGAGGCCGACCCCGCGACGCGCGTCGCCGCCGGCAAGCCGGCGCGCGCCACCATCGGCCTGCGCGCCTACCACGACGGCGGCAGCATCGTCCTGGAGGTCGAGGACGACGGCCGCGGTCTCGATCGCGCCGCGATCGTCGACAAGGCCATCCGCCGCGGGCTGTTGCCGCCCGGCGCACATCCGGCCGACCACGAGATCCAACGCCTGATCTTCCAGCCCGGCTTCTCCACTTCGACGCGGGTCACCGAGGTCAGCGGGCGCGGCGTCGGCCTGGACGTGGTGCGCCGCAACATCGAGGAGCTGCGCGGCGGCATGGAGATCGCGTCGGAGCCCGGGCGCGGCTGCCGCTTCCGGTTCCGCCTGCCGCTCACGCTGGCGGTCATCGACGGGTTGTCGCTGGGCGTCGGCGCCGAGACCTACATCGTGCCGACGCTCGCCGTCCGCCGGATCGTGAGACCGGAGCCGTCGGAAATCGTGCGGCCCGGCGAAGGGGACGAGCTGCTGCGCCACGAGGGTGCCCTGATCCCGCTGCTGAGGCTGCGCGACTGCCTGGGCGTCGCCGACGGGACCGCCGCACCGGCGCGGCCGGTGGCGCTGGTGGTCGAGGGCGACGGCTGCCGCCTCGCCCTGGTGGCCGACGATCTGCTCGGGCAGCAGCAGGTCGTGATCAAGGGCTTCGACAACCCGGCCGGCGCCGCGTCGGCCATCGCCGGCGGCACCATCCTGCCGGACGGGAAAGTGGCGCTGATCCTGGACGTGGCGGGCCTGGTCCGGTCCGCGCGGGCGCGCTGCGAACGCGCGCGCGCAGCCGGCACGGGAGATTGAGCAGCCGGCCCGAGGGCACGGAAACGGAGTGGTTCCATGAGCACGCTCGCACAGGACACGGCCGCCGTCGCGACGAGGCGTTGCCTGGGTTTCCGCCTGGGCGGCGAGACCTTCGGCCTGGACATCGCCGTGGTGCAGGAGATCTGCGGCCTGCCGCCGGTGACCCGTATCCCGGGAACGTCCGCCCACATCCGCGGCGTCGTGAACCTGCGCGGCCGCGTCGTGCCGGTCGTCGACCTGCGCGTCCTGTTCGGGATGGAGTCCGTGCCGGACACCAGCCGCACGTGCCTGGTGGTTTGCCGGATCGAGGGCCGTGCGGAGGCGGCGGTCGCCGCCGCGGTCGTGGACGAGGTGTCGGAAGTGATGAGGATCGGCGACACGACGGCGCCGCCGACGTCGGCGGAGCTGTCCGGCTCGTACGTCGCGGGCCTGGCGCAGCTGGGCGAGCGCGTCGTCGTGCTGCTGGACGCCGCCCGCATCTTCGGCGCCGGCGGGGGAACGGGGGGCACCGCGTGAACCGACGGCAGGTCGGAAACTGGGCGGTGTCGGACGCGCCCGCGCCGGGCGCGCCGGCGGTCGCCGTCGCCACCGGCGTCACGCGCTTCTTCCGGGGCCGGGAGCACCTCGCCTTCGTCGTCGCCGCGGCCCGCCGGCCGGCGTCTGCGGGGAGACGGCTGCACTTCTGGTCGGCCGGTTGCGCGACCGGCGAGGAGCCGTATTCGCTGGCCATGGCCCTGCGCGCGGACCTGCCGGCGTCGGCGGACTGGCGCATCCTGGCCACGGACATCTCGACCCTGGCCCTGCAGGCGGCCCAGCGCGGCAACTACACCGCGGCGCAGGCCGCGGCGGTGCCGCGGCGCTACGCGGCGACGGCGTTCGCGACCCGCACCGGTCCCGACGGCGACGTCCTGCGCATCGACGACGAACTCAAGCGGATGATCCTGTTCCGCCGCCTGGATCTGGGCCGGACGCCCTACCCGGTCCGCGGCGCCTTCGACACGATCCTCTGCCGCGACGTGATGATCGATTTCGATCCGCGGCAGCGGGCGGGAGCCGTGGCGGAGTTCCACCGGCTGCTGCGTCGGGGCGGCCACCTGATCGTCGGCGAGTCCGAGGCGCTGCCGGGGGTCGCGGACCGCTTCGAACGCAGCCAACCGTCGGTCTACAGGAGGATCTGAGATGACCTGCAGACGCGGCCGCGCCACGGGAGAACGCCGATGAACGCCCTGCTCGATGTCGTCCAGGCCCAGAAGTCCGGGCGCTCCATCGTCGCGGTCGACATCTCGGAGATGGTGGTCGCGAACGATCCCGCCCAGATCCTGGTGACGTATTCGCTCGGTTCCTGCGTGGGGGTGACCGTCTTCGACCTCGAAGCCCGCGTGGGCGGCCTGATCCACTGCATGCTGCCCCTCTCGCGGATCGACCCCCGCAGGGCGACCGCCCGCCCCGCGATGTTCGTCGACACGGGCCTGCCGACGCTGCTGCAGGCCGTCTACGACCTCGGCGCGGCCCGCCACCGCCTGCTGGTCAAGGCCGCCGGCGGCGGATCCCCCCTGGGTCCCGACGAGATCTTCAAGATCGGCCAGCGCAACCTCGAGGTGCTGGGCAAGGTGCTGTGGAAGAACGGACTCGACCTGCGGGCCCAGAGCGTGGGTGGCGCGCACGCGCGCACCCTGGCCCTGGATCTGCAGTCCGGGCGCACGATCGTCCGGACGGACGGAAAGGAGTCGGAGCTGTGAGTCTCAAACGCGAGATCCTGGCCAAGGTGCACACGGTGCCGCCGCTGCCGGAGGTCGTCTTCAAGCTGCAGAAGTACTGCAACGATCCCAACGTGAACTACGCCGAGCTGGCGAAGGTCATCGAGGTCGACCCGGGCCTGACCACCAGCCTGCTGCGGTTGGCCAACTCGGCCTACTTCGGCTGCGAGGGGACGATCGGCTCGGTGCAGTACGCCATCACCCGGCTGGGCCTGAAACGGGTCTACCAGATGGTGCTGTCGGTGTGCGTGGCGCCGATGGCCCGCCAGACGATCCGCGGCTACGACCTGACCCCGGCCATGCTCTGGCAGCACGCGATCGCCACCGCGATGGCTTCGGAATACCTCGCCCAGGAACTCGCCAGCGCCGAGCCGGCGGACGCCTTCACCGCCGGCATGCTCCACGACATGGGCAAGATCGTCCTGGGCAACTTCGTCGACGTGGACATGGCCAGGATCAGGCAGCTGATGCAGGAACGCGGCATCCCGTTCGACGAGGCCGAGCGCGAGACGTTCGGCACCGATCACGCCTCCGTCGCCGCCGCCCTGCTGCAGCGCTGGCAGATCCCCGCCCGCATCGTGACCGCGGTGCGCTTCCATCACCACCCCTCCGGCTGCACCGATCCCGAGCCGCTGCTGGACATCGTCCACATCGCGGACGTCCTGTGCCGGGACGTGGGCTGGGGCATGGGCGCCGACGCCCTGCAGTACCGCTTCGACCCGGCTGCGGCCGAGCGGCTCGCCCTGCCGCCGGACATCGCCGAGCAGACCATGGCCGAGGTGTCGGTCGGGCTCGAGGAGATGATGGCGCTCTTCCAGTCGCTGGGCGCCCAGGACCAGCAGCCCAGAGGAAACCCTCAGACCGCGGGTCAGCCCGTCGGCTGATCGGCGTAGTACGGCAGCAGGAAGGCCGCCCCGCCGGGGCGGCCTTCGTCGCGCGGGGCGGCGGCGCTCAGCGGCTCAGGAACGACAGACGGACCGCCCCGATCGGCGTCTCCGCGGCCAGGTCGAGCCGCGTCTGCGGGTCGACCCGCCAGCCAGCTCCCGCACCGCCCGGTTCGAGTTGCCCGGGGACGACGTGGGGGTTGCGTTGGGTGTTGTTGACGACGCCGCGCAGGACGTTGACGACCTCCGCGTAGGCCTCCAGAACCGGCGGCGACGGCTGTCCGTCGGCGATCTGCTCGCGCATGCTGATTTCCGGCAGCATGATCAGGGTGCCGCCCAGGAGCACGACCGCGCCCGTGTCGGCGACCACGATCCCGATTTCGTCGCCGGCGTCGTCCAGCATCGGGAGCCGCCAGGCCCCGGCGGTCGGCGAGGCGGCGTCCCAGGCCGATGCCGCCGGCACCGGCGCGAGGTCGAGGGTCCGTCCCAGGGTCCGGTCCAGTGTGTCGATGAGCATGCCGGGTGCGAATTTCAGGCTCATGGCCGGAGGCCTCCGCCGTCGTGGCGCGGCTGCCAGACCAGCAGCACATGGATCAGGGGAGCGTGGGGGCCGGCGGCCAGCACGACCGAATCCTCGCCGCCGGCCGGCTCTGCCCCCGGCCAGCCTTCGGCGAACACGGGGAACGCGATGCGGAGACTCGGGCCGCGGTGGAGGCGCTTGAAGACGCCCGCCGCGATGTTGACCAGTTCGTTGAGCGCGTCGGCGAGTTCCTCGCGCCCCGCTTCCTCCTCGGGATCGAGGTCGAACAGGCGTTGCGCCAGCAGGTGCGCGCTGGGCGCATCCGACACCAGCGTCAGCCGCCAGCGGCCGCCGGGCGCCGCCAGGTCGATGCCGCTGCGGTACCAGACAGGCGCCGCCGGGGCCTCCGGTGCGACCGCGGACACCGCTGCGCGCGCCGGCAGGGGCTGCAGGACCAGACCGAGCTGCAGTGCGCAGGTCTCGCGCACCGCGTCGACCGCGGAAGCGAGGGCGATGCAGCCTGGTCCGCCGCGCCGGGTGGTGCCGGACGCCGTCGTCACGATACGAACGCCTCCAGGGCCAGGCTCATGTCCTCGGGCGTGAACGGCTTGGCCAGCAGGAAGTCCGCCCCCGCCTCCTCGGCGAGCTGCCGCATCTCGTGCGTGTTCTCCGAGGTGACGAAGCCGAAGGGGATCCCGATGCCGGCCTCGTTCAGGGCCCGTTTGAATTCGAGGCCCGACATGTGCGGCATGTGCCAGTCCGAGAGGATCAGGTCGGGACGGGCGCCGCGCGCGAGTTCGAGCGCCTCGGCGCCGTCCGCGGCTTCGATGACTTCGAGACCGCTGAAACCGGCCTGGCGCAGGGTGCGGTGGATGATGCGCCGCATGGCGCGCGAATCGTCGACGATCAGGATCTTCATGGCCGCGCTCCGGGACGGGGATGGATGCCGGGCCGGCGCCAGCGGTCGGGGGCCGGTCATCCTGGTTATCGGCGGCGGGAGCCGCCCATTGAGCGGAATGCGGCCGCCGACGGGCGGTTGCGCGGCGATTCCCTTGAAAAGGGCGGCTCCCGCGGCCATCATTCAAGCGAGGCGCCGCCGCGGGCGGTCTCCGCGACCTCACACCACGACCGGATCGACCACGAGGTGAGACCATGACGAGCAGGGGAGAGGCGGGCAGCCGGGACGCGGGCGTGCGTTCGGACTGCTGGATCTCGGTGGAACTGCGCGACGGGGGCGGCCTGGAACTGACCGTCGCGAGCAAGGTGGCCTCGATGTACGGCGCGCGCATCCGGGCGCAGATCGAGGCCGGCTGCCGCGCCCTGGGCCTGGAGCACGCGCGCGTCGAGGTGGACGACAAGGGTGCGGTGCCCTTCGTCCTGGACGCCCGGCTCGAATGCGCGGTCCGGCGCGCCGATCCCGGTCTCTCGCGCGTTCTGCTGCCGGACCTGCGCCCCTGCTGCGCCGGGCCGGCCGTCAGGCGCCGCCTGCGCCGCTCGCGCCTGTATCTGCCGGGCAGCCAGCCCAAACTCTTCCTGAACGCCGGCCTGCACCTGCCCGACGGCGTGATCCTGGACCTCGAGGACGCCGTCGCGCCCGCCGAGAAGGACGCCGCGCGCGCGCTGGTGCGCAACGCCCTGCGCGTGGTGGACTTCGGTGCGGCCGAGCGCATGGTCCGCATCAACCAGGGCGAGCGCGGGCTCGAGGACCTGGACTGGATCGTGCCGCACAACCCGCACGTGATCCTCGTCCCGAAGGTCGAGGACCCCGCCCAGGTGCGCGCCGTCGCCGCCCGCGTCGCGGCGATCCGCAAGAAAACGAAGCACGCGGGCGACATCTTCCTGATGCCGATCATCGAGTCGGCCCTGGGCGCCTGGCGCGCCTTCGAGATCGCGGCGGCGGACCCGTCGGTGATCGCGCTGGCGGTGGGCCTCGAGGATTACACCGCCGACATCGGCGCGCCGCGAACCCTCGAGGGACGCGAGTCCTTCTGGGCCCGCAGCCAGGTCGTCAACGGCGCGGTGGCCGCCGGCGTGCAGCCCATCGACACGGTGTTCAGCGACGTGGCCGACGAGGCCGGCCTGCGCGCCTCCTGCGCCGAGGCCAAGGCGCTGGGCTTCGTGGGCAAGGGCTGCATCCACCCGCGGCAGATCGCCGTGGTGCACGCCGCCTTCGCGCCCACGCCGGACGAGCTGGCGAAAGCGCAGCGGATCGTGCGGGCGTACGAGGAGGCCGAGGCGCAGGGCCTCGGCGTGGTCGCCCTGGGCAGCAAGATGATCGACGCCCCGGTGGTCAAGCGGGCCGAGGGCGTCCTCGCGACGGCGCTGGCGGCGGGGCTGCTGCCGGCGGACTGGCGCGAATCCGGCAACGAGGGGGTCGCGCGATGACGAAGCTGGTCGAGAACGCCGCGGGCCGCCTGGTGCCGGTCGAGATCAACGGCACACCGGCCGTCCCCTACCAGGGCGTGGGCCGGTACCGCCCGCAGGGGCGCAAGGCCGCTCCGCCCATCCGCTCCTGCGCCGACTACCCGGCCGACGGCGACAAGACCGCCCCGGATCTCAAGACCGCCCTGCAGCGCGCCGGCCTGCGCGACGGCATGACCATCGGCAGCCACCACCACCTGCGCAACGGCGACCTGGTCGCCAACCAGGTGTTCCGGGCGGCGGCCGCGCTGGGCGTCCGGGACCTGCGCTGGGTGCCCAGCGCGGCCTTCCCCTGCCACGCGCCGCTGATCGAGCTGCTCGAGAACGGCGTCATCCACCACATCGAGGGCAGCATGAACGGCCCCCTGGGCGACTACTGCAGCCAGGGCCGGATGCGGGGGATGGGCGTGCTGCGCAGCCACGGCGGCCGCTGGCAGGCGATCCAGGACGGCGAAGTCCACATCGACATCGCGGTCATCGCGGCTCCGACGGCCGACCCCTTCGGCAACGCGACCGGCGACCGCGGCCCGGCCGCCTGCGGCCTGCTGGGCTTCGCGCTGGCGGACTCGCTGTACGCCGACCACGTCATCGTGGTCACCGACAACCTCGTGCCGTTCCCCTGCATCCCCTGGCAGATCCAGGGCAACAACGTCGACCAGGTCGTCGTGATGGACCGCATCGGCGACGCCACCAAGATCGTCTCGGGCACCACCGAGATCACCAAGTCGCCCGACCGCCTGCTCATCGCCGAGCTGACCGCGCGCTTCTGCGACGAGGCCGGCATCGTCCGCGACGGCTTCAGCTTCCAGGCCGGCGCCGGCGGCACGGCCCTGAGCTTCGCCCTGTTCCTGCGCGACATCATGCGCGAGCGCCGCATCAAGGCGCGCTTCGTGCGCGGCGGCAGCACCCAGTACCTGGTCGACATGCTCGAGGAGGGCCTCACCGACTACATCCTCGACGGCCAGACCTTCGACCTCGCCGGCGTGCGCTCGATGCGCGAGAACCCCGGCCACGTCAACACGAGCCCCTTCACCAGCTACAACTGGCACGGCAAGGGCAACTTCGCCAGCCTGCTGGACGCCGTCGTGCTGGGCGCCACCGAGGTCGACGTCGGCTTCAACGCCAACGTCGTGACCCACAGCGACGGCCGGCTGCTGCACGGCATCGGCGGCTGGATGAACTGCCTGGCCGGCAGGTGCACCATCCTGCCGGTCCCCAGCTTCCGGGACCGCATCCCGGTGCTGGTCGACCGGGTGACCACCCTCTGCGGACCCGGCGAGCTGATCGACGTCGTGGTCACCGAGCGCGGCATCGCCGTCAACCCGCAGCGGCGGGACCTGCTGGAGAAGCTGCGGGGCAGCAGCCTGCCCCTGCGCGGCATCCGCGACCTCAAGGCCGAGGTCGAGGAGATCGTCGGCGGGCCCCCCGCCCCGCCCGCGCTCGGCGAGAAGGTGGTGGCCGCCGTGAAGTGGGTGGACGGGACCGTCATCGACTGCATTCGGGAGGTGAGGGGCTGATCCCGGAGCCGCCGTATCACTTTTCCTTGGCGCTTCCGGGGGAATGCGGGTAGAATGGTGTCTCCCGCGACCAGTTCCGCACTCCCTTCACCTTTCAAGGAGATCCGACGTGAGCCAGAAACCGGCCGTTACCGCGACCCGCTCCGCCCTGACCCTCGTGGTCGTCACGCTGTTGGCCGTCCTGGCCATCGCCGCCACCGCCCAGGCCGGCGACAAGGACGTCATCGAGTCGGTCACCCGCAACGACGTGCAGAAGCTCCTGGAGAGCGAGGGATTCTCCGTCGAAGTCGACGAGGACGGCGACCTGCTCTGGAAGCTCGAGGGCTACAACACCTGGATGTTCGTGGCCAAGGACGGCGAGTCGCTGCAGTTCTACGCGCCCTTCGGCGACGGCAACGCCACGCTGAAGAAGGTCAATACCTGGAACCAGACCCGCCGCTACTCGCGCTCCTACCTCGACGACGAGGGCGATCCCCGTCTCGAGCTGGACCTCGACATGGCCGGCGGCGTCACCGTGGCGCGGATCAAGGATTTCTTCCTGACCTGTCGGGTCTCGTTCACGGCCTGGACGGCCGAAGTCGTCCAGTAGCCGCAGGCGGCGCATCCATGTCCGAAACAGTTTCCGGCGTCCTCGGCCTCGACAAGCGCGGCGGCGGCTATCTGCGCAGCCCCGCGCGGTCGTTCCAATCCCGTCCCGAGGACCCCTGGGTGCCGCCCCAGCTCGTGCAGAGGCACGGGCTCATCGACGGCGCCGTGGTCGAGGGTACCGTGGAGAAGGGTCGCAAGGGCCCGCAGCTCGGGGAAGTGTCCTCGGTCTGCGGGCTCGCGCCCGCCGCCTTCCGCGGCCGCATCCCCTTCGACAAGCTCACCGCGATCAACCCCGCCGAGCGCTTCCGCCTGGGCGACGGCGGGAACGTCACCATGCGCATCGTCGACCTGGTGGCGCCTTTGGCCCGCGGCACGCGTGCGATGATCGTCTCGCCCCCCAAGGCGGGCAAGACGCAGATCCTCGAAGACCTGGCCATCGCCATCTCCGCCTGCGACCCCGCGGCGCGCATCGTCGTGCTGCTGATCGACGAGCGCCCCGAGGAGGTCACCCACTTCCGCCGCCGCGTGCCGGCCGAGGTGCTGGCCAGCTCCAGCGACCAGGACACGGCCACGCACGTGCGGCTGGCCGAGCTGGCGATGGCGCAGGTGCGCTGCGAGCTGGAGTGCGGGCGCGACGTGGTGGTGCTCATCGACAGCCTGACCCGCCTGGGACGGGCTTTCAATCTGCACGCCGCGGGCTCGGGCCGCACCATGACCGGCGGCCTGGACGCCCGCGCCCTGGAGATCCCGCGCAAGATCTTCGGCATGGCCCGCAACATCGAGCACGGCGGCTCGGTGACCGTGGTCGCCTCGGCGCTGGTGGAGACCGGCTCGCGCATGGACGACCTGATCTTCGAGGAGTTCAAGGGGACCGGCAACAGCGAGATCGTGCTGGACCGCTCGCTGGCCGAGAACCGCGTCTTCCCGGCCATCGACCTGCGCGCCAGCGGCACCCGCCGCGACGAGCTGCTCTACACGGTCGACGAGATGGCCCGCCTGAACACCCTGCGCCGCCGCATGGTGCAGGCCGACCCCAAGACCGCCCTGCTGGGCCTGCTCAAGCTCATCGAGCAGACCCCCGACAACGAGGCGCTGCTGCGCAGCGTCTCGGCCCTGTGACCGCCCGCCGTTCTCGGGATCCGCTGCAGGCCATCCCGGGCATCGGTCCGAGTCTCGCCGCCGACTTGCGCGAGCTGGGGATGCGTGAACCCGCCGACCTGCGCGGCCTGGACCCCGAGCGGCTCTACCGCGACCTCTGCGAGATCCGTGGCGCGCGGCAGGACCCCTGCGTCCTGTACGTCTTCCGCTGCGCGGTCTACTACGCCGCGACCGCCCCCGCCGACCGCGACCCCGAACTCCTCAAATGGTGGAACTGGAAGAACCGCGCCTCGGCCTGAGCCCGCCGTATCCCTGACGGAGTCTCGCACCTTCC
>JAUSBL010000104.1 GCA_030658975.1 Candidatus Latescibacterota bacterium
ATGTGACCCATCCTGCATGACCGGGGACGCGCGCCGGGCGCCTCGTGCGCCCGGCGCGCTTGGCCTTTCGGCCCTTCCGCCATCCTGGCTCCAGGGCCTGCAGGACACCCCTGTCACGAAGGATGGGTCTCATTCAGGGAATGAGCCGGGCGGCTTTCGGAATGCGGCGAAATCTGGTATCATTAAGAGCAGCCAGCATCAACTGGCAGGACATTTTCAACAAAGGTGCCGCCCGATGACCTCCCAGAGCATCCGGACGCGGGCTTGGGTCACCACCCTGCTCGTGACCCTCTCCGCCTTGCCGGCAGTGGCTGGGGTGACGATCCACTGCCTCTACGTCGGCCAGGCCGACGCCACGCTCGTCGTGTCCTCCAGCGGCAAGACCCTGCTGTTCGACGGGGGCGACAACGGCGACGGCAACAGCGTGATCATCCCCTACCTGCAGGGCCTGGGCATCGCGACCCTCGACTACATGGCTGCCAGCCACTACCACTCGGACCATGTCGGCGGCCTCGACGAGGTCTACAACGCCGTCGGCGTTTCGCAGGCGGTCTACGACCGGGGCTGGACCTACACCACGGCCACCTACAACTCGTACGCCAACACGGTGGCGTCCAAGCGCCAGACCGCGGTCGACGGCCAGGTCATCGACCTGGGCGACGGCGTGACCGCCAGGGTCATCGCCCTGAACGGCAACGGCACGTTGCCGTCGCCGTTCAGCAACAGCAACAAGGAAAACGCCTACGGCATGACCTTGCTGATCGAGTGCGGGGATTTCGACTTCCTGGTCGCGGGCGACCTGACCGGCGGCTTCGGCGGCGAAGACGACATCGAGACTTCGGTCGGCCCCGAGGTCGGCGACATCGAGGTCTACCAGGTCAACCATCACGGTTCCTACACCAGCAGCAACACGGCGTTCATGAACGCGACGACACCCGAGGTGGCGATCATCTCGGTGCCGGTCTCCAGCAGCTACGGGCACCCGCACCAGGACGCGCTCAACCGCATCGCCGCCGTCGGCGCCTACGTCTACCAGACCGCCCAGGGGTCGGCCGCCACCTACCCCGTCGGCATGCGCACGATCGTCAACGGCCACGTCGTGGTGGCCACGACGGGCTTCTCCACCTACACCGTCAACGGCACGGTCTGGGACATGGACGAGCAGGGCACGCCCGTGCCCGACGCGCCCCTGCTGCTGGCGGTCGACAACTACCCCAACCCCTTCAACCCGGCGACCACCATCCGCTTCGAGGTCGCGTCTCCCGGGGCGGTGCGCCTGACCGTGCACGACCTCGCCGGCCGCGCGGTCTGGTCGCGCGGCTGGAACGCGCCGGCGGGCCCGCAGCGGGTGCTCTGGGAGGGCCGCGACGCGACCGGCGAGGCGCTGCCCTCGGGCGTCTACCTGTACCGGGTGGAAGCGCGCGACGGCAGCGGGGATGGCCGGATGACGCTCGTGCGATGAGCCGGTCTTGATCGATGGGCGGCCGCGCCCCGGGACGTCCCGGGATATGCGGACCGGACATCAAACCAGGGAGGGGGGCGGACGCGCCCCCCTCTAGTTTTTTTTAAAGCTGGAACAGGTACTGCAGCTTGGTGAAGTACTGCCGCTCCGTCAGCACCAGGTTCGACGGAACGTCGTCGCGGGCCGCGTTGAAGTCGCGGTAGTCGTGCGTCGAGCCCAGGTAGAACACCGAGAACGAATTCACGCGGTAGGTCAGCAGCGGGTCGACCTCCCACTTGCTCCCGAAGTACATGTGGTAGTCGGGGAAGTCGCCGCCCTGCGCGAGGTCGCGGTACAGCGGGCTCTCGGAGTCGTTGTGCTGGACGACCAGCCGCAGCGAGAGGCGCGGGTCCACCTGCAGACGCAGGCGGGCCCGGGCGATGGTCTGGCGGAAGAGCAGGCCGCCCGTCGTCGCGTCTTCGCTGCGGATGTGCTCGAGGGTCGGCTCGACGATCAGCCGGTCGACGGGTTTGATCTCCAGGGCCAGGGACAGCCTGCGCTCGTCGCCGAGGCCCAGCGTGTCGAAGGCGGGGTTGCGTCCGAAGTTGTAGGCGGCGTAGTAGCCCAGGACGTCGTGCGGCCGGCCGTCGATGCTGGCGAAGATGCTCCAGAGGTCGTCGAAGGCGACGCCGCCCCACATCTCCCGCCCGAGGTTCCCCCCGATCCCCACGTGGGTCTGCGCCCAGCGCAGGTTGAAGTCGATCTGGGCGTTCGCGTGCTGCCACTTGCGGCGCCCGTCCATGTTCCAGCGCCCGTCGGCGAAGACGCCCGGGGTGATGCGCGTGAACGGGCCGTCCTCGAACCAGAAGTGGTAGTTCGTGTAGACGAAGGCGTTGCGCTGGTCCGTCCACGGGTCGTAGCCCGTCTGGGTGCGGTAGGTCGGGTCGAGCTGGTTGTAGTCGAGGGTGAGGTTCCAGTTGCGGGAGCGGCGGCGCAGTTCGGTGATGAACGCCGTGCCGGCGTAGGACTCGCCGTCGAGATCGACGGTGCGGCGCCCGTGGTCGAAGGTCTCGCCGGGGCTGACCGCGATCCCGTCGGGCTCCCGGGTGTGGCTGTAGACGGCCTGCCCCACCCAGCTGAACCGGCTCGAGAGCCGCAGGTTGAAGTCGCCCGACAGGATGGTGCCGGAACCGCCGTCGTCGTAGCGACGGTCGGTCGCCATGAGACCGGCCTGGGAGCCGGAACCGAAGCTCTGCAGGCCGCGCAGGACGTTGACCGTGGACTTGCCCTGCGGGGCGCGGTAGCTGCGCTCCTCGGTCGGGACGATGTAGGGCGAGTGCGCGTCGCGGGCCAGCATGAAGGCCAGGCTGGTGCGCTCCCAGCGCGCCGTGCCCTTGGCCGCCATTTCGGGCGCGTTGACCATGCGGGTGTAGAAGGAATTGAACAGGGTGCGGAACAGGTCGCTGCCCTCCTGGAAGAAGGGCCGCCGCTCGGGGTAGCGCTGCACGATCGTCGTGTTGACGTCGATCTGGTCGGCGTCGGCCTCGATCTGGCTGAAGTCGGGGTTCAGCGCGGCCTCGACGGTGACGTCCGAGGAGACGGCGTACTTGGCGCCGAACGAGGGCTCGCCCTTGACGTCGTGGTTGTCGAACCGGGCGTCGGGGTCGAGGTGGTCGGTGGTGCGGCCCGTCATGTGGGCGATGTACGAGGGCAGCAGTTCGAGACCCTTGCCGGGCCGGACGCCGCTGATCCCGCCGACGGTGCCCCACTGGCAGGGGAAGCACTGCTCGTCGCGGTCGTACGCCGCCCAGGAGTACTGGTGGGAGATCCCGCGCGGATGGAGGCGCCAGAGGTCGAGCCGCCAGTTCTGGACCTCGGCTACGGGGAAGCGCAGGGCGGACATCGGGATCGCCATCTCGACGACGTAGCCCGTGTCGGTGATGCGGGCCGCCGAGTGCCAGACGACGTCGAAGCCGGAATCCTCGCCGTGGACGCTGGTCCACATCAGGTCGCGCTGGATCCCATAGGGGTTCACGAAGAACTCGTAGGCCCAGGACGCCTCCCCGTAAGTGTCCAGCAGGAGCCCCACCGCGTCGTCGTTCTCGTACTGGTCGCGCTGGCACATCGTCGCGCGCAGCGCGGCGGGATCGTCGTCGCAGACGAAGGCCGCGTAGAGGTTGTCGGCGTCGTAGGCGAGGAAGACCTCGGTCCGCACCAGGGGCGCGACATTGTCTCCGGGTTGGCGTTCGCTGAAGCGGTCGGTGCCGGCGGCGCCGCGCCAGCCCGCGTCGTCGAGGCGGCCGTCGACGTCGATCTTCCCCGCGGCGCGGGAGATCTCCATGGACGGCCGGTAGACCGGCGTGAAGTCGGCGGCGGCCGGGATGGCGGGGCACAGGAGCACGAGCAGCGCGCAGAGGCGCGCGCGGTTCGCGGCGGCCGGTGCGGTCGGAAGGAACGCGGCCATGTCGCACCTCGTCGGGTTGTCTGCGGTGCCCTGCAATGCTCCGGCGAGAACGAGCAGCGCACTGCCGGCGGACGGGGCCGGCGGGTGGGCGTGCCTGCGGATCCCCGGGGGGATCCCGTCCCATGAACGGGGATTACGAGTGATGGCGGGAAAGGTTCAGGCCGGCGGCGAGGAATCGGCGACGGGCCCCGGGTCGGCGACCGAGCGCACCGCCTGCGCGGCGATCTCGTGGCCGAACAGCACCTGGCTCGCGTAGTGCTTGCGATCGTTGAGACGGCTCCAGCCCGTCCCCCAACTCGCCAGCCAGGCGAACCCGCGCAGCCAGACCCCGTCGACGGTGCGACCGGCGTTCAGCCAGGGCACCGCCGCCATGAAGGTGTGGCCGGAAGCCGTGTTGTCGTCGCTGAAGGGACGCCAGCGCGCGTCGCCGTGGGGGTCGGTGGGGCGCGAGGCGCCGCCAGCGAACTGCAGCGACCAGAGCGCAGGCAGGCCGACGATCATGGCCTCGAAGTTGCGGCGACCCCAGCGCAGCAGCGGCGTGGTCGCGACCAGCCCGTCCAGCAGCGCGAAGACACCCCAGACCAGGAACCAGGGGCGTTCGCCGAAGCCGCGCAGGGCGTCGGCCAACGAATCGCTGAACCTGCCGCGGACGCGCTGCGTGTGGGCGGTGTCGACCGCCTCGTCGATCCCCGTGCGCGCCATGACGAAGGCCGCCAGCGCCACCCCGCCCAGGATCAGGAACCCGCGGCGGTCGTAGCAGCGCCGGTACTGCGCGACGGTCCCGGCGAAGGGGGCGCGGCCGCGCGGCGTCTCGCGCCACTGCCCGGCGGCGCGCAGGGCGCGGGCCGCGGCGATGACGGCCAGCAGCAGCAGCAGGGTCGCGACGGCCCCGGCGGTCACGGCGCGATCCGGGGTTCGCGGTCGTCGAGCAGGGCGGCGACGATCTCCGCCAGCGCCGGCGCGGAGGTCAGGCCCGGCGAATCGATTCCGATCAGGTCGATCAGCCCCTCGCAGTCGCCCGTCTCGCGACGGACCTGGAAATCGGCGAAGGGGGCGTCGGTGTCGAGCTTGGGACGCAGGCCGCTCAGCGCCGGCTGCAGGTCCTGCGGCGCGAGCCAGGGCAGGAAGCGCGCGGCGCCGGCGAAGAACGCGTCGGCGCGGGCGGGGTCGACGCCGTAGTCCTCGCGGCGCGGCACGGTCTCGAAGTCGGGACCCAGGCGCATCTGACCGGCCAGGTCCAGGCAGACGTGCACGCCGAGGGTGTCGCGGTCCTGCGGCGGCACTGGATACACCAGGCGGTTCAAGCGGCCGGCGTGGCGGGGATCCACCGCGAAGTAGTTGCCCTTGACCCAGCGCTGGCGCAGGCCGAGGCCGTCCACGTCCACACCGGCCAGCGCGGCGACCGCGTCGGCGTGCAGGCCCGCGCAGTTGACGACCTGCCGGCTCGCGTGGGTCCAGGCCTCGGCGCCGCGGCGGACCGCCACTTCCCAGACGCCGCCGCGCCGCCCGAGGCCGGTGACCTCGGCGCCGGTCATCACCTCGGCGCCGCGGCCGGCGGCGCGCGCGGCCAGCGCCCGGGCCGCGCCCTCGGCGTCCAGGATCGCGGTGTGCGGCGAGTGCAGGGCCGCCGCGGCCCGGATCTGCGGCTCGAGGCGGCGCACCTCGTCGCGGCCGAGCAGGGCGAGGTCCTCGACGCCGTTGGCGTCGCCCAGCGCGCGCAGCCTTTCCAGTCCCGGCACTTCGGCCTCGTCGCAGGCCACGATGAGCTTGCCCGCGTCGCGCCAGCCGACGCCCGCCCCGAGGCAGAACTCGCGCAGCAGGCGGCGGCCGCGCACGCAGCAGGCGGCCTTCAGCGAACCCGTCGGGTAGTACATGCCGCCGTGGGCCACTTCGCTGTTGCGGGAGGTCGTGCCGGCGCCGGGGCGCGCCTCCTTCTCCAGCAGCACGACGGACCGGCCGGGGCGGGCCGCGGCGTCGGCCACGGCGCAGCCGACGATGCCAGCGCCGACGACGGTGACGTCGACCGCGATCATGGACGCGTCCCGTCGAAGAGGGACCAGGGCGCGGCGTCGGGCACCGGCGCGGTGAAGACGAGCGCCCCGCCGCCGACGGGGTGGGCCAGTTCCAGGCGCCAGGCGTGCAGGGCCACGGAGCGGTCGGGCAGGGCCGACGGGGCGCCGTACTTCATGTCGCCGGTTACGGGGCAGCCGGCCGTGGCGAGCTGGACGCGGATCTGGTGGCGCCGGCCGGTCTGCGGCCGAACCTCGAGCAGCGACTTGCCGGACGCGGCGGCGAGCACGCGGTACAGCAGGCACGCCTCGCGCGAGCCGGGGAAGGGCGTCGCGGACCAGCGGGTGCGCCCGTCCTGGTCGCCCTCGGCGGCCAGGTGGCCGACCAGTTCCCCCTCGTCCGCGGGCGGCGCGCCTTCGACGACGGCCCGGTAGGTCTTGCGCACCTGCGCGCCGCGGAACTGCTCGCTGAGGCGCGAGGCGGCCTTCGAGGTGCGGGCCAGGACCATCACGCCCGAGACCGGCCGGTCCAGTCGGTGCACCAGGCCGAGGTAGACGTTGCCGGGCTTGCCGTAGCGGGATTTCAGGTCGGCCTTGCAGAGGTCGAGCAGCGTGACGTCGCCGGTGCTGTCGCCCTGGGCGAGCAGACCGGCGGGTTTGACCACCACCAGCAGGTGGTTGTCCTCATGAAGGATGCGCAGGTCGTGGCCGGACATGCCCGCATGGTAGCAGCGGGCGGCGCGTCTGGAAAGCCCGTTGAGGCGTGACACGGGGGCCGCCGGATCCTATCATGGCAAGGCACCGCGCCGTGTCCCCCGACCCGAACCGAGAGGTCCCTCCCATGAAACGTGCGCCGCTCCTGGTCGCCCTGGGTCTGCTTGTGCTGGGCGGCTGCCGCGATTCCGGACAGGAGATCCCGATGCCCCTGCAGTATCCCGCCGCCGCCAAGGTCGACACCGTCGACGACTACCACGGCACGAAGGTCGCCGACCCTTACCGCTGGCTCGAGGACGTCGACAGCGAGCAGACCCGCGCCTGGGTCGCGGCCCAGAACGAGCTCACCTTCGGCTACCTGGCCAAGCTGCCGGCCCGCGAACGGATCAAGCAGCGCCTGACCGAGCTCTGGGACTACCCGAAGTACGGCGCTCCGTTCGAGGAGGGCGGCCGCTACTTCTTCTCCAAGAACACGGGACTGCAGAACCAGTCCGTCTACTACGTCCAGGAGAGCCTCGACGCCGAGCCGCGCGTGCTGCTGGACCCGAACACCCTGAGCGAGGACGGCACCGTGTCTCTGGCCGGCCTGAGCATCGCCCGCGACGGCAAGAAGATGGCCTGGGCCACGAGCGTCAGCGGTTCGGACTGGCAGACCTGGTACGTGCGCGACATCGACACCGGCCAGGACCTCCAGGACAAGATCGAGTGGAGCAAGTTCTCCGGCGCGAGCTGGGACGAGAAGGGCGAGGGCTTCTACTACAGCCGCTACGACGCGCCCGCGGAGGGCGAAGACCTCACCGGCACCAACTTCTTCCAGAAGCTCTACTACCACAAGCTGGGCACGCCGCAGGCGCAGGACGTGCTGGTCTACGAGCGCCCCGACCACCAGGACTGGGGCATCGGCGGCGACGTGACCGAGAGCGGCGACTACCTGATCATCTCGATCTGGAAGGGCACCTCGCCGCAGAACCTGCTCTTCTACAAGGACCTGCGCGACCCCGCGGCGAAGGTCGTCGAGATGCTCGGGGAGTTCGAGGCCGAGTACGGCTTCGTCGAGCACGACGCCGGCGTGTTCTACCTGACCACCGACCTCGACGCCCCGCGCAAGCGGCTGGTCGCGGTCGACACCGCCAACCCGGCCAAGGACGCCTGGTTCGAGCTGATCCCCCAGAAGGACATCACCCTGCAGGGCGTGGGCATGATCAACGGCGACGAGTTCGTCGCCGAGTACATGAAGGACGCCCACAGCGTCGTCTACCGCTTCGACCACCACGGCAGCCCGCTGGGCGAGGTGGCGCTGCCCGGCCTCGGCAGCGCCGGCGGCTGCGGCGGCCACCGCGCGGACACCGAGAGCTTCTACACCTTCACGTCATTCCTCTACCCGCCGACGATCTTCAAGTACGACTTCAAGACCGGCGTCAGCACCGTCTTCCGCGAGCCGGAGATCGACGTGGACCTGAGCGACTACGCCACCGAGCAGGTCTTCTACGCCAGCAAGGACGGTACGAAGGTCCCGATGTTCCTGGTCCACCGCAAGGACATCGAGCTGGACGGCAAGAACCCCACGCTGCTGTACGGGTACGGCGGCTTCAACGCCTCGATGACCCCCTACTTCTCGATCTCGCGCCTGCAGTGGGTGGAGATGGGCGGCGTGTTCGCGATGGCGAACCTGCGCGGCGGCGGCGAGTACGGCGAAGAGTGGCACCAGGGCGGCATGCTCAAGAACAAGCAGAACGTCTTCGACGACTTCATCGCGGCGGCCGAGTGGCTGATCGCGGAGAAGTACACCTCGGCCGCCCACCTGGCCTGCCAGGGCGGCAGCAACGGCGGCACGCTGGTCGGCGCGGTGATCAACCAGCGGCCCGAGCTGTTCGCCGCGGCGCTGCCCGCGGTCGGGGTCATGGACATGCTGCGCTTCCACAAGTTCACCATCGGCTGGGCCTGGACCAGCGACTACGGCAGCAGCGAGGACCCCGAGATGTTCCCCGTGCTGCGCGCCTACTCGCCCTACCACAACCTGAAGGACGGGACCTGCTACCCGGCCACCCTGGTCACGACCGCCGACCACGACGACCGCGTGGTGCCGGGCCACAGCTTCAAGTACGCCGCGCGCATCCAGGAGGCGCAGGGCTGCGACAACCCGGTGCTGATCCGCATCGAGACCAAGGCGGGGCACGGGGGCGGGAAGCCGACGGCGAAGATCATCGAGGAGGTCGCAGACGAGTGGGCGTTTCTGGCCTACCATCTCGGCATGCAATAGGCGGCGGTATCCGTCGACCCGGATCTGGAGATCCTGGTCCGGCCGGGGACGCGCTCCGGGCACCTCATGTGCCCGGAGCGCTTGGCTTTGGTTCTGACTGCGAAATTGTCCCTGCCCATGCCCATGCTGCTGTTCGACTTGGGTCCACACATCCTGTG